>CACXKY010000006.1 GCA_902768325.1 Fibrobacter succinogenes
CAACCGCCCCGACGTACTCGACAAGGCGTTGCTGCGCCCGGGCCGATTCGACCGTCAGATCGTGGTGGGACTGCCCGACCTGAAGGGCCGCGAAGAAATCCTGAAGGTACATTTGAAAAAGAGGAAGGTTCCGCTCGACAAGGACGTGGACGTTTCCGCCATCGCGAAGGGCACGCCGGGACTTGCCGGTGCCGACCTCGAGAACCTCGTGAACGAAGCCGCACTCCTCGCCGCACGCTTCAACAACAAGAAGGTGACGATGCTCGACTTCGAAGAAGCGCGCGACAAACTCAGCATGGGTGCCGAACGCCGCACCCTCCTGATGACCGACGAGGAAAAGCGACACACGGCCTACCACGAAGCGGGCCACGCCCTCATGACGCTTTTGTGCAAGCACAGCGACCCGCTCCACAAGATTACAATTATCCCGCGCGGCCGCGCCCTCGGCGTGACCATGAGTCTGCCCGAACGCGACCAGGTGAGCTACAGCCGCGAATACGCCGAAGAACGCATTATGATCATGATGTCCGGCCGCCTTGCCGAACTCATCTTCTTCAACCACCAGAGCACGGGGGCATCCAACGACATCCAGCGCGCTACTGAACTTGCCCGCAAGATGGTCACGGAATGGGGATTCGACGAAGAAATCGGGCCGGTATGTTACAGCCGTACCGACGGAGAGGTCTTCCTCGGCCGCGAGATAAGCAAACCGAAGGAAATGTCCGAAATGATGGCCGAAAAAATCGACAATGCCGTCAACGGGCTCATCAAGCGCATGGACCAGGCCGCCCGCAAGCTCCTCGAAGAGAACAAGGACAAGCTCGTGGACCTCGCCGAAGCGCTGTTTGAATTCGAGGTGCTCGACCGCGAAGAAATCGACAAGGTCATGGCCGGCGAAAAGCTCACCGGCACCAAGAAGAGCCGCCAGTACCAGGCGCTCGAGGAAATGGCCGCGAAGAAAAAACGCGAGGAGACTCCCCCGCCCGACCCGGGCAAGCAGCCGCCTATCGCTCCGGTAGCGAACGAGACGCCCGTCGTCCCGAAGCCCGAGGCCGCAGGAATTGCACCGACTGCCGGTATCGAACCAAAGGAGCCCGAATCGTAATGCTCAGGGAATACCTCGATAAGAACCGCGCACTGCCGTGGCAAATCGGGAACGATATCGTCCCTGTAGCGTCCATGCCGCTCGTGATGGGCATCGTGAACGTGACTCCGGACAGTTTCTTTGACGGCGGCAAGCACAATACGCCCGACGCCGCCTACGAACATGCGGTGACGCTATTGCAGCAGGGAGCCACCATCCTCGACATCGGCGGCGAAAGCAGCCGCCCGGGAAGCGAACCCGTCAGCGAACAGGAAGAACTGGACCGCGTATGCCCCGTCGTGGAAGCCCTGGCCCAGCTGTCCGTGATTTCTGAAGACCTCGACAATCCCGGCAACCGCAAGTTCTACATCTCCGTCGACACCGTGAAGTCCAAGGTGGCCGAAGAAAGCATGAAGCTGGGGGCGCATATCATCAACGATATTAGCGCCTGCACCATGGATCCCGAAATGATGGCAACGGTCGCCCGTACGGGAGCCTCCGTCGTGCTGAACCACATGCGCGGAAGTTTCGGAAAGATGCAGCAGGACTTCAAGCCGTATACAGACGTGGTACAGGAAGTCCGCGAAGAATTGCTCGTCCAGGCTGAAAAGCTGATTGCCCTGGGCGTAAAGAAAGAAAAGATTTGCCTCGACCCGGGAATCGGTTTCGGAAAGACGGTCCAGGACAACATCGACCTGATGAAGTCTACCGACGCGTTCCTGCAAGACGGCTACCCCGTACTCGTCGGAACGTCGCGCAAGTCCTACATCGGCAAGATGCCGGGGCTAGAATCCAGCGACAGGCTCATCCCGACGGTTACCGCGGGCATTGTAGCGGTCCTTGGAGGCGCAAGTGTCATCCGCGTGCACGACGTACGCGAAGCAAAAGAATCTATACTTTACCTGGAGGCGCTGAGGTCCTATGGTACTGTTTAAGATATTCGATGTCATCGACGTGAGAATGGCGGACATCCTGGACGTGCTCCTCGTGTCCATCATCCTCTACTACGTGTTCCTGCTGTTCCGCGGCACCCGCGCCGTGCAGATGATCGTGGGCGGCCTGCTCTTGATTCTCGCCTGGCTTATCGCCCAGTGGTGGGAACTGCGGAGCATTACCTGGTTGCTTTCCAACCTGACCGGTATCGGTATCGTGGCGTTGGTGATATTGTTCCAGCCCGAAATCCGAAGCGCCCTGACGCGAATCGGCCAGTCCATCAGCCGAGCAGACCTGCGGCAGCTGTTCTTCCATTCCAGCGGCCTCGACGAAGTCACCGAATCCATCACGTCGGCCGTGCAGGACCTCGCCAAGAACCACGTGGGTGCATTGATTGTGCTTGAAAAGCGCGTGGGCCTGCGCAACTACGAAGAAACCGGTGAAATTTTGAACGCAAGAATCAGTTCGCGCCTGCTGCGCGCGCTGTTCTTCCCGAACTCCGCGCTCCACGACGGCGCCGTACTGCTGAACAGCCATAGCATCGTCGCCGCGGGATGCATCCTCCCGATGCCCACGGGTAACGTGGAAGGAGACGCGGGTTACGGCATGCGCCACCGCGCGGCCAAGGCACTCGCCGCCGAATGCGACGCCATGGTGATTGTCGTTTCCGAAGAAACGGGCGGCATATCCATCGCCTACCGCAACAGCCTCCGCCGCAAGCTCAGCATCAAAGAACTCGAAGCAGAAATCAAACGCCACTGGGCAGAACTCTTCCACGAAGAAAGGGTTGCCGCCGAGAAGGCCGCCATTGAAGACTAGCTCCACCTTTTTTACGTACCGCCATGAATACGAATACGCCCAAGAACAATAGCAATACGCAGAACAAGCACAAGAAGAGGAACGTTGTCGTCCTCGTCCTCATGTTCCTCTTGCTGTTGTGCCTCTTTATTGCACAGTGTCAGCTTGACAAGATCAAGCAAGAAGCCCTCCGCAAGGAACAAGAAACAGAACTCGAAGCCCGTCAGAAGCACATCCTTGACAGCTTGAGGCTTCTCGAGAAGATGAGGGCCGACAGCCTCGCCGCATTGGAAGCCGCACGCATTGCCGACAGCATCCGCATTGCCGATTCCCTGGCCGCTCTCGACACCGTCGACAACACGCCCAAGCCGACATTGAACCGCGACAGCATCCGCCACGTGCGCGACAGCCTGGCCGCTCTCGAAAAAGCCCGCCAGGATAGCCTGCAACGCATCGCCGACAGCCTCGCCGCTATCGAAAAGGCCCGTGCCGATTCCATCGAAAAACAGCGCCTGCTCGATAGCATCCGCGCCGCCGACCAGGTTCCGCCCACCGCAGAAATCACACCGCCCGCCGGACGCTACTACGACCCCATCAAGCTGAAGGTCAAGTGCGACGAAATCAAGTGCAAGACGTTCCTCTCTATCGGGGATACGCTACATCCGCAAGACGCCTCCAAGGCCGTCGAATACAACAAGACCGGTTCCGTCTTCTACTTCGCCGAAGACTCCGTCGGCAACAAGACCGCCTGGGAAGAAGCGAAATACGACATGGCAAGCGACAACATTTGCGGCAAGAACGCCTACCCCGTCCCCGTCGGCAGCAAGACCGTCTGCGTTGACGCCTACGAATATCCGAACACAGCCGACGAGAACCCGCGCGACATGGTCAGCCACGAAGAGGCCGTGAGCCTTTGCGAACAGGCCGGCAAGCACCTCTGCACGATCGAAGAATGGCAGGCGGCATGCCGCGGCAAGGACAAGACACGTTACTCCTACGGCGACAGCTACAAGCAGAACAAGTGCAACACGAACACCAAGGCCGTAAAGCGTAGCGGCCGCAAGGAACAGTGCCGTAGCTGGTGGGGCATGTACGATATGAACGGGAACCTGTGGGAATGGACTTCTTCTACGAGCAAGGACCACCCGAACATGTTCCTCGTTGCCGGTGGCGCCTGGAATACGAATAACGGAAGCCAGTGTACCGAAAGCAAGTTCAGTTTCTACCCGCAGAACCAATACCCGAGCGTCGGGTTCAGGTGCTGCAAGTGACATTCAAGTCATGCTGACACTGCAGTCATCCTGACGCAAGTCAGGATCAGTTTTTTCTACTGGATAAAACAGCTGACCCTGAAACGTGTTCAGGGTGACGATGGTGAGCCTCATCCCTCACGGCTCATCGCTCACTACTCAAGTAATTCCACGTGCAAGTGTTCCATCTCGCCCTTTTCCCAGATGACTCGGGCGCGGCCTTCCAGTTTTTTCTTTGCAAGCTCGACAACGCTCTTCTTTTCTTCGGGTAGCAAGAACTTGATGCGGAAATCGAGCGCCTTGTTTTCATAGTGTTTCGATGTTTTCTTGTGGTACGGCCAGTCGTTGCCGCTCGTAATCACGGGCACATACTCGAAGCCCATCACCGAATGGAAGACGTTCACGATTTCGAGCCCGATCGAATCCATCACCGGCTCCAGGCTTTCCAGGTAGACGCCCGCCTTCTGGTGCGTCCTCTTCAGCAAAAGCCTGTGGACGCCGCGGTTACCGAACGGGCGGTGGTCGCGTTTTAACTGCCGAAGGTACTCCTCCGCATCGAAAATGACCTCGGGTTCTTCCTTGGGTTCATAATGGGGAACAGGCCTGCGGTTCGTTTGTATAAGAAAATATACAGCGAAAATCGCTAAAATTGCGAGAATTGGAGCCAACAGGTATAAATGTTTCATTTTTCGGGACAAAAATAACTATTTTAATGGCATGAAAAAGATTCTCGCTATTGCATCTCTCTCTCTCGCCCCCCTGATGTTTACCGCCTGCGGTGAAAGTTCTTCGAACTACGTGGGCTACTGGCAGGGCGAAGCCAATATGATTTTCGAAGTCCTTACCGAAAACGGTACCGACTACATCATCCGCAACATCAACGGTGACCTGCAGGCTACCGTTTCGGGCGGCGCACTCCGCGGCAAGAACTCGCTGGATATGGAATACGTGATGAAGGTGAAGGGCGATTCCGCCTACTACGAATTCGGTTCCATCACCACCGGATACAAGCGCATCTCGAAGAGCCAATACGACGAAATCTTCGCCGCGCAGAAGAAGGCCAGCCAGGATTAATCCGGCATCACTTCAGTTTTACTGAGCCATGGTCTCTTGAACAAGCTGTTCAAGAGCTTTTTGGTTTGGAACGCCACTCCACACGCCCTTGATATAGCCTTCGCTGTCGAGAAGCATGAGCGTGGGGACCGACCTGATACCGTAACGGCGCCAAAGTTCCTTGGTCGCATCGCGGTACAGCGGGTACGGGGAACGGTGCTGGCGTTCATAGAACGCGTTAAGCGTTCCCAAGTCTTCGTCGGCAATACCGATAATCTCTAACCCCTGGTTACCGAGCTTGGAATAGATGCTTTCAAGAATCGGGAGTGTCTGGCGGCACGGGCCGCACCAGGTCGCCCAGAAATCGAGGAGCGTGGCCTTGGGCTTCGCCTTGCGCTTGTCGCCGTTCTGGTAGAAGTTCTTCCCCAGCTCCGCCATCTTGCTTCCAATGGCAGAACCAGTCAGGCTGCTGATATCGTCCGGGCGGTCCGTCAGCTTCACCTTCAGCGGGATTTTCTTGCCATCGCGGAAGACTTCGATATTCACCGTACTTCCCGTCTTGGACTTCGAAATCACCGAGGTAATCTGGGACATTTCTGCAAGAGGCTTGCCGTTGATGCCGATAATCTTGTCCCCCGAGACAACACCTGCGGTAAAGCAGCCCGAACCCGGGTGGACGCCCTTGACATCGAGAGCCAGGTGGTTTTCATAAGTAGTCTTCTTGAACGTGACGCCAAGCCACGGGCCAGCAAAAGCGGGTATAGCACACAAGACGAAAATACACAGAAGAACAACGCGTTTCACGATTCACGCCTCCCTATCAGAAAAACATCAACGAAAATTCAAGCGACAACAAGAAGTGCGCCTCTTGATCCATGAGCAGCCATTCCTGCCTCTTGGAAACGGGTTCGCCAATGATATAGTTACCGCTCAGCTGGATTCGGCCCAGCAGGTCCGCCTTTTTGAAAAACAGGATGTCGCGACCGTACCCAAAGGAAATCACCGGCGGGAAAAAGGTCTCGTCGCCCTTTTCCATATACAATCCTGAAATGCCCAACCTTAAGAAATCGTCATGCCCGGACTGCATGAGCCGCCCCAAAAAGTAGAAGCGGTAATCTATACCCACTTCGGAGAGGTCGTCCCCCAGGTGGAGCATACCGAAGAGCCCAAGCGAATGGTGCTTTAGGAAACGAAAGTCGGCAGAAGCCCGCACACCGCCGTCCACCGAGTTGAGGTAGTACCGCAAGAACCCGCCCCCGCCAAAGATCCACGTCGGCAAGGGCCTTTCCGCGATAGCTTCGGATTCCTCTATGGGTATACCCATAAAGTCCTTGCCGCTAGAAAGTCCAGCGGCAAAAAGCAGGCACAGGATAACTCTCAGGACTCGTTTCACTTTTTCGGATTGCGGTCGTCGTATTCGCCGAGGGACTTGTAACCGTCGTTCAGCATGGCGTCCATCAGTTCGTTGCGCATGGCCAGTTCGTTGCGCATGGCATGCGCAGCCATCCAGCGGAAAGCGACCACGGAATAGCACTGCACGGCATCGACGCCCATCTTGATGAGGTCGTACACCTTGTACCCGTGGTCAATGCCGCCGCAGGCGATGATGCTCATCTGCGGATAATGTTCGTGGATGTACTGGACGTTCCACACCATGTTTTCGTAAAGGGGACGGCCTGACATTCCACCGCAGTCCCCGTCGGCGCGCAACGGGCAGAGTTCATCGTACTTGGTCGAAACAGGCAGTTCGCTAATCTTCGCCGTCGGGTAGGTATTCCCCACCACGACTCCGTTCACGCCGGTACGCACAAGCATTTCCATGATGGCAATCAGGTGACGTTCAGAAAGGTCCGGGCTCAGTTTCGCATAGACTGCCTTGCGGAGCCCGAGCGTATTGCGGAACCTCATGATTTCGGTAAAGATGCGTTCCGAGAAGCTCATGTCCAGGTCTACGCGGGATTCGCCCGTATTGGGGCAGCTGACGTTAATTTCGATATAGTCGGCAGCCTTGTAGGCGATAGAGAAACTTTCGATGATATCCTTCAGTTTTTCTTCGGGATCGGTGAGGCCCGGAGTCTCGGCAACCGAGATGCCCACGCAGAGGCCCGCCTTGTGCGCCTTCACCAACTGCTTGTCGACGCGGCGCGCGATGACTTCGACGCCTTCGTTGTTGAGGCCCATGCTATTGTGGATGGCTCTCTCTTTTTCGAGGAAACCGATGCGGGGCTTGTGCGTATTGCCTTCGCGGAAATTACGGGTCGCTGTCCCTACCGTGATGCCGCCAAAGCCGACGTTTGCATAGTCGCAAATCCTTTCGGCGGTCTTGTTCGCCCCTGCAGCCAAAATAATCGGACAACCGAAATAAAGGGAATTGCTGTGGTCGGAAAAGGTGATGACCCGCTTCAACGGCTTGCGCAAGTCCGGCCGGCCGCCCATAAAGGGTATAAACGGAGCCAAGCGGGCAACATGCTTAAAGGAATCGTGACGGAATTCCGGATAATTGTGGAACACTTTACGTATCAACGCCAAAATCCGGTCGCTAAAACGCAAGTAATACTCGTGATTAATGCATTCGACAGCCATATAATTATAAATTATAAAAAAAAGAGGTATCAAAAGTGATTTCCGAGATAGAAAACAGAATTCACGAAGGCATGCCCGGGTATATCGAGGCTCTCAAGCAGCTCGTGCGGATTCCTTCCATCAGTTTCGACAACTTCGACCAGAAATTCGTCTTGGATAGCGCCGAGGCCGTAAAGAAGATGTTCAGCGAGGCCGGCTATACCAACATCCAGTTCCTGCTCCCGCCTAGCGGAAGGCCCTCCGTCTACGCCGAAAGCCTGACCAGGCCCGAGAACCCGACGATCCTACTATACGCCCACCACGACGTGCAGCCGCCCATGCGTGAGCAGCTCTGGAAAAGCGCGCCGTTCGAACCCGAAACCAGGGGAGACCGCCTTTACGGGCGCGGTACGGCCGATGACAAAGCCGGTATCATCACGCATATCGCCGCTTGCAGCCAGGTCCGCAAGGCTCTCGGGGACAAAGGCCCCAACCTGAAATTCATCATCGAAGGCGAAGAGGAATCCGGCAGCGCAGGCTTCGCGGAAATCCTCGAGAAGAACAAGGAACTTCTCAAATGCGACGCGGTCATCATCGCCGACCTCGGCAATTTCGCCAAGGGAGTTCCCTCCATCACGACAACGCTACGCGGGATGAGTGCCGTAAACGTGACGCTCAGGAGTACGAAGGCGCCCCTCCATTCCGGAAGCTGGTCGGGTCCCATTCCCGATCCGGCCCAGGCGCTCTGCCGCATGATTACCGAGCTCACGCGTGAAGACGGTTCTATCGCCATCCCGCATTTCGAAGACGGGCTTATCCCGCCAACCACCGAGGAACTCGAATCGTACAGGAGTCTTGACTACAGCGAAGAGACGTTCCGGAACGAGGGCGGCGTTTTGGACCGCGTGCAGCTGAACGTCCCGGGCGACAAGATTCTCGAAACGCTCTGGCGCAGGCCTTCCATCGTGGTCACCGCGATGGAAGCGGGGAGCCGGACCAACGCGGGCAACGTCTTGCAAGACAGCGCTTACGCCCGCATCGGGATCCGGCTCGCCCCCGGCATGGATGCCGGCGCCTGCACCCAGATGCTGGTAGAATTCCTGCAACAGCATGTACCGAACGGGCTCGAATGCACCATCACCACCGAAGACGGCGCCAATCCGTTCACGACCGACATCGCCCACCCCTTCTTCAAGAAGATGAGCGACGCCATGACCAAGGCCTACGGTACCGAGACCCGCTTTATCGGCTGCGGGGCGTCCATCCCGGGAGCGGAACTCTTCCGCAATACCCTCGGAGGCATCCCCGTCCTGATGACCGGACTCGAAGACCCCGAATGTGCCGCCCACGGTGAAAACGAGAGCCTCTACCTCCCCGACTTTGAACGCGGAATTGTCGCAGAGGCATTGTTCTTCGAAGGAATCTCGCAGTAAATTCTATATTGAGGGGATATGAACAAGGGAAAGAAATTGGTTGTACTGACTGGCGCGGGTATCAGCGCCGAATCGGGGCTCCGCACCTTCCGCGGCAACGACGGGATGTGGGAGCACGAAAACATCGAAGACGTCTGCACGCCTGGAGCGCTCCGCCGCGACCCCAAGCGCGTGATGGACTTCTACAACTTCCTGCGCAAAGGACTCCCTGAACACAAGCCCAATGCGGCACACCTGGCGCTCGCCGAACTCGAGGAACGCCTTGGCGACCGGTTCCTGCTCGTCACGCAAAACGTCGATGACCTGCACGAACGCGCCGGCAGCAAGCGCATCCTCCATATGCACGGGGACCTGATGAAACTCCGTTGCATGAAGGACGAACGCCACGAGTTCATGTTCAACGGCGAAGAAACCCTTGAAACTACTTGCCCGTTCTGCGGCGCCAAGACACGCCCGGATATTGTCTTCTTCGAAGAAGTCCCTCTCTACATGGACATGATCCAGGACGCGCTCAAGGAATGCGACGAGTTTGTCTATATCGGTACGAGCAGCGTCGTCTACCCGGCCGCAGGCTTCAAGAGTTTTGCCCACAGTTTCGGAGCGAAGGTCACCTGTCTCAACCTAGAAATCCCCGATGGAGACCCGTATACCGACGTCGCCATCCAGGGCAAGGCAACCGAAATCGTTCCCAAATGGTGCAAGAATTTCAAATAGCATGTCACGCCTTACTGAATCCGAAGCTTTAGATTTATTTTTGAACACTCCGCTCGACGAGCTTTGCGCCCGTGCGAACGCCGAAAAAGAACGCCGCCACGGCAAGTCCGTCTACTGGGTAAACAACCGCCAGATCAACTACACGAACGTCTGCGTTCTGCACTGCAAGTTCTGCGCGTTTTCCAAGATCAAGAAAGACAGCCCCACCGCCTACGACTGGGACTACGACACCATCCGTGCAAAGGCGGCCGAAGCGATTGCCAGCGGAGCCCGCGAACTGCATATCGTCGGCGGTCTCCACCCGGACCATCCGTTCGATTACTACATCGAAATGTTGCGCAAGCTGCGCGTCGAATTCCCGAAAGTGAACCTCAAGGCGTTTACCGCTGTCGAGATTTGTCACTTCGCCAAGATTTCCGGGCAGACACCCGAACAGATTATGGCAACGCTCAAAACGGCGGGCCTTGACGCGCTCCCCGGTGGAGGAGCCGAAATCCTTGTACAGAGCGTGCGCGACCAGATTTGCCCCGGCAAGGAAACCGGCGAAGAATGGCTTGACGTGCACCGCGCAGCCCACAAGCTCGGCATCCCGACCAACGCCACCATGCTGTTCGGACACATCGAAAAAATCGAGGACCGCATCGCCCACATGCGCATGCTGCGCGACCTGCAAGACGAAGCGCCCGGATTCTTCGCGTTTATCCCGCTCGTGTACCACCCGGAACACAACGCGCTCCACAAGATTGTCCCGAACATCACCAGCGAAGAAGATATCCTGCGCACGGTCGCCGTCGCAAGACTGTTCCTCGACAACTTCCCGCATATCAAGGCGTACTGGATACAGATGGGCATCGAGACCGCGATGAAGGCGCTCCATGCCGGAGCCTCGGACTTGGACGGGACGATTATCGAAGAAAAGATTACGCATGCCGCCGGTGCCACGGTACCCGTGGGCATGAGCCCCGAACGCATGAAGGCCCTCATCACAAACGAAGGTCTCATTCCCGTGGAAAGAGACGCAAAATACGAAACCTATTAGACTTTTGCCCTCAAATCTTCGTATATTGAGGGTATGAAACTCTTTTCAAGTATTTTATCTGTGCTTTTGGTATCCGTGGCCTTTGCCGCCGCCGATACCGCGACCGTAAAGCCCGTTGATTCCGCCACGACCGTTGCTGCCGCGACGGATTCTGCCACGACGGATTCTTCTACGACGCTCTCCACCGCCGAACCGGCAACAAGCGTAGCGGATTCATCCGCAAGCCTCCAGGAGCTCAAGAAGAAACACGCCGTCTGGATCAAGCTCGAAGGCGACGTGGAACCGGCGATGTTCGAATTCTGCGCCCGCGCCATCGATGACGCGCTCAAGGAAAATCCCGACTATATCGTCTTCGAAATCAACACCTTCGGAGGCCGCCTCGATGCCGCCTTCGACATTGTCGACACCATCATGGCCGTCAAGGGCCCCGAAACCATCGCCCTCGTAAAAAAGAAAGCCATCAGTGCGGGAAGCCTCATCGCCCTCGCCTGCAAAAAACTCTACATGCTCGAAGCCACGACCATCGGCGACTGCGCACCCATCGTGCAAGGCGGTGACGGCACGCCACAAATCGTCGGCGAAAAGATCCAATCCCCGCTCCGCGCCAAGTTCAGGAACCTCGCCCAGCGCAACGGCTATCCCGAACTGCTCAGTTCATCCTTCGTGACTCCGGAACTTGAAATCCTCGAGCTCACCGCCACGCTCGACAAGGGCAAAAAGACGGAACGCGACACCGTCCTTATCATCGAGGGCGAAAAGTACTCTGTTCTGGACAGCGCCGCGAAGGCCTTCTGGGGCGCCCCCAAGATCCTCGTGAAAGAAGGCGAACTCCTGACCATGACCGACAAGGAAGCGCAGGAACTCGGCTTTTCGAAGGGAACGTTCAAGGACCGTGCTGAATTCGAAACGACGCTTGCCATCGAAAGCAGGAGTGAAGTCGAGACGACCCTCGGCGAAGACATCGCCTCCGCCATCGCCGCCATCTCGGGCATCCTCCTGATTCTCGGTTTCGGAGCGCTCTATATCGAGTTCAAGACGCCGGGATTCGGCCTGTTCGGCATCATCGGCATCATCCTCATCGGCATCGTGTTCCTCGGGCAGTTCGCCCCGCAACTCGACGGCTACATCCCCGCCATCTTGCTCGTAGCGGGCGTCGTGCTGTTCCTCGTAGAAATCTTCGTCATGCCTGGGACGTTCCTGTTCGGCATCGGCGGTATCCTCTGTATGATACTCGCACTCGCGCTCTCGTTCTCCCCGTCGGAGATTCCGGAATATATTCCCGAGACCGTCGAGACGACTTTTGACGCGACGCCCTGGCTATTCGGGCTACTCTACATGCTCTGTTGCGCGGCCGTCGCGCTCGTATTCCCGATTGCCGCAAGCAAGTACCTGATTCCGCTTCTGCCCGAAGGCTGGACGCCCATGCTCAAGACAGACCTCGAGACGGCCGCCTCCCCGACCGAAGACGTGCAAGAAATCGCCGTCGGCGCCGTTGGTACCGCAAAGACGTTCCTGCGCCCCGTGGGCCAGGCGAGCTTTACCATGCCCGATGGCAGTACCAAGCTGTTCGACGTGCAGACACACGGCGAAATCATCGAAGCCGGTACACGCATCCAGGTGACCGCCGTTCAGGAAGGCCACATCTGGGTCTCTCCAGAAAATCAGTAGGAATTAAGCCAGGCGGGGCTTACCCGTCCAGCCGAGCTTTTCACGCAAGGCGCCCACGAATCCCGTGTGGCGCATGCGGATAAACGTCGTCACGGACTTGCTTTCCGAAAGCACGACCTGTTCACCGCGGTTCATCTCGATCGTCGTACGGCCATCGAACACGAGGTCCAGCGGCCTATCTACAGCCGATACCATACGGACTTTTTTCTTCGTCAGCGAAAGCACGAGCGGACGCACGGAAAGGCTGCTCGGCGCCACCGGGGTCAGCACGACCGCAGGAGTCGAAGGATGGATAATCGGGCCACCCGCGGCCAGGTTGTAGGCCGTCGAACCCGTCGGAGTCGAAATCAAGAGCGAATCCGCCCAGTATTCCGTCAAAAGCGTTCCGTTGTATTCCACGTTCACGTTGACCATGCGTTCCGGCGCATGCGCACGGATATGCACTTCGTTCAACACGGTCTGCTTGGCAATGCACTTCTTTCCGCGGAAGACCGCGGCATCGATCATCATGCGGTCGCGGGTCGAAAAATCACCCGCGATCAAATCGTCAAGCGTTTTTTCGAGCCCTTCTACACGGCTTTCCGCCAAGAATCCGACATGGCCCGCATTCACTCCCAGAATGGGAATGTTGTGCCCCAGCGCGATATGCGCCGCCGAAAGCACCGTGCCGTCGCCACCGATGGCAAGCAGCAGGTCCATACGCGAGAGCGCCGATTCCTTCACCACATGGATGGGGCGCTTGGAAAGTTCCTTCAGCGTATCCAGGGCATAGAACGTCACCTCGGGGTGAACCTTCGCCCAGTTGCCGATTGTTTCGAGAGCGAGGGCCAAGTCGGCACTTTTTTCCTTGAACCCCACCACGCCTATCTTGGAGAAAGTCTTTGTCATTCGGAAACCTCGGCAACTAATACACGCTTCAAGTTTTCAACCACACCCGGGAAAACCGATTCAATACATTCGGCACCCAGGACGGGTTCATCATTCTGTAGCGAGAGCGAAAGCGCCGAAAGCGCAAGCCCCATCTGCGGATTCTGCCCGCAGTCAAAACCGCTGCCGTTCACGATGGTTTCCATGCCGCGGACGACAAGGCCATCGTCATAGACGCCGACTTCGACGCCCGTTTTGCGGAGGTTTTCCGCCAAAAACTCGTTCACAGGCCGCATCGCCTCGCGGGATTCCTTAGGCAGGCGCAAGATGGTCTCGCCTTCCGCAAAGCAGGCCGCCACCGCCAAGAAGGCGTACTCCTCGATTCCCGTAGAGATGACATCTTCGCTAAAGCGGCGCCCCTGCAGGCGCTTGCCGGCTTCCAGCGGATAGATTTCGACATCGCCAAAAACGTCGCCGAACTTTTCGCGGCGGGTCACCGTCTCGATATTCGCGCCCATGCGCTTGAGGCATGTCAGCGCCCCTGCACGGGACGTATTCAAGTCTACGTTCAAGAGCTTTACGACCTTGTCCTTGGGCATATTCCCGACCGTCGCCAGCAAGGCAAACGCCATCGCCTCTGTCGTATCGCCCGGGACGTAATATTCACGGCCGGTAATCACCTTCGTTTCGAACAGTTCCGTAAACTGCGTGCGGTCGATTTTCTTGCCCTGGGCAATCATCAGGCGACGTTCAAATTCGCTCAGCTGTTCCATGCCGCGGCTTTCGTAACGAAGCTTCACGCCAAAATAGGCAAGCATCCTCGTCCACTGATCGTGAACGGTCGTACGTTCTTCGAAACTCAGGTACTCGCTGCGCACCACCGCGCGCAACAGCATCCTGTTACGCATCACCGGCGAAACGTTGCCCAGCGAATCCTTCTTGATATGCGGCTCTTCCGCACTGAACTTGAACACCAGGCGGGCGGGTTCGTCCGTCTCGATTTCCACCTTGAAGTACGACAAAAGCTGATTCTTGGCCGCAGCCACACTGGCAATACCCGCTTCGTCGTTTTCTGCAGCAAACGTGAACAGCTGTTCGGAATCCTTGCTCGCCAAGGTCCAAAGGAGCACGTTTTCGCGTTCGGCAAAATCAATCGGCAACATGGAAGGGAGCGCATACTGGAAGCCCTTGCCGTCCAGTACAAGCTGGTGCCCCTGCAACGAATATTCGAGACCGAATTCCGTCAAGGCCTTGGCAAACCGTTCACTGCCGCTCGCCCACGAAAAATCCTCAAGCACCGTGCGCCCGTTTACCAACAGCGCCATCACCAGAGTCAAGTTCATGCGCTCGCGGTCTGGATTCAGACAAAATTCCATTATCGTTCCTTTACTTCGTAACCGAGGTAGCGGAGCAGCTTTACCGCACGGGCGGCCTCGTCCTGCGTCTTGAACGCAAGCAGGAGCGTCCCGGCCACATTCTCGCGAACCTTCATCAGTTCGATATCACGGATGTTGAGTCCCTCTTCGGCCAGCGGCTGCATCACGCTCAGGAGTGCGCCGGGCTTGTCCTTCAACGGGACTGTAATTTCAAAAAAGGCTTCGGCAGCGTTCCGGCCCGGGGCAAAGAGGCTGGCACGCCCTTCGTTCCCCGCCTTGAAAATGCTTTCAAGGCCCGCGGAGCCGTCGTTATCGGCGGGCTTTCCGTCCACGACGACGTCGAGATTGTTCATCGCGGCAATCGTCTTGTCAATCCCATCGCGCACTTCGCCGAGGGCACGGACCGTCTCGTCGCGGTTCGTCACGGCGATGTCGTGCCACATTCCCCAACCGCTAGCCGCAATACGCGTCATGTCGCGGAAGGCACGGCCCGCATAATGCTGGTAGTTGTGCTTCAGCAGGCGTTCCGGAAGGCTTGCCGCCAACGTCGAACTGAGCATCTGCGGCATATGGGATACCCACGCCATCGTGCGGTCATGGTGTTCCGGCGGGAACACGACCGGGGTCGCCCCGAGGAATTTCACCAATTCGAGGAGCGGGGCATAGACATCTTTTTCCGTCCCTTCGGGCGGACAGACAAACCAGTAGGCGTTTTCAAAAATGGCAGGATCGTTGAACTCGCAAGTACGCTTTTCGGAACCGGCCATCGGGTGGCTTCCCACAAACCGGAACGGAGCCGGCAGGCTCATTCCCGCCTTGCAGATTTCAACCTTCGTACTGCCGATGTCGCTCACCAGGCAAGCTTTTCCGGAGCCGGCCCACGACACCTTCTTCAAGGATTCAATCGTTCCCAAGATATGGAGGATTGGCGAACAGAGCAAGATGAGGTCACAGTCCCTCGCCCACTTTTCCGTCTCGTCGTATTCAAAAAACTCGTCAGCCAGTTCCAATTCACGGGCACGCTTGAGGGTAGCGGAAGAACTCACCGCGCGAATCACAGTCGGAAGTCCGGCCTGCTTCACCGCGGCGGCAATGGAACCGGCCAAAAGCCCGAAGCCCACCAACGCAATCCGCTTCATCTACTCCTCCACCTTGCGGGTCTCTTCCATGATGACCCGGAAAATCTGCTCTATGGATTCGGGGGAAAGAGGACCGCCCGATTTCGCCGCCTTTTCCTTGACACATTCCAATACGGCGGACTCACGTGCAGGGTCCAATACCGGCAAGCCCTGAGAACGCTTGATTTTCCCGATTTCAGTCGCAAAAACCGCACGCCGGTTCAGGAGAGCGATCAGTTCGTCGTTCAATTCGTCTATGCGCATGCGCCAGTCATCGATTTCCATAGGGGGAAAGGTAGAAAAAAACGCCCCCGAGCGCACCCCGTTCCTAGGCCATTTTGCTCCGATTGGCCCCGTTTTTAATACACTTGATACACTTATACCACTTTACACCTTTGTTCGTTTGCGCCCCCTCCGAGGCGACTTTATATTATGTCTGTATGGGTCAGGAGATAAAGATGAATATATACAAGAAAATCTCAACAGCAACCCTTCTGGTAATGGCCATGGCAGGATCCATTAGTGCAAAAGACTATTCCGGTGCAGAACTCTATACCAGCGAAACCTGGATGTACGGCAAGTTCGAAGCACGTATGAAGATGGCCGCCGGTTCCGGCACCGTCAGTTCCATGTTCCTCTACCACAACGATTCCTACCTGGGCGGAAATGAACCCTGGGTCGAAGTAGATATCGAAATCCTGGGCAAGAACCCCAACAGTTTCCAGTCCAACATCATTACAGGTTTCGGCCCCGGAGACGGGCAGCCGGACCGCAAGGTGACCAGCGAACAGCACCACGCCATCAACCCGGCCTCCAACGAATCCTTCCACACCTACGGCATGGAATGGACCCCGAATTACGTGGCATGGACTCTGGACGGCAAGGTCGTCCGCAAGACGGAGAAGGGCCAAAACGACAAGAACCAGGTGCAGGACCTTGGCAAGAAGGAACAAGGTCTTCGCTTCAACCTTTGGTCCCACGAAGATGCAGGATGGGTCGGAGCCTGGAACGACAACATCCTGCCCGTCTACCAGTTCATCAACTGGGTCAAGGTCTACAAGTACACCCCGGGCGCCGGCGAAAACGGCAGCGACTTTACTCTGGACTGGAGCGACGATTTCGACACCTTCAACAGCAGCCGCTGGCTAAAGGGCGACTGGACGTTTGACGGCAACCGCGTCGATATCAGCCCGAGCAACATCTTCACCAAGGACGGCATGGTCATCATCGCCCTCACCAAGAAGGGCCAGGAAGGCTTCAACGGCCAGATGCCCACCGATCCCGAAGGCGACCTGAAGAGCCAGACGCCCACATCGAGTTCCTCGTCCGTGATTGCCTCGAGCAGCTCGCAGACGATCACCCCGCCCAGCTCCTCTAGCGTCCTCTCGACGCCTCTCATCCGTACCCCGCAGGTACAGAAGGATACCCGCGGCATCGTGAACGCCAAGGGCGCCCACGTGAAGGAAGTCAAAGACCGTTACCGCGTTAATTTCAAGTATTAACCCCCCCCCAAAAAACAACAAAGGTCTATGCAGCACACGCTGCATAGACTTTTTTGTATTTTTTCGGCATGCGCGAGGAACTGGCAAAGACGCTTCTTTCACTCCCCCATCAAGACGGGGACAGGCTCCCCAGTATCCGAACCCTGATGAAGACATACAACATCTCCTCGGGAACGGTACAGGCCGCGCTGGCCGCCTTGGCCGCCGCCGGGAAGATCCAGAGCGTCCAAGGGAAAGGTTCCTTCTGGAAATCCCCCGACAGCACGACAAACGAAGCGCTGTTTCCGTCGGCCGTCCGCCCGACCATCCGGGAGACCATTCCCGAAAAGCTGCAGAGGCTCTTCAACGAAGACTGGGCCCGCGGAACGTTCAAGATGGACGCCGCCCTGCCGCTCATGAAGGAACTCGCCCTGCGCTACGACGTTTCCCAATCCATCCTGCGAAAATTCCTGATGGACAAAGTCCATGCCGGCGTCCTCACCCGTTCCGGAAGGAAGTTCTTCTTTGCCCATAAGCGGGATTCCCGGTCAGGACAGTCCCTGAGCGAACTCATTTTCGTCACGCGCTGTAACAGCTGGGGCGGATTCACCGCCGAAAGCGAACGCGAGATGGACTTTCTCCGCATGGTCTACAAGAAGGCCGGTGCGGAAAACTTCAAGCTTATCCTGCTCGGCATCAACGAAAAGAGCGGCGAAATTATCGACAGAAGTGGCAATCCGCATAAACTGAGCGACTTCCAGAACGCCGTCGGCGCCATCCTTTCTACCCTGCTCGTGATGCACCCGCTCAAGCTTTTGCAACTGTTCGCCGGAGTGAAATTCCCGGTATCCGTCTGGTGGGAACACCCGCTACGGGATTTGCCGCAGCGCTTCTGCAGCAAGAGCAACTGGAATTTTTTCAATTCCACCTTCGGGCCGCTCCCCGGCATAGAGATGGGCAAGTTCGTCCAGACGCTCGGTTTCAACCAGGTTCTCTACATCTCTCCCTACCATAACAGTTCCTGGTCCGTGGACCGCCTAGAAGGGCTCCGTGAATCCGGTCTTTCCGTCATCACGTGTACCGACAAGGAATTCGCAAGCCCCTGGGACTACAAGCAGATTGCCCGTACCAAGGTCGCGAAGCATTCCGTCGAAGTCTACGCCCGCGAGCTCCTAAAGCAAAAGCTCATCTCCCTCATTCCGCAAGACGAAATCTACAGCCAGCTCCCGCTTGTCTGCGTCAACGACGAAGTGGCAAGCATCATTATCGAACTGGCGGAAGAAGGAAAGCTACATGCGTCCGAACACATTTTCGGTTTCGACAATTCCGCCGAAAGCTACCTCCTGCGCCTCCCCTCTTACGAGTTCAACACGCAGGCGCTCGTGGACAGCATGTTCTACAGCATCGAGAATCCCGACGCCTTTATCACGAACAAGAAAATCCGCCAGATTCTTGGCTCTGTCGTAGAAAAGTAAAAGGCGTTAACCCTTTACCAAACGCATCACGCCGCGCTTGTTGAATTCCGGAGCGTCCTTCGGGAAGGGGCTCTTGGTTTCGGCGCGGAGCGTAAACTTGCCCGCATCGCCGGCATCCACCTCGGTTCCAGACTTCGACGAAAGACCGTCCACGAACAGCGTATCGGCAGCCACACCGAGGATATCGCGGGCTTCTTCCGAGGCCGCCTTACGCCCGATGCAAAGGTCCGGGAGGCCGAACGTCTCGAGGCCCAGCGTATAAAGCACGTCATCGCTTTCCACGAAGTTGATCCACGGATCCATCGGGAATTCGGCATCACCGAGTTCCTCGCGGAAACCACCCGCAGTCCAGGCGGTGCCCGACTGCTGCATATAAACGCCCGTCGCACCGGCGGCCAAGACCTTGAGGATAGCGCCATTTACCATACGGAGTTCATCGGCGCTCTTGATATTGCCGAGCAAGAACAAGAGGGAACGGTGAGCATCGATGGCTTTCGCTTCTTCATCGGAGACTTCGTGGTGTTCCTTGAATATTTCGGAAAGGCCAGGCTGCGCTTCATGACGGACGACATTGAAGGCGACGCTACAACCGGGAATCATCAAGGTCTTCGCATCGGCGGCCACCTGGGTCACTTCCGTAATCGAAAAAACGTCCGCCACGGCGGCAGGAATCGGGAAAGCAAGTACAAACTGGTTCATATTCTACCTTAAAATTATTTGCCTATATTCTGGAACAGATCGTCAACGGTACCGCGCAAGAGTTCCTGCCGGAACGGAGGCAACACGCGTCCTTCCGCAGACAAGGCCTTGCGCAGGGATTCTTCGCCGAGCTTGTCTTCGGGAATCTCGACTGCGTAGCCTGCCGCAGAAAGGTTCTTCGCCAAGACGACCTGTTCATACTGCCCAGGAATCGGGACGAAAATGCAGCTCGCCCCCAGTACCGCCATGTCCATCACGGTGCTGTACCCACCGCGGCTCACGACCCGCTTACTGCGGGCAATCATTTCGGCAAAGCGGTCCGTAGGCAGGTGCGTATGGAACTCGATGTTCCCTTCGGTCCAACTGCTGTAAGGAACGGAAGGCTGTCCGAGGATCATCACGTGACGTCCGGGAATCTTTTGCAGCACGCGACGCAGGCGGTCTTCGAACCGCGTGCGCGATGGTTCTACGCCCGAAATGACTGCGACGACATCCAAGTCTTTCTCGGTGCCCTTGAGGGCGGCATGGCTTTCGCCAAAGCGGGAAAGCGGGCCCACGAAACGGACTGGACGCGAGCAGGAATCGACATGCGAAAGCGTTCCCGCATAGCCCGGAAATTCCCTGACATCGGGCACCCAAACTTCGTCAAAATGAGCGATGCGCGCATCGTGCCAACGCACGCCGACGCCCTCGAACGAAGAAAAGACCGGCGGGAAGGCAATACGGCGCTGGTGCGTCATGTAAACGTTATGCGCCTTCTTGGAATAGAAGGCAAAGCGGTTATCCGAAAAGAGGATGTCGTAATGGTGACGTGCGACCATCTCTTCGGCATAGCGGTGTTCGTACCGCATAATGGCATTGAGGCGCGCCCCGTTTTTCAAGAGCCAGAGCCCCATATTGTAGCCATGATCGGGATACTCGACGTTGTAGCCGGGAGCAATGCGCTGGCGCAGTTTCGGGAAGGTCTCGCGGAAAAAAGACGCATTCGCCTTGACGACGGCAATCTCGACCTCCGCCCCGTGCGCCAGGAATTCCCTGATGACGGGCACGCAACGCGTCGCGTGTCCGAGGCCCCAATCCAACGGGGCCACCAGGATTTTTACCTTGCCTCCAGCCATGCGTTAGCCCAGTCGCCGTGGTCGCAGTCCTTGTCTTCACCCATTTCGATGCGGAGCTGGATATTGTGCGCTCCGGAGATGTCGACATCGAGGGCCTGCTTTTCCATAGAGTAGAGCCTCTTGGTGCGTACGACCTCGCGACCGTCCGCATAGACTGCAAAATGCGCGCCATCACCGCAGGCACTTTCGTCATCGAGACCGACAACAGTATGCAGCATATCGAAGCCGCGCGGCAACGTGAAGTTGATAGAAGAATTCGCGTGGCTACCGATACCGTAGCGGTAAGGAACGCCGTCCAACGTCAGCGTATGCTGTTCGACCGTCCTGTCAACCTGCGGGGAACCCCAGTCCTGCGTATAGTCGCCCATCTTGAGCGCCGAAAGCAGGGCCACCTTCTCGCCTTCCACGAAGAAGTCCCTGTAAACCTGCATGGTATCGTCGTCCGGCATCGCACAGGCGATTTCTGCGCGGTTCAAGCCATAACGGATTTTCGCAGAATCGAGAACAAGCGTATCCGCCTCGGACGAAACCAGGAGTTCGCCCTGCATTTCCGAGTTCAGCACATAGCTGCAGTTGATCGATTCCGGGAAACGCTTGGAGATGGCAATCTGGCCATCGAACTGATCCGAAACGAGGAAGTTCTGCGCATACTTGGAAACGCCCTTCTTCGAGAGAATCTTGTAAATCACCAGCGGGTAGCCGAAGCGCTTCGCATCGACCAGGACACGTTCATTCTTGTAACCGTCCAGAATCTTGTCGATCTGGTCCGTCGTCTTGAAACCGACCACACGGCTATCGCGGTTCACCTTGCCGTAACCGTCCTGACCGCGGACAAGGTAGATGTTCCCGTTGGATTTCTGCATCCAGCCCGCAAATTCCTCCGTGCTCCAGCCTTCGAACGTGCGTTCGCTGAAGGAGGTATGGCCCGAAGCGAGCATCTGCCACGGCCTAGCATAGATGAACACGGAATTCTGCGGATAGCTTGCCAACTCCGTATTCAAGAAGTCTTCTTCGCCGAGCAGCTTGTTCTTGTAATAAAGCATGTTCGCCTTGTAGCTCGGCGCATGGTACAGCATGAGTCCCACCGAAAGCGCGACCGCAACACCCATGACAATCTTTGCCGCGGCATCCGTCTTCATCTTGGTCGCAAAGAGGAGCGCATCGTACATGCCTAGCGCCATCAAAAGAGCAAACAGCGGCAGCGCCACCAGCACATAGCGCTGGTTGATGTCGATGGTGAACGTACCCGACACGTTGAACATGATGACAAAAATCTGGAGGCAGAA
Source organism: Fibrobacter succinogenes (assembly GCA_902768325.1). Classification (GTDB taxonomy): domain Bacteria; phylum Fibrobacterota; class Fibrobacteria; order Fibrobacterales; family Fibrobacteraceae; genus Fibrobacter; species Fibrobacter succinogenes_A. Next base: position 21,955 of record CACXKY010000006.1, read on the forward strand.
GAAGATGCCCAACACGAAACCGCGAATATAGCGGCGTCCCGAAATCATGCGGAACAGGAGCCAGGCCGTCGAAGCGAGCAGGATTACGGTAAACGTCGTGTAGAACGGGTTTTCCATGATGCCGCCGAACGCTGGATTCTTGTCCAGGTTCATCATCACTTCGATGTTCGTCTTCAGGTTGAACCAGAGGTTCTCAAAGGAATGGGCAGCATGTTCGCCCCCCTGGAAGTCATAACCGCGGTAGGCCGCCATCGTATTCACGCTGGGCCAGCTCACCGCAATCACGGAAGCGACAAAGGCTGGCAGGCGGTACGGCTTTTCGAGGAAATAGCGGTAATAGTAAAGCGCAAACGGGATAAACGCAAAGACCGTTTCTTGACGGGTCTGCGCAAAGAAACCGAGCAGCGGGACCGTAAAGAGGAAGTGCTTCCAGGTCACCTTGTTTGTCGGCACAAAGGCGTACCAAGCCATCAGCACCGCAAGCAGGCAGATATAGAGCACCTCGGTCGAAGCCGAACGGGCCTGCAAAAGGTAAATCGGCATGCCGCCCAAGAAGGCCGTCGCGGCCAGAGCCAGTTTATCGCTCCTGAACCACCGGCTCAAAGCGAGGAAGAACGCAATCAGGCTCAGTATGTAGAACGGGTAGTTCACGAGGAGCGCCGTATCGCGGTTCGGTTCCATGAAGTTGAACACGACGGAATAGACAAAGCCGAGCGCCTTGCCCTTGAAGTTGTTCACTTCCGTCTTGCAGTCCAGAACACCGTCCGTCCACACGCCTTCGTTACAGATGCCGCCCGAATGCTGGAAGTACATCTGGAGGCCCATCGATTCCCAGCTCGTCTCGTCGCTCAATACACGGTGCGTATTTCCGATATTGCTGAAAATGAACGCGGAAAAGACGATGAGCAATATGGCGAGCCCGCAGAAGGACTTGCCGCCCGGGAGGTTCGCGCGCCAATTCTTCACCACGAAGGGAATGTTCACGACAATTCCCACCAGGAGCAAGATGAACGTCAGGAGGATGGCGTAGTAACCCCATTCAATATCCCAACGGCGAGCGTACTCAACAGACGTATTGTTAAAAATCAAGAAAGCCGCGACGAGCACGAACAGCGTGACCGCCGCCATCACCGCCTGGGGGCGTCCCAAGTGCAGGGTTTCCACCCAAGCACGCAGGAGTTCCTTCAGAGGCTTACGCTCAACCTTTGTTTCTGATTTTACAGACGAATTATTCTTATCAAGCTTCTTTTCTCTTTTAGACATAACGGACTCAATTTAGATTTTTTACAAATTATCCGGTAATTCCGAGACGCTGCATGGCTATTTTCTTGCCTGTCTGAACGTCAGATTTACCGCTACCGAGCTTAGGAAGCACATCGACCTTCACCACGGCACCCGGAAGCATCAGGGGCGGGAGTCCGACCTGTTTGAGCATGTCCTTCACTTCGGCTTCTTCTTTATCGCCTGCATACACTAAAACAATCTTTTCACCCTTGGATCCATCGGGAACGGCCACCGCGAAATGGTCAATATCGTCGAACAGCGGGCATTCCGAAATCTTGAAGTCCACGGAACCGAGGCTCACCATTTCGCCACCGAGTTTCGCGAATCGGCTGTAGCGGTCCACGATGGTGAGGTAGCCGTCTTCGTCCACATGGCCCTTGTCGCCCGTCTTGTACCAGCGCTTGCCGTTGATGACGGCAATCGCCTGCGCCGTACGGTCCGGATCCTTCAGGTAGCCCTTCATGATTTGGGCACCACCAATCAAGATAAGGCCGTCTTCGCCCACCGGAAGCTCTTCCATGGTGTCGGGGTCCACGATGCGGAACTGCGTACCCGGAAGGGGCGCACCCACGGTACCCGGCTTGTTGCCTTCGAGCACCGTCTTGTAGTCGTCCATGAGCACGTCCCTCGTGTTCACGGCCGCCACCGGCGTCGTTTCGGTACAGCCGAAGCCTTCGAAAATTTCGAGCTTGAACTTGGTGCGGTAAAGCTGTCGCACGTCTTCGCGAATCTTCTCGGCACCCGCGTAGATGGCACGGACATGCGAGAACATCAGCGGATGAACCGCGCGGTTGATACCCCACATACGCAGGAACGTACCCGTAGCCACCATGAAAGACACCTTGAACTGGGCGCACATGCGCGAAACGAGGCGTGCATCCGTCGGGTCGGGGCAGGTCGCCACCGGGACGCCTTCCACCAAGCAAAGCATCGTCGTAATCGAGAAGCCGAACGCATGGAACAGCGGGAGCGAGCCGAGGAACACGTCATCAGCCGTCGGCAAGAGCACGCTTTCGCACTGCTTGATGTTGCCCATCAGGTTCAAATGGGTGAGTTCAACTCCCTTCGGACGGCCTTCCGAGCCAGAACTGAAGATGATGGTCGCCACGTCGTCGAGCGTCACCTTCTTGAAGAAACGCAGTTCCAGGTACCACGCCGGCAACAACAGCACGCGCAAGAAGTTCTTCACGAGCGTCGACTTGTGGAGTTTCTCCTTGAGGTCTTCCATGTAGTAGACCTTGTACTTGTCGAGGAGCTGGTCCATCGGCACGCCCTTCTGCTTGAGCTTGTCGACGAACACGCGGGCCGTGATAATCGTCTTCACGTCGGCCACGTTACAGCAGTAGTCCATCGTCTCGGGCGTATTGGTATAATTCAGGTTATAGACCGTCTTGCCCTTGATAAGGCAGGCCATGTTCACGATGATGCCGGGGCCCGAAGGCGGGATAAGCACACCCACCTGCTTTTCGCCCTTGGTCAGCTTGTCAATGATGGCGCCAAACGAGAGGGCCGCCGTCGCGAGAGCGTTCGCCGTAAGGTGATTGCCGTCAGGGCTAAACACCGAGGGACCGCTACCGATATGCTTCACCGTACGGATCCAGGCCGAAGCCACCGGGCGCAACTTGCGGATATAGCTCGTCCATGCGGTAATGGAAAGTTCCTGGACAGCGCGCTTCACCATCATCGGGCTGGAATCAAGCGGCAGTTCCTTGCCGAAAGCAACCGAAACGATACGTCCACCGCTGTGAACCATGTCCCTGAAGCCGGCTTCGGCCATAGAGTAGCTACTCCCCCACAGGCCCTGCACATAGAACGGCATGAGCTTGATGTGCGGAACATCCTTGATGGCAGCAGAATAGTCCAGGCGGAAGCGGTTCATGTTACCCGTCGACGTCATCACGTTCTCGGGGAACATCACCACGGCTTCGCCGCGCAGAAGGGCCTTGTGGGCTTCTTCCATCGCCGGTCCCGGGTTCGAGATATCGAGGTCGATGGTCTCCATCTGCGAAAGCAGCAGGCGCACGTACCACTTTTCGAACGGACGGCGCGTAATCACGAAGCGCATCGGGCGCGGGCTCGCCATCTGGATCATCGCCCAGTCGATATACGAAATGTGGTTACCCACCAAAAGAACCGGGCCTTCCCAGGGGATATTCTGCACGCCCGTCACGAGGAACTTGTAGTGCATCGAAAGAGCCGAACGCAACAGCTGGCGCAAAAGCGTCTGCGGCATGGCCCAGAGCGCCCACACCGTCCCGACAAGGCAGAGGATGCCAAGTGCGAAGAACAGGCTCATCCGGTCGACATCCAAACAGCGCATCGCAACAATCGCGAGGATTTCAAAAATCAAGATGCTGAGGTTCTGGACGAAGTTGCTAAGCGAAAGCACGTGACCCGCCGATCTCGGCTTCGTATTGTACAAAAGCATCGCAAACATCGGGAGCATGTAGATGCCGCCGCAGAATCCCAGCAGCGCGAACGCGATAGCATTGTAGGGTCTCGGTACAAACGGGATAAGGAAAATCAGGATGGCCGCACCCGCGGTCCCCATCGGGATAAGCCCCATCTCGATAAAGTTCTTCGACATGCGCATCGCGAAAATAAAACCGACGAAAAGCCCGACGAACGTGCCGAAAATGGCATAGTTCAAAAGGGAATCCTGATCAAAGATGGAGCCCGAACCGAACTGTTCCTGAATGACGAAGACCATGAGAAAGATCATCACCCAGAACATCGAAAGCCCGACAATGGACTGCCTGAGGGCGCGGTTCTTCCACGCCTTTGTCATCTTGCGGCGGGCAAAGGCAAAATTCCAATAGCGGTCCCACGGGAACTTGAGCGTTGCGTCATAGGCACCGATTGGCGGAAGCCGTAACGAGAACAGGAAAGCGACAAACTGCAAGCCGCCGAGGGCGTACAACACCGGCAACACAGCGTCTACCCTCAGGGCAAACGCGATGGCCGCACCCGCAAGCATGAGGGCGGAGAAAGTCACAATCATCAGGATTCCGCTTCCCTTCGAAAGGTAGCGAACGCCCATCAGTTCCTTCATATAACCGTTCTTGGCCGGACTCTGGAACGCCTGCAGCACAAAGAACGCGCCCGTACCGCCGAACATCATCGGGAGGCTAGACAGGTAGGCGCCCGCACCGAAAAGCCCCAAGGCCGGCAGCGAGAGGAACGATGTCCAAAGAAGTACCTTTTCCTTCGGGTACTTGTCCGACATGAACCCTGCCGGCGTCAGCAACAGCACGCAGGGCAGCAGGAACAGCAAGTGGAAAACGTAGAACTGCCACGATTGGGTCGCCGTATAGCCAAACCGATTAAGAGCCAGTTCCATGTAGGCGATAACTGCAGTCGAAACCGCCACCTGGGTAAATGCAAGTCCAAAAAACGAGAAAAACCCTTTGATTTTTTTCATTTAGGCATACCTCAAAAAAGACGGGCCGGGGAAGTAGCCCTGTCATACCCCAAATATACTAATTCCACTCATCGCCTATCGCCTAGAACCCAGCAATATCAAGGCAATAGGCCCAATGTCGGGGAGTGCGTGCTTATAAAAAATTTGCAAAATCAGATAAAAAAAGAACGGCTCCCGAATGGGGAGCCGCCCTAAAAGCTTTTACGACAGAATGTCGCCAGCGCCGATTACTTCACTTCGAAGTAGTAGGTCTGGAGAGTCTTGCCATCCTGAGAGAACTGGATGATCTGCTTGCCCTTCGGGAGGTTGCCGGTAATCTTGAAGAGGTTTTCGGCAATGTAGGTCACCGTCAGGTCAGAGCCCTTGTCCTTGTCAGCAAAGACGCCCTTTTCGTCACCTTCGAAGCCCTTGCAGTCCTTGTGGTCAGCAACCTTGCCGACGACGGCCGGGAAGGTCTTCGCGATGAGCGGAGTCGTCACGGAAGAAGCATTGCGGTAGAAGACTTCGAGCTTGCCATCAACCACGCGCGGTTCCGGAAGCGGAGTCATCTTGGAGGCATCGGCAGCCGGAGCAGCCTTGCCCTTCTTACCCTTCTTGCCCTTCTTCTTGTCGGCCTTGGGCGGAACCTTGGCACCAGCAGCCTGCTGCGGGAAGGCGAGACGGTAACCGGCAATGGAGGATTCGCACTGCGTGGACCAGATGACCCACTGGTTCGAAATCTTCGTCGGAGCGTCTACTCCGCTGATGTAGAGACCCGGATCAACCTGATCGCTGTAGATGTAGAGTGTCAGCTTGGCGTTCGGATTTTCTTCGGTCGTGGTGACCATGTTGCGGCTCTTGATGTACTTGGAGCGGCCGGCGAGAACTTTGTACGTACCGACGGGAACCTTCTCGAACTTGAACTGGCCCTTGCGAAGTTCCTGCTTGTACTTGTACTTGTCCTTCAGGGTAGAATAGATCGTGGAGTCAATCCAGATGGTCGGCATTTCGAGAGCCTTGCCCGTGAACGCGTCACAGACTTCGCCTTCGATGGTGCCGGTCTTTTCGCAACCCGTCATGGCAAAAGCAACCAGGGCTGCAGCACAAATGGTAAGAAGTTTCTTCATCTTTTCCTCGTTAAGTGTTAAACCTTTTCAAGTACAAAAGCCCTCCCTTTAAGGGAGGGCGAAACGCAACAGCGATTAGGCTTCTTCCGCCTTGGCCGGCACGGCCTTGCGGGTCTTGCGCTTTGCACCAGTGATGTTGCCGGCGAAACGCTTGTTGAAGCGGTCGATACGGCCAGCCGTATCCACGCGATGCTGCTTGCCCGTCCAGAACGGATGGGTATCAGCGGTGATTTCCAGGGAAATCACGCTATGTTCAACCCCATCGATAGTCTTCTTTTCGGCGGAAGACTTCGTGGAGCGGGTGATGTATTCTTTACCCGTATTCGCATCGACGAACACGACCGGTTGATAGTTAGGGTGGATACCATCTTTCATTGTAATAACTTCCTATTGAAGTGAGTTTGAAAGTCCCAAATTTAGACAAATATCGGGATTTTGGCAAGAAGAATACGCTTTTTTAGTATTTTTGGGGCATGAAGCGATACATTTTCTTGCCCAAAGTCCTTGCCGTAGCCCCCCTGGTCGTATCCCTTGTCGCCTGCAAGGGAGAACCGCCCCAGGCTAAAATCGTCGTGGTGGACAAGAAAATGCCCCTGCTGGAATGGCCGGACCAGGCCTACGTGGACAACCTGGATTCCATCCTCGCCCGCGAACCCGTCAAAAAAACGGACAAGAACAAGCCAAGTATCGCCATAAACGCCCACAAGGCCCCCACTTTCATGCTCCCCGGCTCCGTGACAGGAAAGCCCTCCAAGGCCCCGTCGCACACCAAAAAAAGCGCCGAAAGCGCCAAGAAATCGGGCCTAGCCGGCAATAGCGACAACGCCGCGGCCAGTGCCGAAGCCTTTATGGACAAGTTCAGCAGGGCGCTCTCCGCCCTCCAGTCCGACCCGTCGAACGCCGGACTCTACAAAGTCGTTGAAGCCAAGGAAGGCGAAGACCTGTTCAAGCTCCTGCACCGAACCTACGGTGCCGGTACGCAGAACCTCCCCCGTTTTTACGTGCTTTCTGCACTACAATCAGTAAACGCCGGCGTGATGCTGGAACATCTGAACGCCGGGGATAAAGTCCGAGTACCTAGGATTTAGTTACTAGTTCCGAGTTACTAGTTACTAGTGTTACAGGTTTCAAGAAGCTTCTTGATATAAGATAATCTAGTAACTAGTAACTGCACCGAAGGTGCTCAGTAACTAGTAACTGCGCCATAGGCGCAACTAAAGAACGCCCTTGCTGCTCGGCACGCCCTTCACGTTACGGCTCGGGGCAACAGCCATCGCGACTGCACGGGCAAAAGCCTTGAAGATGCTTTCGAGGCAATGGTGGTTGTCGCTACCGTAGAAAAGCTGGACATGCAAGTTCATACGGGCGTTTTCGCAAACGCTCTTGAAGAAGTGTTCAAACATGCTCGCTTCGATTCCGCCCGCCATCGCGGCAGGGAGCTTAACGTTCCAGACAAAACCGATGCGGTTGCTGAAATCGATGCACACGCGGCTAAGCGCTTCGTCCATCGGAACAAAGTAAAAACCGTAACGTTCGATTCCCTTTTTGTCGCCGAGGCATTCCACAAGAGCCTGGCCGAGCACGATAGCGATGTCTTCCATGCTGTGATGCATATCGACAGCGGTGTCGCCCTTGCACGTCAAGTCAAGGTGGAAACCGCCATGCACCTGGAACAGGTCGAGCATGTGGTCCAGGAACGCGTTGCCGGAATCGATCTTGCCACGGCTCGCTTCATCGAGGTTCAAGAAAAGCTCGATATCGGTTTCGCCGGTCTTTCTTGCAATCTTGGAAGTACGCATTAGTTCGCTCCTGTAGAGACAATGGCACCATCATACACGCGGAAGCGCGTGACGCGTCCAAACTTCATTTCGGGCAGCGGAGTATCGACGCCATTGAGCAACATGCGCGAAACTGCACGCGGTTCGCCGATGACTACATACAAAGTATCGTTTGCATTGTAGACCATCTTCACGCCGGCCGTAGAAATATTTGCTTCCCTAACGAAGGATCCATCATCTTCATGGCGCTTCAGCCCAACCCAGGAGCGGGCTTCGCCAGAGCCAATCAATTCAAACTTCGTCTTGCCGCGATTCGAAACAGGCTTGACGACCGTATCCTTTTTCGTCGAAGTAGACGAGATAAAGATCGTTGCCGATTCCGGAAGTTCAGACTTCTTGATGGCTTCGTCCACCTGAGCCTGCGTCACCACTTCGCCGTTAGGCGCCTTGGCAGAATCCATCGACACCATGTAGGCCTGCAAAGAATCTGCAGGAACCGCTTCGGCACCATCGGGCATTTCCGCAGCGGGCTGTTCAACCGCTGCCGTCGTTTCGGATGCCACTGCCGCCGTAGATTCTACAGCACCTTCTTCTTCGCCCAGGCCCTTCAAGAAGTGAGAGCCGACCACGAATGCCAGTCCAAGCAAGACAATCACGATAGGAACGGCTTTGCTTCTGGGTTTAGATTCATTTTCGGTAACCGGCTTAACCTTAACAGGACGTGCCGGCGTTTCAGCCAAAAGGCTCGCAAACTTGGAACCGCATTCGGCCCCGTACCAGTCCAAGACACGTTTCGTATCCAGGCCGAGCTTGCCACAAATGGAATTGAGATAGCTACGAAGGTACGCTTCTACCGGAAACGCCTTCCAATCGCCACTTTCAATAAGGGTAATATTCTTAACTGTGAGCCTCGTCACAGATGCGAGGTCCTCTACGGACATCCCGGCAGCTTCGCGAGCACGCGTCAAATAGGCTCCAAGACGTTCATCGGGCCTTTTATCTTCAATTTCCTTTGCCACCATCATACATTCACCTTCAACTTTCCCAGCATATCCAAGGTGAGAGCCACAGGCAACCCCACCACATTGTAAAAACACCCCCGAATTTGGCTAATAAGCCGTGCACCCCTTGTCTGGATGCCATAAGCCCCCGCCTTATCCATCGGGTCTTTAGAATTTACATAATTTTCGAGTTCCTGTAAGGAGTTCTCCCTAAAAAACACCTCTGTTCTTTCTTGTTGAGCATCAACGACTTGGCCATCTTTAGCTATGGCTACGCCCGTCACCACCAAATGCCCCCTTCCGTTCAACTTCTGGAGCATTTCCAGGGCCTCTTTTTCGTCCTTGGGCTTGCCCAAAGGAGCACCATCCAAGAAAACGAGGGTGTCAAAACCGAGCACATAGGCCCCCGGCTCCTTGGCCGAGACCGCCAAAGCCTTCGCCATGGCGTTTTCACGCGGAAAATCGAAAGGGTCTGTACTTTTGGGGTGTTCTTCGTCGTTCGAAACGACTACGCGAAAGTCTACCCCGATCTGTGTCAAAATCTCTCGCCGTCTCGGCGAACCGCTTGCCAAAATCACCTTTGCTTTATTCATCTCATATTCCACATCTATTTCGTATCCGTGCTACCGGCGTTCAACTTGATATCGGGCAGGTCACGCACGTAGATGGCGAAACTCCATCCCGCCGCAGGGCCCGTCGGTGTCCATGTGAAATCAAGCTGCCAGCAATGCAACCTACGGTTAAACGTAAAGTTGTGTGTAACGAACTTTCCTTCGTTGTAATCATATCGAGTACTGTAGCTCACATCCCAGTTCACCGTCGGCTGGAACGTCGCTGAAATACCCGTCGAATGGCTGATGTTATCCTGGAACAAGTCCTTCGCCACACGCGTACTAGAGAACGTGTAACGGTAATCCAGGCCGAACGTCCACTTGAGCATTTCGTACTTGCCCATCTGCGAAGGCAAGCCGCCATTGAGCGTACCGCTCCAATGGAAGTTTCTCGAAAATTCGTAGCCGTAGTAAATAAGTTCGGGCATCTGCGCCTTCGTAGGCTCGTCGGTGAACTTGTGGTACACGCTATGCCTCGTATTCACCGTGAACAGGTAGTCCGGCAAAATCTGAAGGCCAAAGCTAGATACGATATCGGACCACTGCAACGAATCGGCCGCAAAGTTGTACGAAACGGAGTGGCGTGTCGTGAGCAGGCGGCGGTTGCCATACTGGTCTTCTACCGCCTTCGAAGTATCGCCCTTGGTGGTATCGGGCTTATGGCCCACGACCTTCAGGTACTTGATATCAAAGTCGTTGTTCAAGCCGAAGCCCACGGTCTTCTGTTCAGTCTGGTACGGCGCCTGGCTCAGCAACGGGTGCGGAGCGAACTTCTTGACCGTATCGATTTCCGGGGCATACGTATAGGAGACGCTCGGCGACAGCACGTGGCGGGCTCCGGTAAAGCGCCCGATTTCCGGGACCCAGATACCGTAGAGTTTCGTATCGGCCGTGATGCTGTAATTGTGGTTGTACGCGTACTGACCGTATTCGTCGTGTTCGGGGTCCAGGCTCATGTAGCGTTTGCGGTACTTCGCAGAATCGTTCGGGTTAATCCAGCCTGTTCCAGTCCAATACCCGGTAAAGCTTGCACGCGGGGTCAAGTTGATTACGTTAAATACCGAGCCGGAATAATCGAGAGTATAGGTACCCGTGTAACCCACGTACTCCGCCGTCGTATCCTTATTGAGAGTCGTATCGGGCGCGCGTCGCGTATAGTAGTTGAAGCGGTTGTTGAAGCTATAGTTGAACCTTTCCAGGTAAGACTCGACAGAACCGTCCTCGGCAGCAACATCGTCCTCGTCGTATTCGAACGTGAACAGCGGGCCGCTCTGCCGGTACTGCACGTCCGGAATCTGGCGTTCCAGGTAGTCCGTCCGCAAGTTGTGGCTCTGGCTCGCCTTCACCGTGAGGCTCTTGTTCGTCCCGAACTTCCCGGAATAGGCCAGGTTTGCATTCGCCTGTTGGTCAAGGATGGTTTCTGCGTCCAGGGCATTATCTTTACGCACGCTGCGGTCACTGACGAATGAACCCGAACCGCTCAACGTATGCTTACCATCGGGAGTGAGGTTCTGGTTGTGCGTGAAGCGGATATCGTAACCGCTGTTCGCCATATCGAATTCCTTCAGGTAACTCGTATAGCTCACGTTACCGTCCAAGACATAGCGCCTCTTGTAGCGGACCTCCCCCGTCAGCGTAGACCTTTCGAAACGCGCTTCCTCGCCTTCGATGATATCGCCCTTCATGGTGGCGTCCCAGTAATCGTTGGGGGCGTAATAGAAACCGAGGTTGCTGATATAGTACCCCTGTACCTGGTCACCACCGAATTTAGGCGTCAAGAGGCCCGACTTGCGGCCGCTCTTCAACGGAGCGACAATCATCGGGAGCACCGCCACCGGCACATCGGCAATGTTTAAAACCACGGGGCGCGCCGTTATCGTCTCTTTCGGCTTCACGACCATGCGGCGTCCATAAAAGTAGAAGTGCTGGTGCGTCGAATCGTTACAGGTACTAAAATCGCCACGCGCAATCTGCAAACGCGTATCGGGCAGGCGGCGCACCTCCATCCCGTTCAACTGCTGGTTATCCTGGTAGGTCGTCGCGTAATAGATTTCACCGATGCGGCTCTTCATATTGTACTTGAGGCGCATTCCCGAAAGCGAGGGGTTCTTCGTTTCGCGCAGCACCGGTTCGCCGCTCGCCATCAACACCTCGTTTTCCTGGTCGAACAAGATTGTATCGGCATCCAGCGTAGCCGTCCTGTACTTCAGCTGGGCCTCGTTGTTCAAGTTGAACGTCGACGTCTCGACATCGTATACCAGGTCGACCGCATGATATTCAATCGTATCCGTTCCCGTGGTATCGTTCATCCAGTCGACTTCGGTCGTGTCTTCTTCCACCTGTTCCCGCTCTTCGAGTTCAAAGCGGGTCATCTCCTCGCCATGAGCGGCAGGAGCGACGAGGACCGCCAGCAAAAACAGCAAAACGGCCCACAGAAACCTATGGGTTCTAGACAAAATCACGTTGGGCGGTAAAATAGAAAAATCCCCCGACCGAAGTCGAGGGATTCAAAAAGATTTATGCGTTTATTTCAATATTGCGAACTTACCGCTCACCGAGCCTTCATGATCGATGCTCACCATGTAGCGGCCACTCGGGATAGAGCTTGCATCCCACGCGATCGAGTTGATGCCGGTGCTAGCCCTTTCGTTCACCAGCTTGGCAATCTGTTCGCCGTCGGCGTTCATGATGGTCACGATTGTCTTGCCCGGAGTCTTGACGCTGTAGCTCACAGCCGTACGGGTAAAGCCGCGGAGCTGGATACCGGCATTACGAACAACGTTTTCCGTCTTGGCCTTGGGAGCGAACTCGTTCACCTTCTCCACGTAAATGCCGTTGAAGTTCGCAGAAGCGACGTTCGCTTCATCCTTCACGAGGTTTCCGCGGTTCAACACAGCCACCAGCTGCTTGTCGTCCACCTTTGCACTGGCAAAAGTTTCGAGTTCATGGACGTTCACTTCGGCCTTTTCGCCATACCATGCCGAAACAGCCTTGCTGTCCAGGTCCTTCACGGTAATCTGGGCACGGCGAATCGTCGCGGTATAGGTTTCGCCTTCGCTAACGAAGGTGATTTCGAGCGGTTTGTTCACCTGGCCGCGAAGCATGGCCTTGGAAGCTTCGATATCGTTACCCTTGAGGCTCACACCATCAACAGCGGTAATCACGTCGCCCGCCTGGAGTTTCGTTTCTGCTGCCGGGGTGCCCGGAATCACTTCGGCCACCTTGACGCCTTCACGTACCTGGTAAATCGTAATGCCTACACCGCCGAAAGATTCATCGGCCATAAGGGGAGCGGCAAGCATCGCCGCCACAAGAGAAGCCTTCACAAAATTCTTCATAAGAACTCCTTATAAATCAATCCGTATAAAATATATAATAAAAAATGCCGGATAGACCGGCATTTTTTGGCTTTTTTTTTGCAATTTTACATCATTCCGTCATAACGCCTTCGTCATCTTCGCCATCGTCATAATCCTCGATGGTCTTGTCCCCAGGGACAATGATGAGCCCAAGCGTCACGGGTTCACCCTTCATGTTCAGGTAGGCTTCCAGGTAGAGCTTGGTCGAAAGGCGCAGCAGGCGCAAATCCAGCATGGTACCGCCCTTGTGGATGCTTTTCGGGTTCCTGTTGAAGAAAAGGAACTTCTTGTTGATGTACTCGAAACGGTCCTGGTCGTAATTGATCTGCCATTCGGAATTGCCGTCGTTTTCTTGACGGTAAAGGCAACGGTCGTTGTCGATATCGCATTCAAAACTCGCGCTTTCCTGATAGCGCTTATTCCATTCGCGGCTGAAGGCGCAGCTCTGAACGCGCTTCCCGCCGTTCCTCTGCTTGTTCAGCTGGTCGTTAATCACGACATAATCCATCTTCTGGTTCTTGACCTGGTTGTAGACGTTCATCAAGATGATGTAAGCCTCGATGTTCTTGGGGCACTTGCCGTCCAGCTCCACCTCTTCGTGGGCCTTCAGGAGCGTCTGCTGCATGTCAAGGTCGATGGCATCCGGAATCTCGCTTTCCTTGATTTTGTCAAGGACCTTCTTCGGCGGCACGACAATGACCTTGTCGCCCTTCTTGACCGCATAGCCGAGTTCGTCACGCACGTAGTCCAAGCACTGCTGCACGTGGATATGCACCGTATTGGAACCGCCCGAAACAAAGTCCACGCCAATGCGCACGTTCCATTCGCCCGCGCTGTTCCCGGAATTCTTGATGATTTCGCAATAGGGTTCCTCGCGGATACCGTCGATAAAGACGACCTTCGCATTGAGCTTGGTCACCAGGGAACCTTCCTTGTCAAGCGCTCCGCCCAGGCTCCAGAAGTTCGGGTTCAGGCGCAAGACCTCGGCAAAAGCCTTGTCACCGTCGAGCGCCGGGAGCAGGGAGTCGTTACGGGCATTCTTTTCCTTGAGGAGTTCGGAATACTCCGTCGTCACGTTCATATTGCTAAAACCGTTACGCGCCGACACGGGAATGCCGGGAGCGGCCAGGGACACTCCGGCAAAGGAAATACAGAAAAAAGCAAAAACGAGAGCAGAAAACTTCATACAGGGATAAAATACAAAAAAGGCGTCACGCTTTGCCAACCAAGTCCAATTCGGGAAGGTTCATCAGGTGCGGAATTCTGAAATCGACCCAGTCGGGGGCTTCCACATCGGGATTCACCAGGACCGTCGTCCAACCGCGGCGGTGAGCGGGTTCCAGGTTGCGCAGCGAATCTTCCAGCAGCACGATTTCACGCGGGTCCGCCGGCATGGCAAGTCCCATCGCGGGCAACTTCTGCGTAAGCCACGCCTCCATCTTCTCGTAGGCGCTATCATGCGGTTTCCCAATCCAGTCGAGCAGCTTCAGGTCGAACACGCCGTCAATCGCAGGCGCGATTCCCATGTGGGCCATGCCCGCCTCGCTCCAGTCATGTCGCCCGTTGGTAAACACAAAGCGCGGGCCCTCCAGGCTCTGCAACAGCGCCAGCTTCTCGGGCGCCTTCTTCGGATAGGTCAGGAATTCCGGCTCGTGGATAAAGTCAAAGAAATCGTCGGGATCCGTGCCGTTCATCGCCATAAGCCCGGCAAGCGTCGTCCCGAAACGCTCCAGATAATCGGTGCGGATCTTGTGCGCCGATTCAAAATCGCCACCGACAGTCTTCTGCACGAACATCGAAATGCGGTGGTCCAGAGAATTGATAACGTACCGTTCTTCGGTACCGTACAGCGTCAAGTCGTAGTCGAAAAGCCAGACCATCAAACGCCCATCGCGAGACCGCCAATCTGGCGGGCCAGATAGGTCGCATAGTTGTCCGTCATGCCGCTCACAAAATCAAGCACCTGGTGGTACGCCTCGGCGGCAGAAACGCTCTGTCCGATTTTCGCCTGGCCAATCAAGCGCACAATGCGGTCGGCGCGGTAAGAATTCTTGCCATTCAAACGGTAATCGTACACGCCGTTGATAAACGCGTCGAGCACGGTGGCAAGCGTCGTGTAGCTACCGACTTCCAGTTCCGTCTTGCGGCGGTCCGGATAAATACGTTCCACGCCCAAGCGCTTCGCAATGCGGATACCCCACATCACGTCGGACTTGGAGAGGTCAATCAAGTGCTTCGTGAGCTTACCCTGCATAATCTCTTCGTAGTGGTTCACGAACACGACCGCCACGTCGTCAATCAGGTTCTGGATGGCCTTGCCGCGGATACTGCTTAAGAAGTCGCGGAAGTTGCGGCCGTTCTCCTCGTATTCCTTGTCGATGTTCACTTCGGGGCCGCAAAGGTAGATGAACATGTCACGCACGTCGGCAAACGAAAGGATGCCGAGCTCGATGGCATCTTCCACATCGAGGATCGAATAACAGATATCGTCAGCCGCTTCCATCAAGTAAACGAGCGGGTGGCGCACCCACTTGCCGTTATCGATTTGCGGGAGTCCGAGCGTCTCGGCGGTAATACCGTAAAGGTCCGCTTCGGTTGCGAACAGGCTTGTCGGACAGCCGTACTTGGCGATTTGCGGGTACTTGATCATCGAACCGATGGTGGCGTAAGTCAAGCGCATTCCGCCATCCAAAAAATGGTATTCCAGCTTGCTCAAGATGCGATGACCTTGGGCGTTGCCGTCAAAATTTTCGAAGTCCGCGATTTCCTTTTCGCTCAGGTCGCGGAGCGGAGCGCTGCTGCGGTTCTTGCGGAACCATTCGCGGATAGCCGCCTCCCCCGCGTGTCCGAACGGCGGGTTACCGATATCGTGGGCAAGGCAAGCGGACTGCACGATAGTGCCGAACTGGTATTCGTTGATGTACTTCGGCAAATACTTCTTTATCAAGTGGAAAACTGTAATCGCCAGGCTGCGGCCCACGCTCGAGACTTCGATGCTATGCGTGAGACGGCTGTGGACATGGTCGTTTACCGAGAAAGGATGCACCTGAGTCTTGCGGCCCAGGCGGCGGAAAGCCGTAGAAAAAGCAATGCGGTCGTAATCGCGATGGTATTCGGAGCGGTTCGGATCGCGATCGGCAGGGTGGCCATATCGCGTCGCCGACAAAAGAGTTTCCCAATTGAGCATGCGGTAAATATAAAAATATCTATCTTTTCCCGCATGATTACACGCGTTATCGACAGAAACTTCGCCAACATGCGCCTGGACCGGTTCCTCCGCAAGGCGTTTCCCGACGAGTCCTTGTCGGTGTTCTTCGCCATCATCCGCAAGAAAAAAGTACGCGTGAACGGAGTCGTCGGCAAGGCGAACCAGATGCTTGCCGAAGGCGACACCGTCTGCATTTACGAGAACCTGAAGAGTGTAGAAGCTGATAGCAAAAAAGGGGAAAGCCTTCCCCTCGCTCCTGCCACGGCATCCGCTACCCCTTCTAGCGGGGCCACACACCAATGGTGCCATGCCCACGTAAGCGCTGAAGCGCTAAGTGGTCAAAGGCCGCAACGCCCCGAATACAGCAGTCCCAAACAGTCCGGCTTTGCGAAAAACAAGTCGACATGGGGCAAGGCAAAATCCTCTGCCGAAAAAAATTCCAGCTGGGGCGCCAAGGAACTCGATATTGTCGTCCAGACCGAAGATTACGTCGTCATCAACAAGCCCTCGGGACTCGCAAGCCA
Organism: Fibrobacter succinogenes; assembly: GCA_902768325.1. Taxonomy (GTDB): domain Bacteria; phylum Fibrobacterota; class Fibrobacteria; order Fibrobacterales; family Fibrobacteraceae; genus Fibrobacter; species Fibrobacter succinogenes_A. The sequence goes on from CACXKY010000006.1 coordinate 38,247, forward strand.
GCCGGGCTCGGGAACGCGTCCCGGCGAAAGCCTCGTGGAATACCTCTGGGAATGGGGCAAGCGCGAAGGGCTGGATTTCAAGCCCACCATCGCCCACCGCCTCGACCAGGATACTTCCGGCATGATCATCGCCGCCCTCCATGGCGACACGCTCCGCGACTTCACGCGCATGATCCGCGAACACCGGATAGACAAGTTCTATTTCGCCCTCGTCAAAGGGAACCTCGACCGCGACAAAGGGACCATCAGCGAATCGCTTACCCGCACGGATTCCCCGAAAGGCAGCAAGATGAAGGTCGGCGAATCCGGAAAAGACGCCCAGGAAGCCATCACCCACTACCGCGTCAAGCAGCACTACGAAGGCTACGACCTCGTAAAAATCAAGCTCGAGACGGGCCGCATGCACCAGATTCGCGCCCACTTTGCAAGCATCGGGCATCCGCTGCTAGGCGACACCCGCTACGGCGATTTCGCGCTGAACCGCGAAGTGAAGAAGGAATTCGGCCTGAACAGGCTCTTTTTGCACAGTTGCCGCCTGGAATTCGTATGGAACGGCGACCGCAAGGTGCTCGACTGCCCGCTCCCCAAGGAACTGCAAGCCATCATCAAGCAGCTGAAACCGCTGCCATACCACAGGAACAAGTAGGGATTCCATGATGAGCAATTCCAAAATCATGACCTTGGCACGCAAAGCACTTAAGGGCTTTTGGCTCAAATCCATCGGCATGACCATCTTCGGAGGCTTCATTTCCTGGGCCATAATCTTCGGCTTCAGCCTCATAAGCATCCTTTTCCTGGAAACGGGAACAGGCGCCCCCCGGAACTACCTTGTCAGTTTCGTTTTCGAGATGATCGAAACAATCCTGATAGAAATTCTGGCCATCGGTTTTTACGCCTACCTATACGAAATCTACAAGCACCGGAAATCCAGCTTCCGCAAATTATTTGTCGGTTTTGAAAACTTTTCCAGGAATGCGGTCATCCTGATTATCGTCGCCCTCATAAAAGGCTTCTTCTCGTCCATTGCGGACGGGTTCATGGAATATTTTTCCCACAGGGCCCCGTTCGAAGGGAACCTCTTTTTCTACATCCTCCTTGTAGCCATCGTCGTCGTATTCCTCTGCTACGTCGGCTACAAGCTGCTCCCCACCTGGGTCGGCCTGATGCTCAAGATGTCTATGGATGATTCCACCTATCCAACAGATCTAATCCGGCAGACCTTCAGCGAGGTCTACGGCTACAACTTCAAGTTTTTCTGCCTATACCTCCGCTTCATCGGCTGGGGCATCTTGGGGTGCTTAACGCTCGGAATCGGATTCCTCTGGATTATCCCCTATATGACCGCCAGCAGCGTCATTTTCTTCGACACCGTCTTCAATCCCGAAAATTATGCGGTACCGGAAGATCCAGAACAAATATCTATATAAACTTTTTCTCGACAAAAACATTTTTCTACAATCTTACTACGTTTGTAGCAAAAAGAAGAGAAAAAATGTACCGGTTTATTTCAGTTTTAATTTTTCTTGCAGTCATTGTTGCCTGTAGCAACAGTGAATCATATACTTCCGACACAGACGAATCGTCGGACGCGCTGGTAATCGACACCATCGCAGAAGACTCCGTCGCAAAAGACACCGTCCAAGCCATCAACGGAATGGTTTACGTCAAGGGCGGAACTGTCACAGTCGGTTCCAACGACAAAAATTTCAAGGCAAACGAACGCCCGGCCATGAATGTCGTCCTCAACTACGACTTCTACATGGGCGTCCATGAAGTAACATGTGGAGATTACAATAAAATTGCCAAGGAAACAGCACTCAAGACTTTCGGGCAATGCGATAACGACGACCTCCCCATTACCGATATCACCTATTACGATGCGGTCCTCTACGCAAACGCCAAAAGCAAGCGGGAAAGATACGACACAGCCTACACCTACAGCAAGGCGGTCTTCAACAACGATGGACACTGCACCTTCCTGGAAGGGTTCTCTTTCCACGCCGACGCAAAGGCGTTCAGGCTCCCGACCGAGGCGGAATGGATCTATGCGGCAACCCGCGCCTGGGACACCAGCAAGAGCTGGAACAACGACAACTCCGGATACAAGCTCCACACGGTCTGTAGCAAGGATACAAACTCCGCCGGACTCTGCGACATGGCCGGGAACGCCATGGAATGGGTGAACGACTGGATGGGAGTCTTCCGCGACACGACCGTCACCAACTATGTCGGCGCACCCGATGGCGGCGACATGGGAGAAAGGGTTATCAAGGGAGGAAGCTACACCTCGTCGGAAACAGAACTCAACCCCTACAGTCGCGGCGATGTCTATACGGTCACCTCATCGACAAGGGCCGAATACGTCGGTTTCAGACTCGCCTTCGGGAGCATCCCCAATGCGCTATGGATGAGCGATGACGGAGTTTCGCAGACAAGCATCGTCACATCACTCGCAGGAAACGAAACCGTCAAGGGAATCACGGGCACATACAACACGAAGCTAGCCTTCCGTAACGATGTTTCCGGAAACATCGCTATCATCGACTACTTGAACGGGGCGTCTTCCGTCAAGGAAATCACGAAAGGCATCAACGCCTACCATCCCGAGATATCACCCGACGGCAAGTGGATAGCCTACTGCACCGGCTTCGAGGGCGTATCCGGCAAGTCGACAGTCTATGTCCAGAGCATCGAAGACGCCTCCGCCTCCCCCATAAAGCTTGATGTCAAGAAGGCCGTCATCCCCCGTTGGCGGGTCCTTCAAACAGGCGACACCGCCATCATATATGTCAGTGACGCAAGCAACAACAAGGAAAAAGCGACATTCAAGGCGGCGTCCACCTGGCAAGTCTCTTTCACTGGAGGGAAATTCGGCATTCCGCAAAAGCTCTTCGACGGGGCGTACCACGGCGGAATCAGCGAAGACAACACCCTCGCCGTCACGGGAGCAAGGTTGCTCCGTGCACGCGTAGACGGACGCGACACTGTCTGGTACAACGGAGAACAGGCCTGCAACGCCTCGCTAGCCATGGATAGAAGCAAACGCACAGCTTTCCTCGACTTTGGCGGAAAGACCGGCAGGGACTTTGTCGGAAGCAACTACAGCACCCACCAGAGAATCTTCATTGCAGACAGTACCGGAACGCTCATACAGTCTATACAGGCTCCATCCGGGTACACCTTCGACCATACGGAATGGACAACGGACAACACAAAGACGAACATTGTCGCCACCCTCACCAACATAAACGGGGCACACACCAAAATCGTCCTCGTCAATCCGATTGACAGTAGCATTACGGAACTCGCTGAGGGCGAAGAACTGTGGCACCCGAATCTGTGGGTAAAAAAGAGGGTGGTGAAACAAAGCTCGAGCAGCAGCGCAATCAGTAGTACCCTATTCAGCAGCTCTTCCAAAGCTCTGATCAGTTCCGGTTCAGAAGGTGACATGGGCAGCTCGAGCGAAATTGCAATTAACAGCTCTAGCGAATCCGTCATTCTGCCCGAAATTGAACTTGACCCCGACAGTGCCGGCATTTATTATAAATCAGGCGCAACGTACCAAGCAGTAAACATGCGTATTAAAATGGAACTCCTCTGGAAATATAGAGATTCATCAAACGTAGTCATACTCGGGTCATCTCGCGCTAAGAATAGTCTTATTCCGAATCAATTAAGCGAAGGATTCCATGCGATCAATTTAGCGAATTCAGGTTTTTCCATAAACGAGAGTCACTACCTATATTTCAACTATATACAATATCACGTAAAGAATCTTAAATTCCTGATTGTCGCATTGGATATTGACTTGTGGTGGGTCAAATACGAAAGCAGTAACAATTTCTTCTATTCAGAAGCCAAAGAAATATCCGGCTACATTTACGATCAAAATCATCAATTCTGGAAAGACTTTGTTCCTGAAGACCTATACCAACTTACCTTTGAATCTATTGGAGGAAACACTTACGCAAAGAAATTTAGGGACACTAGAGGTTACGAGGAATACGAAACCGCTTCTGGATGGAAAGAGAATCCAACAATTACTCGCGATACAAATTGGATGCAGAAAGACCCTTCTCTTTACGAAAACTCCTTCAATTTACTTAAAGAAATTGTAGAAAGCTGCAACCAGAATAACGTTTATGTAATCGGCATTATTTTCCCGCAGAGTCCAGCCTACAAAAACACAGGTTCCTTCGGATATAATGGTCCTCAACGAAGTGCAGCAATGTCTGCTATCGAAGATTTCAAGAATTTAAGCAAGAAATACCCCTATTTCATTCTTATGGATGAAAACAAGATGGGGGATCACGATTATTCCGATGACATGGCTAGAGATGAAGAGCACCTTTCCGTTCTCGGAGCAATCCAAATTACAGGCCGTCTTGATTCTCTTCTGTCCACTTTGAAATAAAAATTCTATATTTTCCGCCGAAAATTTAAGCAGGCACGTGTTTTGCGCCCGCCCTAAGGAATATGTCCAAAGGCCCGCTGCAAGTACCATGCCTCAAAGGATTGAAAGATGAAAGTTTCTTTGAATTGGCTCAGACGTCACGTTGATCTTCCGGAAAATGCGGAAGAAGTTGCAAAGGCGCTCACCTCCATCGGTCTCGAAGTCGAAGGCACCGAGGAACCGGGCAAGGTCTACGAGAAGCTCGTTGTAGCGAAGGTTCTTACCTGCGACCCCCATCCGGACAGCGACCACCTGCACATCACCACCGTGAACGACGGCAAGGAAACGCTCCAGGTCGTGTGCGGCGCCCCGAACGTGGCCGCAGGCCAGACCGTGGTTCTCGCCCCGATTGGCGCTGAACTCCCGCTCCCCGACGGCGGCACGCTCAAGATGAAGAAGTCCAAGATCCGCGGCGTGGAAAGTTTCGGCATGATTTGCGCCGAAGACGAAATCGGCCTCAGCGACGACCATGCGGGCATCATGGTGCTCGACGACAGCATTCCGGCTGGCACCCCGTTCGTGAGCCTCGGCCTCTACGACGTCTGCTTCGAACTGAACGTCACCCCGAACCGCCCGGACGCCCTCAGCCACCGCGGTGTCGCCCGCGAACTCGCCGCGAAGTTCAACCGCCCGCTCAAGCCGCTC
>CACXKY010000007.1 GCA_902768325.1 Fibrobacter succinogenes
CTCGCCCCCACCGGCGCCGAATTCTCTCCCGAAGCTCCCGAGATGGTGCAGTCCCTCGTCCGCGCTTCGGTCACCCAGTCGGGCAACACCCTCGCCGAAAGCTCCGATATCCAGCTCCGCACGAACCTCATGACCATGGGTAGCTCCATCGTGGTCGTCTGCGAACAGGTGAATAACGGTTCCGTGGTCGCCAGCGGCAAGCAGAAGGCTGCCTCCATCGACGATCTCGACATGGCTATCGAAGGCGCTGTCAAGACGGCCCTCGCGAACCTCGCTCCGGAAGCTCCGGAAAGCGCCGCCTACGCCCCGGCCCCGTCTTCCAACGATGAACCGCAGTACGTGTATGTGGTTCCGGCCGAAGGTTCCGGCAACGGCGAAGACCCCAACGACAAGTTCGCCCACAAGCGCCCCACCCGTAACTACGTGAGCTACGGTTTGGGTATGGCCATGTGGCACAACTACACGTTCAAGCCCGATGCCTGTAAGGAATTGGAAAATGGTAGTATCAGCAAGCTTGAAGAATGCGCTAACAATTATGAGAAGAGGAGCTGGGAACAGGCGTTCGTCTTCCATTACGCCCGTATCTTCGAAGTGATTCCGCAGGCCGCCATCACTATCGTGAACAACATGAACATGTCCTTCGGCGACGAATGGCAGTGGCACGAAACCTTCCTCATTGGTGGCCGCTGGTTCCCGAGCACGGGTACCATCACTCCGTTCCTCGGCGCTGGCCTCGGTCTCGGTATCCAGATTGACGGACACTACTACGATGAAGAAGAAGGCTTTGCCATCGGTCTTGCTACCGGTGCCGAACTCGGTGTCATCTTCTTCCGCAATTCCGCCACGCAGCTCGAAGTCGGCTTTGCCTGGGACGCCCTGTGGGACGGCTTTGAAGCCTTTGACCGTCGCTTCGGTGCGGGCAGCTTCTACATCGCTATCAACTATTAATGAACGGCGGGCTTGGGCCCGCTTCGCAAGTTTGAAAAAGGCGGGTGTTGAACCCGCCTTTCCCTTTTTTTAAATGTTTGGTTAGTCGTTCACTTATTAGCCGTTCACTTTCTGGACGAACTCGCGGCAGACGGCCTCGGGGTCGCTCTTTCCGAAAATGGCGGAACCTACGACGAACACGTTCGCGCCCGCTTCCTTGCAGGCGAGGATGTTGTCGAGCTTGACGCCGCCGTCAATCTGGATGTCCAGTTCCGGCTTGAGCTCACGCAAGGTGCGGATCTTGTCGAGGCAGTACGGGATCAGGCTCTGGCCGCCGAAACCGGGGTTCACCGACATGATGAGGACCATGTCCACGATGTCGAGGACGTGCTTGATGCTCTCGAGGGGCGTTGCCGGGTTGATGGCGACTGCGGGTTTCACGCCGAGTTCGGCAATCTGGTGGAGCAGGCGGTCGAGGTGGTTCGTCGTTTCGGCGTGGACGCTAATGATGGAGGCGCCCGCCTTTGCGAATTCGGCGACGTAGTTTTCCGGATTCGAAATCATCAGGTGGCAATCCAGCGGCAGGCTGGTTCCCTTCTTGACGCAGGCGGAAATGCCCGGACCGAAACTGATGTTCGGTACGAAGTGGCCGTCCATGATGTCGAGGTGGACAAGGCCCGCGCCACCGTTTTCGATGGCCTTGAGGCCCTTGCCGAGTTCAAGGAAGTTCGCGTTCAATACGCTGGGTGCGATAATTTGCTTCAACATGCCACAAATCTAGTTAAAAGAGCGGTGTTTCGGGTAAAGGCGGTGCGGCGCGGTATGGATAATTCTAGCCCGGTGCCGTAATTTTATGTATTTTAGGGATGAGGACTAGGAGGAACAATGTCCCGCGTTATCTTTGTTTTTTTGATGGCCGTCCTTGCAGCCTGCTCGGATTCGTTCACGGATTCTCGTGACGGTAGTACATACAACGTTGTACGTATTGGAAGCTTGATGTGGATGGCCGAGAACTTGGCGTATGAATCGGATGGAAGTTTTTGCCCGGACGGCGATGTGAAAAACTGCCCCAAGTACGGGCGGCTCTATACGTGGGATGCGGCCCGTAGCGCTTGCCCGGAGGGCTGGAGGCTGCCCGAGAAGCGCGACTTCGAATCCTTGATCGAGGCGGCCGGTGGAGCCTCCGTGGCCGGGGACGCCCTCAAGTCCGGTAGCGGCTGGTTCAAGAAGGGGAACGGCTCCGATGCTTTTGGATTCCGCGCCCTGCCTGCAGGGTACCGCAGCGCGGGTATTGAACCGGATACGCCTGCGAAATACGGCGGCATCGGTGGCTACACTTATTTCTGGAGTATTACCGAAGATGCGGAAGGGCTCGTCTATTACCTGTTCCTGGATTTCAGCAGCAAGGGAGCAAGCCTGAATGCATTCGGTAAAGACGCCGCGCGTTCCGTGCGTTGCGTTTCGGAACCGCTGGCGGAATAGTTACAGCAGGTAGTCCATGCGGATGTTCCGCATGCTTTCGAACAGGTTCGCCTTGAGCGTGGAGTTGCCCTTGGTGAGGCTCCTGATTTCTTCGCGAATGCTTTTGCGGTGGGACGCCTTCGAGAACTCGCAGGTGCAGGTGAACTTGCGGATGCCGGCGTCTTCGGCGTAGTCGATAATCTCGGATTCTTCGCAGTAGCACAGCGGGCGGATAATGCTACACGGGTATTTTTCGTAGGGCACCATCGGCGGCATGCCGCTGAACTCGCCCTTGTACAGCATGTTCATCAAGAGGGTTTCGACGATGTCGTCCATGTGGTGGCCTAGCGCAATCTTGTTGTAGCCGTTCTCGCGGGCGAACTTGATGAGCTCGGTACGGCGCTGCGTGCTGCACCAGTAGCAGTTCAGCTTGCGGCCTTCCTTGAGCCTGCCCTCTACCGCCACGTCCTTAAAGAAAAACGGAATCTGCGGGTACGCTTCGGAAAGATTCTGTAAAAATTCGCGCGGCGCCTTGTCGGCAAAGTCACTCTGGATGTGAATCGCGGCCACCTCGCAATCGGGGAGGAACCGCCCCATGCGGTTCGCCAGCTCCATCAGCAGTACGCTCGAGTCCTTGCCGCCACTCACGGCAATCAAGACGCGGTCCCCGGCTTCAATCAAGTTGAAGTCGTGGATGGCCTTCGTGATCTTCTTGCTGATGCGTTTGCGGATGGCGTTGGGCATGGTTGATAGATAAAAAGGGGCTCGCTTTCGCGACGCCCCGTTAGTTTCTTGGTTGACCCGTCTTACTCGTCGGTGAGGTGCGTCGGCATCAGCAAGAAGCTGAAGCCCATGTCGTCACCCACGGGTTCGATGATGCAGGCGCCGATGGGGTTGTTCATCTTCATGATGGTTTCTTCGCTCTTGCACATGCCGAAGATTTCGGTGATGTAGCGGCCGTCGAAACCGATGCTGAAGGAGCCTTCACCGTTGTGCGTCACGGCGAGGGCTTCGCGGGAATCGCCGCCGACATCCGGGTCGCTTGCGCTGAGTTCCATCGTGTTGCCGTCGATCTGCAGGCGCACCTTGTGGGTACGTGCGTTCGCCATGGAAATCACGCTGCGCATCTTGTTCTGGAATTCGACGGTATTGAGCTGGACGGTACGTTCGAACGTCTGCGGGATAACCGCGCGGTAGTTCGGATACGGACCTTCATAAAGCTTGGAGATGACCTGCGTGTCGCCGGTGCTGAAGAGGATGTGCGTTGCAGAAGTGCGGACCTCGATGGTCGCATCGCTCTTGGCCATATGGAGAATATGCTGCAAGGCCTTCTTCGGGATGATGGCGCCGTTCGAGAGCGAAGCTCCTTCGCGGTCAATCGTGGCGCGGCCGAGGCGGTGGCCATCGGTAGCGATCATGGAAATCTTGTTGTCCTTCGCTTCAAGGAACACGCCGTTCAAGCTGAGGCGGATGGAGTCGGTCGAGCAGGCGAAGGTCGTCTTCTCGGCGAGGAACGCAAGTTCAGTCGTGGAGAAGGAGAGCGTTTCGCCGTCGTCCACTTCGGGGAACGGAGGGAAGTCGCTGGCGTCAAAGCCGGTGATGCTGGCCTTACCGCGTTCGCTCCACTGGATCTTGGCGAGGTAGTCCTGCACGTCGACGCTCACCATGGTGATGCTCGGGTCGACAAGGCTCTTCACGAGTTCGAGAAGCTTGCGGGCGTTGATGACAACGGAACCGTCGCGTTCGCCCTGGACTTCGACCTTGACCCTGATACCCAGGTCCAGGTCGGTCGCGCTCACTTCGAGGAAGTTTCCTTCCAGGCGCAGTGCGAAGTTGTTGAGAATCTGGATGGTAGACTTGTTGGGAACGGCGTTGATTGCGGACTGCAAAACGTCGAGGAACACGTTTTTCTCAATCTGGAACTTCATAAGTTATGCACCTCTTTGAATTAAAGTCGTTCCGACGAAGAAGACAACTGCGATAATCGCCAATGCCACGATAACCCACTTGTTCATGGAATTGGTCTTTTTCGGCACAAAATTCTTGGCGTTCTGCTTGGCGCGCCTGCGTTCACTTCGGCTCATTTTAAGTCTCCATTGTTTTACGCCTTAAAAACTACTATTTTTTAGGGCGAATGAGGTTCTCCATGAACGAAACAACGCTAAATAAGCTCAAAAATAAAGCTACGGCATTTGCATCGGGCGCCCTGTCGCGGGTGGAAATCGCCACGGAAGAAAGTAGGCTCAAGGCGAAGTTCCAGGCATTAGGCCAAAAAGTGTACCAGGCGGTCCTGGGAGACCTGTTGAATGCGATGAAGGACGACCCCTCCGTGGTCGCCCTGGTTGGCGAAATCGAGGAAACCAAGAAGAAAATTGCCGCACTTGAGGACAAGGTTGCTGGCAGGGAAGCCGGTTCCAAGTGAAGAAAGTCGAGATACACGTATTCCCCGACAAGACTTCGGGCAGCAAGAGCTATAGGGTTTCGTTCCTCGCGTTCGTGGCGTCTATCGCCTGCGTCGTGCTTTCGGTGGTGGGCTTTATCATCTTTTCCCCGGACCGCATTGTCGACAACCTCTCGAACGGGAACGCGTTGGCCGTGTTCCGCCAAAACAAGACTATCAAGAAAGAAATCAAGGTCATCCGCGAATCGGTGGACGAATCGATCCTGAAGGCCGAAGAGACGAAGATCCTGCGAGACAGTACGGTCTACCGCGGTGGCCTCGGGTTCATCCTCGAAGAGAACGCGATTGACGAAGTGCTTGCCGGCCCCCGCAAAAGCTTGAACGAAGTCGAAGCGACGTTCCGCAGGCTCGAAGAGCGCCTGCTGCAGGATTCCGCCCTTGCGGCGAACATCCCCGTCATCCATCCCCTCAAGAACGAGCACGTGGTGAAGAACCGCTTCGAGATGATCTACGACCCGTTTACCGAACAGGAACTCCCGCACCGCGGTATCGACTATGTGGCCGCGGTCGGCGACACGGTCTATGCGACCGGCGGTGGCGTCGTGACCGAGGTCCGTTCGCACCGCGGTTTCGGGCTTTCGATGAAGGTCGAGCACCTGCCTAAGATCCGCACGTTCTATGCTCATTTGGGCAAGTCCTTGGTGAAGGTCGGCGAAAGGGTTCGCCGCGGGCAGCCGATCGCCATCGTGGGCGAAAGCGGTCGCGAATCGAGCGTCGCCTTGCACTACGAAATCCGCGTGGATGGCGTCCCCGTCAATCCCGAGGACTATTTCATAACAAAGTAACGTTTAAGGGGCGTATTGCCGGCCCGTTTGTGGAAAGGGGGTTCACCCCCCTTTTTTGCGTATAAGGGTGCGAAATGTGGTCCCCTGGCCCCGGTGGCGGCGGCGGATTTTACATTCTTAGTTATATTTAAGGTGCTTTAGGAGGGCGTTCCATGTGTTTGGAGGGCCCTTTTGGAGTTGTTCAAAAAGTTTTGCTTTATTTCAAGGTTTGTAATGACGAATAAGTGTAAGCGTGGAATTCTGATCAGCAAGACTCCCTATGAGAAACGCTTTGCCATCATGGAAGATGGGGAATTGGCGGAACTCATTGTCGAGGGGGCGTCTTCTGAACAGGTTCTCGGCAATATTTATAAGGGCATTGTGAAGAAGGTCGTTCCTTCCGCGAAGCTCGCCTACGTCGATATAGGGCTCGGGATGGATGGCGTCCTCTACCAGGAGGATGCGGTGGACCGTAACGCTTCGCCGAACCGTAGGGGCGGCGATGACGATGACGGCGAGGCTTTCGACGAGGTCGCTATCGAGAAGGTGCTTCGCGAAGGCGACGAGATTATGGTGCAGGTGTCCAAGGAGCCCATCCCCGGCAAGGGCGCTGTCTTGACGATGCGCCTGCTCTTTGCGGGCAGCTACCTGGTTTGCATGCCCGGTACGAATTTCATTGGCGTTTCCAAGCGCGAACGCGACCCTGCCAAGCGCAGCGAGTTCAAGAGGATGATCAACCGCCTCAAGGCACACGACGTAGGCTACATCGTGCGTACCGAGGGCATGAACGCCTCCGAAGACCAGATTGTGCAGCAGATGCGCGAGCTGGAAAGCCGTTGGGCCAGGACGAAGGATCGCTTCGATGCCGATGCGGCCCCGTCCTGCATCTACGAAGATTCCAATTCTATCAACCGCGCTATCGGCGACTACTTCAACGGCAATACGGACTACGTCTATATCGACAACCGTGACGAATATTTCGCCCTGCGCGATTGCCTCAGGGAAGTGGCTCCGGATATGCTGGACAAGGTCAAGCTCTGGAGCTCCAGCGAGAGCCTGTTCGAATACTTCAAGATTGAAAACGATTTCGCCCGCTCCCTGCAGCGCCAGGTACCGCTTCCGCGCGGTGGAAACCTCGTCATCGAGCAGACCGAGGCGCTTACCTCCATCGACGTGAATACGGGTCCGAAGGTCCATGGCAAGGACCAGGGCAAGATTATCCTCGAGACGAACATCGACGCCTGTCGCGAAATCGCGAAGCAGCTTCGACTCAGGGACGTGGACGGCATCACGATTATCGACTTTATCGATATGGAATCCGACGCGGACCGCGAAACGGTCTACCAGGAATTCTGCAAGGCCGTCCGTCGCGACAAGGCCGAAGTCACGCCTTCCCCGATTAGCCAGTTCGGCTTGATGGAAGTGACGCGCAAGCGCATCCGTGAGACGGCCGGCAAGACGAAGTTCTGCCCGGTGTGTAGCGGCGGTGGCCGTATTGCCACGCTGGAATCGGCGCTCGGCATGATCGACCGCTGGATGGCCCGCGCCCATGCGAAGGGCAACCTCCGTGAAGTGACGCTCGTGGTGAGCGCTCCTCTGGTGGAGGTCCTCGTTCGTGACCGCGCCCGCATGCTCCATTACCTGGAATTCAAGCACAAGATGAGCGTCGAGCTCATCGAAGACGATCACGCCCACGTGAACCAGTTCTGGATGTACAATTCCGAGAAGGAAGACATCACGGACCTCTACAACTTCGCCGAGATGGACAAGAGCGAAATGCGCGCGGTTGTCCCCAAGCGCCGCAACGAACGCGGCCGCAACAAGGTGAAGCGCGAGATCCTCATCAGCAAGACTCCGTACGAAAAGCGTATCGCTATCATGGAAGACGGCGAGCTTGCCGAACTCGTGGTGGAGAGCGTCTCTTCGACCCGCGTGCTGGGCAACATCTACAAGGGCGTGGTACAGAAGGTATTGCCCGCGCTCAAGGCTGCATTTGTCGATATCGGTATGGAAAAGGCCGGATTCCTGCATCAGGACGACGCCATGGACCGTAACGAGCTGTTGCGCCGCGAATACGGTGACGACGACGACGAAGGCGGCCCGTCCAAGGAAATCTCTATCGACGAGATCCTGAAGGAAGGCCAGGAGATCATGGTGCAGGTGGTGAAGGAACCGATCAGCACCAAGGGCGCCCGACTCACGACGCATTTGAGCTTTGCCGGACGTTTCCTCGTGTGTATGCCGGGGACGAACTTCATCGGCGTTTCCAAGCGCGAACGCGACCCCGCCAAGCGCCGCGAGTTCAAGAAGGTGGTCCGCCGCCTCAAGGCCCGCGACGTGGGTTATATCGTGCGTACGAACGGCCTTATCGAGTCCGAGTTCGAAATCCAGAAGCAGATGCGCGAACTGGAAAGCAAGTGGGAACAGACGAAGTACAACTTCGCCTGCCAGCCTCCGGAAACGTGTATCTACGAGGAATCCGATTCCATCGAACAGACCGTCCGCGAATACTTCGGCGAGAATACCGACTTCGTGTACATCGACAACCGCGAGGAATACCTCGCCCTGCGCGATTACCTGAAGGTGCTTTCTCCGGACAAGCTCGACAAGGTGAAGCTCTGGAACAAGAGCGAAAGCCTCTTCGAACATTTCAAGATTGAGAATGAATACGCACGCTCCCTGCAGCGCCGCATCCCGCTCGGCAACAACGGCAACCTCGTTATCGAACAGACGGAAGCGCTCGTGTCCATCGATGTGAACATGGGCCGTAACCGCGGTAAGGATTCGAACAAGGTCGCCCTCGAGACGAACCTCCTCGCCTGCCGCGAGATTGCGAAGCAGCTGCGCCTTAGGGACGTGGGTGGCCTTATCATCATCAAGTTCCTCGTCATGAATTCGGATAGCGACCGCGAGGCCGTGTTCCAGGAATTCCGCAGGTCTATCCGCCGCGACAAGGCGCCGATCAGCCCCGCGCAGATTGGCCAGTTCGGCGTGATGGAAGTGACCCGCAAGCGCGTGCGCGTGAACCTCATGACCGAGAAGACGGAACTCTGCCCGGTATGCCATGGCGGTGGCCGCATTGCCACGCTGGAATCCACGCTCGGCATGATCGACCGCTGGATGTCCCGCGCCTATGCCAAGGGTAAGCTCCGCGAAGTTACTTTGGTTGTAAGTCCGCGCCTGGTGGACGAACTCTGCAAGGACGACTTGCGCATCTACCGTTATCTGGAAGCCAAGCACAACATGAAAATCAACCTCGTCGAAGACGAGTACGCCCATGTGAGCCAGTTCTGGATGTACGACAAGAACAAGGAAGACATCACGGACCAGTTCAACAACGTGTAGCGTGACGGCTTGCGTAAAAATTGAAGGCGCCCCGGAAACCCCGGAGCGCTTTTTCGATATAAAAGGCTCGATAAAAAAAGGCGCCCCTTTTGCAGGGCGCCAGTTTGAAGCAGTGAGATTTTTATTTCGTCGGGTCGAGCGTTATGCCGTTCTCTTTGCCGCGGCGAACGCCCCACAAGAAGTCACGTGTCGTATGCTTGATGACTTCTTCGTCAATCGTAATCTTGAATTCAAGCCTTGCGATGTACACGCCCGTGGCGGCCAGCTTGCCCTTGTTGCTACGCATGTTCCAAGCGAGGAAGATCTTGCCGCTATTGGTAATGCAGTTCGCATCGGGGTCGTCTTCCTTGTACACCGGGTCTTCACAGCCGATCTTGCCGGACTGCCCGCCCACGAAGTGGCCGAGGTGCGAGTAGTAGTGCGTCTTGTAACTCAGGTGCACCTGCTCGGGCGAAATCAGCGTGGAGTCGCCGCTGCGGAATGCATCGAGGTTCGAGGCGGTGAGCTTGTCGTTCTTGATGGCGTTGATGACGCGTTCGCTCACGCCGGCATCCCTCAGCTTATCCGTCGAAATCGTACCGTTCTTGATCGCTTCGAATACCGCTTCCGCCGTGGCGTACTTGGCGAGGCTCGAGGTGATGGTGGTATCGATGCTGTTCGTGATGCTCGTGTTGACGAGTTCGTTGAACGCGCGCTTGTCGTCGTCGGAAAGCATCGGACTGGTGGTGAGGTTGCTAGCGGTAATCTTGCCTTCCTTGATGGCGTCGAGCACTTCTTCGCTGATGCCGTAGGCGCCACCGAGCCTATCGTTCTTGATATCGTCGATAAGCTTTGCCGTTGCCTCGGCCACGCTCATCTTGGTGATGGTCGTGTCGAAGGTTCCGCTGTTCATGAGCTGGTTGATGAAGGCATCCAGTTCGGCAATGTCTTCCTTCGTCTGGTCGCTGATAAGCGTACCGACGTCGAAGCTCACGAGGTGACCCTGTACACCGTATTCAGCCGCCACCTGTTCGACGCCCTTGGATTCTTCGGTCACGAGCTTGGGCACGGTCGAGGAATCGCTCTGTACGATCGGGTTGGACGGGTCGAGCGTTACGAGGCCCGCACTGGAAATGGTCATTTCCTGTTCACCCGTGATGCTTACCCACGGGTTGTTCTTGTGCGCCCTGTTCTTCGAGAGGTCTTCGGCCGTCATGTGGTTGCCCGGCGTAAAGCGCACGAGGTCGCCCACGGAGGGAATCACCTGGCTTACGGAGGATCCCACGAAGATAATGCTCATCATGTTCGCCGATTCGGCCGTCTGCGAAGTCGCCTTGATCGGTTCGGCCGCGACACCGGAACGGACGCAGGTGTACTGGAACATATCCGCATAGTACTTCTTGACGGAGTCGGTAATGGCTTCGCTGAAGGTGAGCGTCAAGATATGGTTCGTTGCATCCGAAATCTTCTTGACGGCGGATTTGATAATCGGGTTCACGCCATCGCTCACGGGTTCGTTGCGGATGGTGAAGTGATAGTCCTTGCCGTTTTCCCTATAGGTGATATAGGTCGTCATGTAGCCGGTGAATACGCCGGAATTGCTACCGGTGAACACGAGGCTTCCGAATCCGCAAGCCTTGTCCGGCTGGCAGGCGCCGGAAGTAAGTTCCAGGGTCTTGCCGTTGAAGGGCTTCACCTTCTGTTCCGGATGGTCTTCACCGAAGTTTACCTGCAGCGCGGTCAAGATGTTCTGCGAGTCGAACGCCTTGTCCCAGGTGATGTGGAGGCTGTCGCCGCGTCCATCGCCGTTACGGTCGTAGAGCGTTGCGAGCTGCACATGCGGGATAGGCGGCTCGTCGAACTTGAGTTTCGTCCAGATAGCCGTCGAGGCCGCGGCGCCCTTCACTTGCAGGGTCGCGTCGGTTACGGGGCCGTTTGCCATCACGTAGAACGTCGCGCTCTTGCTCGCGGAATCAAGCGTCACCTTGCTGATGGGATTCCCGTCCTTGTCGAAAATGCCCACGAGCGGGTTCGACATGGAGATGTTCAGAATCTTATTGTACGTAGTGACTTCCGCCCAGTCTTCTTCGAACTTGACGTTAACTTCGTACATTTCGTATGCCCAGCGGCCGAGCTGCAGCGTATCGCCGCTGATTTCCTTGCCGTATACCTTCTTCTTCTTTTCGTCGGTGAAGACGATGGTCGGTACGTTGTATTGCGGCACCGTGATGGACACCCTGGTAGACTGGCTCGGGTCGGCCTTGAGGGTGATGATCAGTTCGTAATGGCCGGGGCCGAGAGCGTAGTTTTCTACGATCTTCGTGGAGTCGATGCTGAAGCGTGCCGTACTCGGATCGATGGTGATACCTTCGTAGTGGGTACCGACGCCGAGTTCCACGCCCTTTTCGCCGAGGTTTCCACCGATAAGGCGGAAGTTCGAGGGGCCTTCAACGGTATCGACTTCGGCAAGTGCGTTCGCGTTGAAGTCGCAGGAAAGCGCATCTTTCTTGACCACCTGCCAGATGTCGAAGTTCTTCACGGTGGCGACTACGTTGCCCGTGAGGAAGATGCTCGATTCGGTGTGCAGGTCCATGGACGTGCGCATCATGAAGTTGGAAGAGGAAACGTGGCGTTCCACGTAGAAGATGTGGAACGGGTATTCCTGGCCTTCAACGAGGCCGAGGGTATCGAGGTCCACAGAACCGAACACCTGCTGGTGCTGGCCGCCGAGGTCGACCACGAGGCGGTTGTTGATGAACACCCACACGTCGTCGTCGCCGAAGAATTCAAAGTACTGGCCCTTCACGTATTCGAACTTCGCCTGGACCTTCATGGTGAAGCCAAAGTTGTGCCTCTTGCCATGTCCGGTTTCTTGGTCGAACATGGGGTTCTTCACGGTATTCGCCGCGTCAAGGTATTCAAAGTCATCAAGCAGGAAGAAACCGCCTTCGGGGCTCTGGTCGTCTTTCTGCCCGAGCCAGAAACCATCGTCGGTCATGTCGAGCTGAACGTCTCGACAAGTTGCGTTGGTGTATTCCTTGCCGGCGGCATCCTTACCGATGGTCACGGGCAGGAACCAGAAGTCGAGATAATCCGTCAGCCGGCAGTTTTCGGGGAAGCCCGTACTTTTGCGCGTCGGGACATTGCCCTGACCGAGCGTCGGTTCCACCATGCCAGCCATATAACCCATGCGGTTCTTGTCCTGGGTATTGCTACCGCCGCAGCCGCCGCTACCGAAATCGTTGCTGATCATGTAGGCCATGAGGAGGTCGGGATGAGCACCGCCAAGCTCCGGATTCTGGTCCTTGGCGCCGTTTCCGTAGGTCGTTTCCGTGGTGGTCGTGGAGTCCCTGTTGGTTCTTGTCCTTGTGGAGACTCCGCCATCGCCCTTGCTACCATGAAGCCAGTCGAACATCATCACGGACAAGGTCTTCACCGGGCATTCGCCTAAGCGCTGCGGGTAGGTGGAGTAGACCTCCGGGGCCAACGTATCCGGGTTGGCGATAATCCAGATGGTGTCGGTCTTGGCCGCCATCGTATCCAGTGTGATTTCTTCGCCTACCGGGAGTGCACCCGTCGCGACCTTCTCGATACCGTGGGTACCCACGTAGAGGTTACCGATGGTCTGCTTGAAGCGGACCTTGAAACCGCTTGCGGGTGCCGTCGTCTTGGCCTGGAACCAACCGCAGTAGTTTTTGACTGCGGTCATGACCGTTTCTTCGCCACCCTGGATGAGGATCGCGTTCGTGTTTGTCCATGTAGGCATAAAACGGATAACCGTATTCCCGGTTCCGTTCATATCGGGCGTTGTACCGCCTCTTCCGCCTCTTCCACCGGCTCCGCCGCGGCCGCCGATTTGTGCTTCTGCTGACAAAGCGAGGACTAGGCACAATACTAGTCCCCTTAAAAGGAATCTATACCACATTCCCACCGCTCCTTTAATTACCCCGACCCTTGTCGGGAGCGTCACATAGTAAATATCGCTTTTTATTTGGCCCAAGTCAACTATTTTTTATTTATCTTTTATATGGAATGTATACAGAAGTTTACAAAGTGGCGAAATTGTGTAAGAATAAGCAATTGTAGAAAGAAACAATTGCGTAAATTTTATTAAACTACAAAAAAGCGTGTAAAAATTAACGTTAAAATTACAGCCCGAGGTCCGATTTGCTGATCCTTCCGTGGCGTACGCCCCAGAGGAAGTCCCTAGTCTGGTTGCTGATGCTCTTGCCGTTGACGGTGACCTTCAGTTCCAGGCGCGCGATGTAGACTCCCGTGCCGGCAATTCGGCCGTTCGTGGCGCGCATGCTCCAGGCGAGGAAGAAGCGGCCTTCGCTATCGAGGCAGTTTTCTGCACCGTCCTGCTTGAAGATGGAATCGGTACAGGAAATCGAGCCGGAATGCATGTTCACGAAGTGCCCGAGGCTGGTGTAGTAATGCGACTCGTACTTCATTTCCGTATGGGCGGCGACGGTTTGCGCGATCATCTGGATGTCTTCCTCGGTACCGCTTGCGTAGTAGTGGAGGTTATCCAGGGTCAAGAGGCCGTTTTCGTAGGCTTCCACGATGATGTCGCTCAGGCCGAAACGTTCCTGGGCGTCGTCGATGGATATCTTGCCGCTGCTGACCATGGTGAGGATGTCCTCGATGGTGTACGGCTCGGACGATTCGCCGTTTTCGGCTGCGTTCTTGTCGACGTAGCTGGAGGTGGACTGGATGGCCTTCACGATTTCGGCGATTTCGTTCTTGACGAGTTCGCCCATGTCGAGGTCACCCAGGTAATGGCCCTGCGTGCCGTAGATGGCCGCCACCTGCTTGGCCGTAAGTCCGCCGCCGTTGGGGACGAGCTTGGGGATGGTGGCGGTGTCGCTGCGCATGATGACGCGGGCGCTGTCGAATGTCGGGGCGTTCCTGTCGAGGTCCACGACGGTCGGGCTCGTAATACGCACGCTCTGTTCGCCGGTAATGCGTACCCAGGGGTTCAGCTCGTGCGGCGGGACTTCTTCGAGGTCGAGCGCGAGGCCGCCTATGGAGGGCGGTGCGAACCTCACGGAGTCGCCGACGGCGGGAACCACGTCGGTAATCTTGCTCTTGACGAACACGAGGGTCCACTGGTTCGCCGGGGTCGTCTTGATGTGCGCCGGAGCGATCAGGTTCGAGCTTTGGCCTTCGCCTCCCCTGCTGCGGAACATGAACAGGTTGGCGTTCTTGCCGTCGTCGATGATGCCTTCGCTGAACGTGAGCTTGAGTTCGCTGTTGCCTTCGGATGATATCTGGATTTCGGCGGAGGTGATGACGGGGCCGACCTTGTCCATCAGCGGGCCGTCAACGGGGAATATGGCCTCCTTGCCGGTCTCTTCGTCGATGTAGGTGTAATAGATGTCCAGCTTGCCGGTATAGGGCTTCGAGGAGCCTCCGGTGAAGATGGCCGGGCTGAAGCTGTTGCCGGCAGAGGTGATGGTCGCGACGGAATCGCCGTCCTTGTAGGTAATCTTGTGCTGGCTGCTCGACGCCTTATGGTAGGCGCTGTCGGTCGTACCGAAGGTGAAGTGGATGGAGTCGAGCACGTTCGAGCCGCCCAGGGCCTTCTTGAAATGGATCCACACGCTATCGGCGCGTCCGTCACCGTTGCGGTCGTACATGTAGGCGCTTTCGATTTGCGGTACGGGCGGTTCCTTCAGGTTGATCTTGGTCCAGGCGACGCTTTCGTTCTTGGCGGCGGTCTTGACGGTCATGGTCGCGTTCACGACTTCGCCCAAGCCCTTGATGTAGAAGGTAGCGCGGCCGGAATCCAGGACGACTTCCTTGATGACGTTGCCGACGGAATCGCAAGCGACGAGCAGGGTGTCGGACATGGAAATGGTGGCCTTGATGCCGCTGTACATAATGGCCCAGTCTTCGGCGTACATGATGTTCACCTGGTAGAGCCTGCCTGCCCACATCTTTTCGTTCAGGTTCAGGTTGACCGGCAGCGTATCGCTAGAGACGTCGCGGCTGGAATCCGTACCGAAGGGCGCCCAGTACTGGCTGAAGCAGAGGGAGTCGCCTTCTTCGGATTCGATGTCCAAGATGCAGTAGCTCGAGTCGGTGATGCTTGCGTAGGCGATGTTCGGCAGTTCGTACGGGTCGACGGTGAAGTAGACGTCCTTGTAGTCGGCGGGGTTCGTCTTGAGCGAGACGCGCACGAAGTAGGTTCCCGGCGGCAGGGCCTGTGCCTTGCTGATGGCCTTAGGGTCGATGGTGAGCAACGTGTAGTCGTTGCCGATGGTGATGCCGCTGTAGTAGAGGGAGTCGAGGACGTTGAGCGGGATGCCCTTGGAATCGAGGCTACGCCCGAACAACACGAAGTTCGACGGTCCGAGTTCGGTGGATTCCTTTTCGGGTTCCGAAGAGAAGTCGCAGGCGAGCACGCGTTCGCGGATCTTTTGCCAGACTTCCTTCTTGATGAGGTCCGGATCGTCCGAGATATCGGTGAGGAACATGCTCGATTCCACATGCAGGTCGATGGAGGTACGCATCATGAAGTTCGAGGCTTCGCGCTTGCGTTCTGCGTAGAAGATGTGGAAGTTGTAGGTGGAATCTTCGATAAGGCCGAGCTTGTCCAGGTCGACGGATTTCTTGACTTTCTTGTGCTGGCCGCCGATGTCGACCACGAGCTTGTTGTCGATGAACACCCACACGTCGTCGTCGCCGTTGAATTCGAAGTACTGCCCCTTCACGTACTGGAAGGTGGCCTGGATTTTCATGGCGAAGCTGTAGTTGTGGTATTCGCGCTTGCCGTTCACTTCGAGGCCCACGATGGAGTCGTAGTGGACGTTTTCGACGGTCTGGGCGCTGTCCAAGTAGCGGAAGTCGTCGAGCAGGAAGAGGCCGCCTTCGGGGCTTTCGTCGTCGACCTGGGCGTACCAGAAGCCGTCATCGGTCAAGGAAAGGCTGATTTCGCGGCAGGTGACGTTCGTGTATTCGTTGCCGGCGTCGTCGGTCGCGATGACTTGCGGCAGGAACCATTCGTTCAAGTGGGTCGAATTCTTACAACCGCTGGGGAAGTCGGAGGCCATTACGGGGACTCCGTTTGCACCGAGTTCCTTTTCGACCATGCCGGTCATGGGGTTGCCTTCGCAGCCGCCCTGGCCGAAGTCCAGGTTGGTGCCTTCGCCGAACATGGGGACGCCGCGCGCATCGAAACCGTTGCGGCCTGCGCCCTTCTTGCGGTCATAGAGGCCGTCTTCGCTGCCATCGGAGTTCACGGAACCGTCATACCAGTCGAACATCATGACGGGGAGGTTCTTGATGGGGCAATCGCCGAGGACTTCCGGGTATTTCGTGGAGATGTCCGGGGCGCCAAACTGGTAGGCGTATACCCAGACGGTGTCCGATTCCTTCAGCACGGAGTCGAGATCGATTTCGTTCTCGATGGAGATGGAATCCTTGGTGACGCCCTCGTTGCCGACGAACGTTCCGCCGATGGTCTGCTTGAAGAATACGGTGAACTTGTCGTCTTTGGGCGGGGTGACCTTGGCTTCGAACCATCCGCAGTAATTGGGGACGGCCGTCATGAAGTTTTCGTCGAGGCCGTTCACGTACATGATGGCGTTCGTGCTGGTCCAGGTCGGGAAAAAGCGGATGACCTTCTTTTCGGAGACGGGCTGCGTATCGGGCTTTGTCTTGGAAAGGGTAAGGGTGCTGTCGTCGTTGATGATAATCCAGATTTCGGCAATGGGCTGGTCATCGACGCCGTTCTTGTAATCGGGGAAAAGTTCGGAGAGGAAGGGTTCGTGGCCTTCGTTCAAGTTCTTGCGGCAGGTGTTGCCGTTGCAGCTCAAGCCGAAGCGCAATTGGCGCACGTCTTCACGGCCTTGCCTGTCGGAACCTTCGAGGCGTTCCTGCGTGAAGTAGATGGTGAAATAGCCGTCCTCTTCCTTGGTGAGGGACTGGTACTTGAAATTGGACTCGTTGTCAGCGTAATAGAGGGAATTACCGTCGTAAAAGACGTGTGCGACCGCCACATAGTCGGCGGCATTCGAGAAAACAACAAACGGAGCCAAGCACAATGCCAAGCTCCGGAGTAGGCTGGTAAACCTCATCCGAATCTCCAATTCCCTAACGTAACCTCTTATCCTAGATGGACTTAAAGATAATTTTTTTACAATGTAAAGCGAGGTTTTTCTTTCTGGGGAGTGTAAAACTTTATTAATAAAGGTTAAATCTTTACAATAACCGCGAATTTACGCTAAAACAAAAACCTAATTTTAGGGGCGGATATTTAAAAAATAGGAGTTATTCTATGAATCGAGTCTATTTGGTCGCTTCTGCCAACATGGAAGCAAAAGTCAAGGAAGTCATGGATGCCGTGGCCGACGCCGGTCTGATTGCCGCCGCCTACAAGCCTTGCGTGAACGGCGCCGAAGCCGTGAAGGAACTCAAGGCCCACAATTCCGCCGTGCTTATGGAAAAGATCGCGGCCGACTTCCTCAAGCAGGACTTTGATTCCGTGGACGCCGTCGTGGTCGAAGGCGCTACGGGCATGAGCGACGTGATGGCCCAGAAGTTCAACGACACGCTCGCGACCGCCCTCGATGCAAAGATTTATTCCGATGGCGAAGACGCCGACCTGTTCTGCCCCTGCCGTTTGCTCGCTTGCCCCAAGTGCCTTGCGAAAGACCTCGCTGCCGAGCCCGCCGAACGCAAGACGAGCCAGGCCATGTTCCGCGCCGGGCTCTTGCTCAAGGCTTCCAAGGCGAAGAAGAGGATCGTGCTCCCCGAAGGATCTGAACCGCGTACCGTGCAGGCTGCGAAGCTCGTGATTGACCGCGGCATCGCCGTGCCGGTGCTCATCGGCAAGAAGGATGAAATTGCCGCTGTCGCGAAGGAACAGGGCGTTGCCCTTCCGGCCGATATCGAAATCATCGAACCCACCGCCGAACTCGCCGAAAAGTACGTGCCGACGCTCGTGGAACTCCGCAAGTCGAAGGGCATGACCGAAGACCAGGCCCGCGCCGCCCTTGCCGACAATGTGATGCTCGGCACCATGATGCTCAAGATGGGCGAAGTGGACGGCCTCGTCTCTGGCGCCATCCATTCCACCGCCGATACGCTCCGCCCTGCCCTGCAGGTGATCAAGTGCGCTCCGGGTGTGAAGTCCGTGAGCTCCGTGTTCTTCATGTGCATGCCCGGCAAGACCTACATCTACGGCGACTGCGCTATCAACCTGAACCCGACCGCCGAAGAGCTTGCCGGTATCGCCATGCAGTGCGACGACACCGCGAAGGCCTTTGGCCTCCCCAGCCGCGTCGCGATGCTCAGCTACAGCACGATGAACAGCGGTAAGGGTCCGGATGCCGACCTCGTACGCGAAGCCACCAAGATTGTGAAGGAAGCCCGCCCCGAGATGCTCGTGGACGGTCCGCTCCAGTACGACGCGGCGACCGTGCCGAGCGTGGGTTCCCTCAAGGCCCCGGGCAGCACCGTCGCCGGCAAGGCGACCGTGTTCGTGTTCCCGAGCCTCTCTGCCGGTAACATCGGCTACAAGGCCGTGCAGCGTAGCGCCCAGGGCACCATCGCCATCGGCCCCATGCTCCAGGGCTTGGCCAAGCCGGTGAACGACCTTTCCCGCGGTGCGCTCGTTGAAGACATCGTCTATACGATTGCTTTGACCGCCGTGCAGGCTGGTTAAGGGATGCTTGCGTTAAAAACGTGCAAAAATCCTTGACCTAAATCAACAAAAAAAGCATAGGCCGCTAATTTGTCTGTCCTCTCCCGTACGGGAGAGGATTTTTATGTTAATTTGTTGGAGGTTGGGGAGGAAGGATGAGCAAAATATGGATAATCATATTTTCCCTCGCGTTTGTGGGGGTGGCTTTTGCGCATGGCAAGGCCTCTAAGCGTCAGCCCTTGCCCGATAGCACCAAGATTTACGAACACCTTATTGATATGGAAGACGAGGATGCCCATTATGGCCGTAACATTTTGGGCATTGTCGGCGGGACTACGCTTGTAGGGCTAGGGACGGCCTGCCTGTTCGGCGGGATATATTTTTTGAGGCGCCATGACAAAGAGAACAATAGGTGGGATGAATTTGTCGACGAGTCGACAGGCTTTGTCGCCCTGATTTTTTCAATACCGCTCTACATGGCGGGAATTCCTATCTTGGCTTACAATGTATACACGTACAGCTTGCGCAAGGAGCATGCGAAAAAGCGTGACGTGTACAAGCGCGACCTCAAGTACTACAACATGCGTCACCACCGCGAAAAAGGGGAATCCGTGCAGATATCGCTGTTCCCCTCGGTGGACGTTATCCACGGCGGTGGCGGGCTAAACTTGCTGATGGCGTTTTGAGGCGGGGCGTTTGTTCGGTTGATCAATCCATGACGCAGCGGACGGCAAATGAATATCCTAAATCGTGGATTTGGAAGCTTACCGCGTCTGGTTCAATCTCTATACGGGTCGTTTTGAAGAGTCCTCCCGCAAGTTCCATTTCATAGGGTGTGGATGTCCAATAAGTGGCGCTGTTGGAACCGACATAGTCAAGAAATCCAGAGCCGTAGGCATAGAATCCTGCACTATAGGAGTTAAACCCGTATTCGTCCGAGCTGAAGTCGTCAGCAGCTATCAATGCATTTGCCGCTACGTCTTCTCCACCGACAGTTTCAATGAGCTGTTCCCACTCGCCTCTTGAAGGCAGGTGCCAGCCTTCGGGACAGACACCTCGCGAAGATTCTGTCAGATTAGCGGCAGGACTTGCAACGAAACCGTTACCGCCGCAACCGAGACCCCCGTTGCCGAACAGCCCGGCCGAATCGACGGCTGCCGCGAAGGGGTAGAGCCTTCCATAAGCGTCGCAGTTTTCTTGCTTGTTTTCGTGGCAAAGGGAGTGCGTTATTTCGGTTTGGTAGTCGTAGTTCAGGTTTTCGGCCATCCATACCTGTTCGCCGATTTGGACGGTCTTATAGGTATGTCCGTCCCTTTCGTCAGTCAAGGTTCCATAAACGCCTTTGTAGTTGCTTGAATTCTTGTTTGTGGACTCCCAGCGGACCCCGTTGCAGACAAATTGTTCGCCTGTTCGCTTGCTCAAGGGGTTCATGTTTTGAGTCGTGTCGCCCATGTTGGAGTTACTGCACTTGCCGAGCCCGTAGTTGTCGGCCCAGAACATGCTGATATTTTTTTCGAAGTCGGGTAGGGAATCGGAGAAGCCCCAGCCGAGGATGTTCTCCTTGACAGTTCCGTACATGTTGCGCTGATCCATTTCGCAGGCCCAGTCCGCAACGGCGGTTCTTGTTGCCTGGTCGTTCCAGGAGCCGTTCTCGGCCAGTTCCATGGCAAATTTTCCCAAGCGTTCTGTGAGCCCGGCAACGTCCTCGTCGCCCTGCAGCAGGATGCTTATGGCCAAAAGCTTCGCGTTGCCTTCGCCGGACTTGAAGATGTCTAGATCTTCGAAGGCGTCGCTGGATTCGTTCATGGCCATGGTCGTAAGGATTTCTCTGTCGGCTTGGGCCTTGGCGTCGGTGACGGATTTCCCTTCGGAGACAAGTTTCTTCACGCGTTCGTATTCCAAGTGAGTGAGCAGGTTGACATTGACGATTTCACGGTTGCTGAGGTCGGTGATGGCGTTTAGTGTCAGCGGTCCCGAAGACTTTTTCCCGGTGATTTCGTTGCGATAGTAGCCGTTCACTTCTAGCAAAGCGTATTGGGAAGCGAGTTCGTTGCCTTCGATGGAAAAATCGCCCTTGTCGCTCTTGATGGACGACTTGAATATCTTTCCCGTCTGGATCAACGAATTTCCTTCGAGTTCCAAAACGTTTACCGTGGAACCTGTAACGAAGGGGCCTTTCTGGGATACGCCTTCGACGTTCCATTTTCCGAGAGGCTGGCTTTTTGTTTCTATTTCGGTTTCACTTGTAAAGTTGTCGGAACAACCCCAGAAGATCAAGGCGGTCAAGGATAAGATATATATGGGTTTCATGCGATGGTCCTTTTTTGAAAATTTTTTATGAGACGAAATCAATCTATTATGCAACGGACGGGAAAAGCTGTGTTTGGATTAAAGCCGCATTGGAAATTGGGGGAGGCTATGTTATCCTGATCTATGTTGAAAATCAGGAGACAGGAATATAAACCGTACGATTTTACTCCCGATGTCGCCCAGTAAAATACGCCGTTGTAATAGCCCTCTATGTTATTGGTATGGATAATGTTGAAACCGTAGTCGTCAGTGCCGATTCCGTCGGCCGTTCTCAATACGGTTGCCGCCTTGACCGCCCCGCCTACCGTCGTGAGTAGTTGTTCCCATTCGTTTTTCGAGGGGAGGTGCCATCCTTCTGGACAGACTCCCCGAGGAGAGTCTTTCAGGGTGCAATTGTCGCTACGGGCATCATCAGCATGGCCGCAACCGAGGCCCCCGTCGCTGAACAGTCCGGCAGAATCAACTGCAGCCGCGAAGGGGTAGAATCTGCCGAACTTGGTGCAGTTTTCTTCCAAATCCTGGTAACAGAGGGAGTGGGTTATTTCTGTTTGGTAGTTATAGTTCAGGTTTTCGGCCATCCATACCTGTTTCCCGATTTTAACAGTCTTGTAGGTGTGTCCGTCCCTTTCGTCGATCAAGGTTCCGTATGTTCCCTTGTAGTTGCTGGTCCTTTTGTTGGCGAAAACCCACTTGGCACTGTCGCAGACAAAGTATTCCCCATATCGCTTGCTCAGGGCGTTCGTGTTCACGGCGGTATCGCCCTTGTTGGAATCGCTGCACTTGCCGAGCCCGTAGTTGTCGGCCCAGAACTGGTTGGCATACTTCTCGAAGTCGGGCAGGGAATCGGAAATGCCCCATTTGAGAATGTTTTCCCTGATACCGGAAAAGCCGTGACCAGAATCGTCTTCGTCGGGCTCGTCGTCATGGAAATCGTTGAGCAGTTCCATTTCGTAAGCCCAGTCCGCAATGGTGGTTCTTGTCACCGAATCGTTCCACGAGCCGCTTCGGGCGAGTTCCATCGAGAACTTCCCTAGGCGTTCCGTGAATCCGGCAACGTCCTCGTCGCCTTGCAGCAAGATGCTTATGGCCAAGAGCTTTGCGTTGCCTTCGCCGGATTTGAAGATGTCCAGGTCTTCGAAGGCGCCGCTGGATTCGTTCATGGCCATGGTTTCAAGGATTTCTCTTTCCGCTTGGGCCTTGGCGTCCGCGACGGATTTCCCTTCGGCGACCAACTTCTTCACCCGTTCAAATTCCAGATGGGTGAGCAGATTGACGTTGACGTTCTTGCGGTTGCTAAGATCAGTGATGGCGTTCAATGTCAGCGGTCCCGAGGACTTTTTCCCGGTGATTTCGTTGCGGTAATAGCCGTTCACTTCTAGCAGGGCGTACTGCGAGGCGAGTGAGGAGCCCGAGACGACAAAATCTCCCTTGTCGCTCTTAATGGACGACTTGAATACTTTTCCCGTTTGAAGCAACGAGTTTCCACCCAGTTCCAGGACGCTTACCGTAGAGCCGGTAATAAAGGGCCCCTTCTGGGACACGCCTTCGACTTTCCATTTCTCGAGGGCCACGATACCCTGATCTATACTGGTGCCGCCCGCAACCTCGCTATCGGAACACCCTAGGAACAGCAGGGATGCAAAAAACAAAATAAGAGTAGCGATCATATCAGTTTCCTCCCCGAACTTTCGCGGTTAACGGGAAAAATTGTAGGTTCAGGCGATAGACTTGTTCTGTATCGCCGTCTTCGGCAACGATGGCTGCAATTTGGTGCCGGAATTTGTCCAGCGCGGCCACGATTTTATCGTACCCTTTGCGGGTAATTCCCATGGTGATGCCGGACATGTCTCTTTCGGAAAGCGGAAGGCTGATGGCGTCCAGGGCGAATGATCCCATTTGGCGCTGCAGGCTTCTTGCGGCGAGCGGGACGGCGTCGGAGACGCCCAGGGCGATGGCCTTGTTGGTCTGGTGGTATACGTTATCGTAATCCTTTTCCAGCAGGCCCAATTTCTGCAAAAAGGCCAGGGCTTCGATAACATCGTCGGTAGAAATCAAGGGCTTGCATGCCTTGGCCATTTCGGAAGGCTTTGCGCCGGGCATTGCGGGGGCAAGCTCGCGTATGACGGAATTTTTCCAGGATTTGTAGTAGTCGAACTCGTTGGCGCCGAGAATCCTGACCTTGCGTTCCTTTGCCATGGCTCGCATTTCTTCAAATATTTTTTTCTTGTCCTCGTCCGTCTTTGCTGTGCCGTAGGCGACCATTGAATAAAAATAGGTGGCGTCGAAACCGGTCAGCCCCATTGCGGAGGCTACGGATATGGCTCCCCTGTGGCTGAGGTTCTTTTTTGCTTCGCAAACGTACTTGAGGAAGACCGCCGATGAAAAGCCCGCTGACTTGGCAAAATCGCGCCACGTAAAAGCCGACGTGCGCTTTTTTTCGTCGAAAAAGTCCTGGATGACCTTCCGGTAGTCTGTGTATTCGGTGATTGGCTTCATATTAATAAAAATACCTAATTGAAACGGTCTGTACAATGGCTTTAGAACACAAAATCGCATAATTTTGTTAAAAAACATCAAATATTAGTTTGTATGTAGTTAAAAAAGCTGTCTCAGAACACAAAGGCGTATTCTGGGGATACAAAAAAAGGCTTGGAATCCCAGGCCTACTTTTTGTCCAACTTGCTGTTGATTTTCTTTTGGAGTTCCTTGAGCTTCCAGCGACCGCGCTTGTCTTCAAGGAAATAGTTTGTACGTATTCCGCGCGAGAGTCCGCGTTCAATCAAGTTGAGCGCGTCGGCATAGCGCTTCTGGTCAAAGCGCAGTTCTGCCAAGAAGAAGTAGTTGTACAAGTCCTTCGGGTCTTGCTGTAGCGCCATGGCCAGGTACTTGTCGGCGAGCGCCTTGTCGGGCCACGAAAGGATAATCGGGATATAGGGGAGCAACTGGTGTGCGCGCCCGAGAATCTGGTAGTCGTTGGAGACTGTCGCCACGTCGCGAACCTTGGCGGCAACGCCTTCCTTTACGGCGGCGAGCGGGTTCTTTTCGGCGCCCCACATCGAAAGTGTCGAGGCGTAGATGTGCGCGATTTCCTTGTTCTTCGGGAATTTCTTGTAGGCGGCTTCGGAGATGTTCTTGAGCGAGTCGAGGTGGACGCTTCTCTTGTTCTTGTTGAAGGGGACGAAGCGGAACGCGAAGTAGTAGCTTTTGACGTAACCTTCGGTCGCTCTTTCGCGCACGGAGGAATCGTGCATGGCCTTGCGGTAGGCGTCTTTCATCAAGGCCGCGTTGTGGGCGTCGGCCTTTTCTCCATCGGCACGGTCGGCTCTTGCCGTGTAGCAGGAGTCGGCGAATGCCAAGTCGCTATTCGCCATGGAGGCCATGGCGCACAGCAACAGCGCGCAAAGCGATTTTTTCAGGTGGCCCAAGCTAGACCTTCCCCTTCCCCTTGCCGGCGAAATAGTCCTGCTGGCGGGTCGCACCGAGCACGGCGTGCCAGAGCGTTCCATTGGGGTTGATCTTCTTCCTTTCGTTCACGGCGTATTCGATAGGCACGTGGGTGAATTCCCCGTTCATGCTACCGACGACCATGTCGGTCTTGCCTGCCATGCCGGCGTGTACGGCGCTTTCGGCGAGCTGGAAGCAGAAGATGGCGTCGGTTCCCTTGGCGGGGATGCTCCTGACCATGTAGCTCGGGTCGAAGTACTTGATGTTGATTTCCTTGCCGACCTTGTCGAAGTGTTCCTTGATCTTTTCGGTGAGGAATTCGCCGATGTCGTTCTTCAAGATGTTGCCGCTCGCGTCACGGCGTTCCTTTTGGTCCTTGAACAGGTCCTGTCCGGCACCTTCGGCTACGGCGATGACGGCGTGCGTCTTGCCGCTGGCGTAACGGCTTTCGAGGGCCTTGAACAGCCCTTCCAGCGTGAAGGGAACTTCGGGAACGAGGCAGAAGTTCACGACGGTGGTGGCGAGCGCCGCATAGGCGGCAATAAAGCCGGAATCGCGGCCCATGAGCTTCACGAGGCCGAGTCCGTTGAAGGCGCCGTTTGCTTCGTTATGGGCGCTGGTAATCACGTCGGTGGCGCTCAGCACGGCCGTTTCGAAACCGAAGGTCTTGTCGATGAGGTTCAAGTCGTTGTCGATGGTCTTCGGGATGCCGATAATCGAGATGGGCTGGCGGCGCTTCTTGACTTCTTCGGCAATCGCGTGGGCGCCGCGGAGCGTGCCGTCACCGCCGATGCAGAACAGCACGTTGATGTTGAGGCGCATCAAGGTGTCGACCATGACAGAGGCTTCCTGCGTTCCGCGGGAGCTGCCGAGGATGGTACCGCCGTCTTCCTGGATAGAGTCGACGACGTCCGGATTGAGCGTGATGGGCGGGTAACCGTACTGCGGGTTGAGACCGCGGTAACCATAGGGAATGCCAAAGATGTTGCGGACGCCGTAGTCGAACCACAGCACCTGTACAAGGCCCTTGATCACGTTGTTGAGGCCGGGGCAAAGGCCGCCGCAGGTCACGATGCCCGCACGGGTCCAAGCGGGGTCATGGAAGATGGTTTCGCGCGGGCCGGCGGCCTCGAGCGAAGGGACCGCGATGCCCTTGTTGTAGAAATCCTGTATCCTGCGAACGTCGGTCGTAAGGCCGATGCGGTCTTCTTCCGATACGAACTGGATTCCCTTCATCGGGGACTTGAGTGTGCCTTTTCCGACGGTTTCGATGGAGAGGTCGAACTCCTCTGGGTTGCGAAGGATGTCTTCTTGCGTCATGGTAAAAAATCCTGATTAAATGGGGCGGTTTTTTTCCGTCAACTGCTCCATAAAATACATAAAACGCGACTAGATGGACAGGGGCGGGAAGTGGATTTTGGTACGTAGACCGGGGTTTGCGTTCTCGATTTCGATTTTCATGTTCGAAAGCGTGCAGAGTTTCTTCACCATGGAAAGTCCGATGCCTGTCCCCTGCGTGGTTCGGGTCATTTCGTTTTCCACGCGGTAGAATTCCTGGAACACCTTTTTCATTTCGGACTGCGGAATGCCCGGCCCGTAGTCGCGTACGGCCAGGTACACGTGGTCGACGGCCATGCGCAATTCGATGACGATCATCTTGTAGTCCGCCTTGACGGAGAACTTGAGCGAGTTGTCCACGAGGTTCGTTAAAATCTGCATCACGGCATCGCGGTCCATCATGAGCTGTACGCTGTCGACTTCGGTATCGCACGATACGGTCAGTTCGAAACCGTGGTCTTCGATGTTCTTCGAATACATGGTGACGAAGTCGTCGAGTACGGCCTTCGGGCGGCCCTTCTTGATGTTGGCGACCCAGCGGTTGCCGTCCAGCTTGGAGAGGTTCAGCACGTTCTGGATAAGGCGCGTGAGGCGGTCCGATTCGCGGGCGATCTGGCTGTATTTCTGCAGGCGCTTCTCTTCGCTCATCTTGCTGTCGTACTGCTGCAGGAGTTCCGCGCTTACCTTGATGGCGGTTAGCGGCGTCTTGAGTTCATGACTCACCGCCGAGATGAAGTCCTGGCGTTTTTTGGCGAGCGACACTTCGCTCTGGGTCAAGCGGTAGACGGCGATAAGGCCCGCGGCCAGCACGAACAGGACGACAAAACCGAGGAATAGCAAGAGGGCGCTGCTGTTGAAGTTCTCGCTCTTTTTCATGTACATGTTGAGCGAGATGCTGTTGAGCGGCGGGAGCAGCGGTACCGAAAGGATTTTCGTCGTCGCGTTGGCGGCACCGAACCGCAGGAGGTCCGTGTCACCGCTTGAGAAACCGAGGACGAGGTCTTTTTCCAGCGGGTAGAACTGCGTTTCGTTCTTGACGAGGCTGCTCAGGTAAGTGCGCAGGTCGACGACGAAGCCCTGTACGAACAGTTCGCTGCCGCGGCGCACGTTACGCCGGAAGACGATGTAGTTCTTGTTGAATACGGCCCCGAAGGGTTCGATTTCCACTTCCTGGGGGCGCGTGATTTCGAAGGGGATTTCAAGAGTGTCAGTGCTGTCGAGCTTGGCCGATTCCGCATCGAAGGCGAATGTCTCCTTTTCGGAAGTTTGTTCGAAACGGTTCGCGCGTTCGGTCGTATTCCTTTTCCTCTTGTTCTTGCCGTGGAGTTTCGGGTCGCGCTTGTACACGGCGTCAATGACGCTTTCCACGGAATCGCGCGGCTGCGCGGTAGCCTCGATGCCTTCGTTTTTAACGCCGAGGTCGTTCAAGATGTTGTTGATGCGGAAACGGACTTCTTCGCGCTTCGTCCTTTCGGCAGGGGAAATCTGTTCGAGGAGGATTTCGCCGAACCGCCCTTCGGGCAAGAACGGCGTGCGTAGCGAGTTGTCCGGGGCGAGCTGGAAGTGCCCGATAAGGCCTTCGTACTGGCTCGTGATGGGGTAATCCACCAGTTCCGACAGCGTGTTTTCTTCGCCGCCGATTACCTGGATGGTGCGGATGAATCCGTATTCGGAATACGAACGCTTGTCTTCGATAGCGAGGTCTTTAGCGATTTGCTGGTTCAGCGTGTTCGCGACAAACATCGCATGGCCTTGGTACAGGGAATTCGTACCAATCTCCAATTGCGTATACGCCTGGTGGAGCAGAACCACCAGGGGCAACGTAATGACGAAGAATATCGCCAGGAATATTACGTGGATTTTGCGCATTCAGGGGCCGAACGCATCTGGTAGCCTTCGCCGCGGAACGTGACGAGGAGCTTCGGGTGAGCCGGATCGTCCTCGATCTTCTTGCGGAGCTTCGTGATGTGGATGTCGACCGTGCGGGTATCTACGGATTCGGCATTCTCGTAACCCCAGACCTTGCGGAGCAGTTCGGCACGCGGAACGGCGTGGTCGCGGTTGTTCCAGAGGTATTCGAGGATTTCGATTTCCTTACGGGTAAATGCGAGTTCTTCCTTGCCGCGGGTTCCGGTGTATTCGCGGAAGTTCACGCGGAGGTTGCCGGCAGAGAGCTTGCCTTCGTTCTCGAGGGACTGGCGGCTGCGGCGCAGCACCGCTTCGATACGTGCAAGGAGCATGGGGACGGAGAACGGCTTCGGGATGTAGTCGTCGGCGCCGAACTTGAGGCCGTTGATGATGTCCTCGTCGGCGTTCTTGGCCGAAAGGATGATAATCGGGAGGCTTCTGTCCTTTTCACGGATCTTATCGCAGACGGTAAAGCCGTCCATGCCGGGGAGCATGAGGTCCAGGAGGACCAGGCCATACTGGCCGGAAAGGGCCTCGGTAAGGCCGCTTTCGCCGTCGGCTACGTGCTTTACGGAATAGCCGTTGAGTTCGCAGAGGTCTACGAGCCCTTCGGCAATCGCTATTTCGTCTTCGATAATGAGAATGCTGGTGCTGCTAGAATTTTGAGACATTGTATCCTTGTTCCTTTGAAACTTTATTAGATCGCGAAGCTTAAATCGCGAAGCCGAGACCGAGTTCCAGGGTTACGATACCCGGATCGATTTCTTCCGGATAGTCGCCACCGAAGTAGAACTTGGTGTTGAAGTAGGCGGCAATCGGGATAATCGGGAGCTTGGCGCGGACGCCGATCAGGGCGTGACCACCGATGCTGGTCTTGACGCCTTCGTCCATAGCCTGGTCCTGGACGCGCTTTTTGAGGGCTTCGCCGGCTTCCTGGAATTTATCAGCCTGCTGCTGAGCCAAGGCCGGGTCCGCACCGCTTGCGACGGCATCTTGGATCATGCCGGCAATGGTCGGGTCGTCGATGAGGCTAGCTACGAACGGATGGTTCAAGACGAAGCTGTTGGCGAAAATGGTAAGGCCACCGCCGATGTAGGGGCGGATAATGGGAAGCGTCGTGATGGGATAGGTGATAGAGATATCGCCGTTCATGGTGACGAACTTCGGGTTAGCCATACCGAACGGAGTGCCGCCCAGTTCAATTTCGAGGGGGATTTCCGTCTCGCTCTGGTCTACCGGGTTCTTGACATAGAGGCTGGCGTCATAAGAACCGAAACGGACGTTAAAAGTACCTTCAATGTCGATAATCGGGAGGAGGTCTACCCACAGTTTGAAACCGAATCCCTGCATCATTCCGTCGGCACCTTCGTGGCTGAAGCTGATTCCGTCAGAAACGGGGCCCTTTTCGCCGGCTTTCAGGGTCGTACCGAAACCGGGGTTATAGTGTGCGCCAATACCTATAATGGCGAAGGACTGGGTCGCGAGCAAGGCCGCGGCGGCGATAAGGATTTTGCAGTTCATAATACTTCTCCTAATTAGACTCGTGTCTTGAAATTATATAAAAATAGGGGAAAAGGACAGCCAAAAAACTTAAAAATTGCCTTTTCAAGCGTAAAAAAAGCGCCTCGGAAAGGCGCCTGTTTGTAAATGTTTCCAAAAATTTGGGGAAATGCGCGTTATAGCCGCTATTTGATGGCCGGGACGATGACGAAGACCTTCTGGCCCTTCTTGACGGGAATCTTGTCGAAGTTGTACACCCCGACGGTTTCGCCGTGGCTCCCCTGGGCGGCAACGCTCACGCTGTGGCTGCCCGGTTCGACGGGAATGCGGGTCATATAGAAGGAATTCGGCAAGAACAGCCCTACACGGAGGTCGGCTTTTTCCAGCTGCCCCTGGGCCAGGTCGACACCGATGTTTTTCACGAGGTCGAAGAGGCCGTTACCCGTGTTGGTCGCGGATTTGGCTTTTTGGGCCGCGATGGTGCGCAGCGTGACCCTGACCGCGGTGCGCGTGATGGTGGAAGTCTTTTCGTCTTCCATGTTCCGGCGCAGTTCGCTATCCACGTCCATCACCTTCTCGGGCTTGATGCGGGTCTTGCCGTCCATCGATACTTCAAAATGCGTGACGCGGCTCGGGTGCTTGCGGACTTCGGGGAGGGCAAAACCGATGTGGAAGGTGTTGCTCCCGGCGCCAGCGACCGGCGGTGCCACGAGCGTGAAGGAATTGCGTTGCCCGGTTTCGCCGTCCTTGTAGTAGAGGTTCATCACGCCGCCGCTCACGAACGTACCGGAGAGGTACATCTCGCCAAGGATGGGGCTGTGGCCGGCATAGCCGATCACGATGATTTCCTGGCCCAGTTCCTGGACGGCGGTTGCCTTCGGAGTGCTTGCGAGTTCTTTCTTCTTGAGAGCGCGGATGTCGTCTTCGCGGTCCATGCGACGCAGGCTTTCGGTCACGAATTCGAACACTTCGTTCGGGACGCCCATCTTGCTTTCGTCGTAAGCCTTGATGGCCTTGTAGTAGGCGATGGCGGCATCGTCCTTTTCGTCATCCAGGTCGTACACGAGGGCGGAAAGGTAACGGAGGAATCCGTTGTCGTTTACTTTGTCCGAATCCTTCTGGTAGAGCCTGTTCATCGCTATCTGGGAACGTTTCACTTCGACGAGCGCACCGTCAAGGTCCATTTTCGCCAGGTAGTTCAAGATCTGGAATTCGTACAGGGTCAAAAGCTCGAAGGGGCGCGCACGGTAGGGGCGAATATTGTCGTTCGTGAGGATGGCGGCCGCTTCGTTCGTTACAGATTTCGTGTAGAGATCGTCGTTGATCTTTTCGGCCTTCTCGAAGGCCTTGATACTCTCGTCGAAGTTCCTGTTGTAATGGTGCAGTACGCCCAAGTCGAAGTAGTAGAGGAACTCGCTGTTGGAACCATAAAGGTCCTTCTGCTTCTTCTTGACCGTAGCGATGGTGGCTTCGAAGCCCTTCTTTTCAAGCGTCGGCGCGAGTTCGTCGTATCGCGTCATGGACTTGTTCGCGCATGACGCTAGGAGAAATGCGGCTAGCAGAAGAAGATAACGCTTCATGGCAGTATTCCAGATTCCGGTTATAAGTGTTGGGGTTTTAGGGGCGATGCCCCTAGGAGAAGGGGTAGCCCCGGAATGGGTCCGGGGCGAGGGGAAGGCTTTCCCCTTTGCCCCATTCTGCACTACACATTACACACTGCACTTTGCAGTGCTGGCTTTACATCTTCACGCTGGACTGGGAGACGTACTTCTTGATTTTCTTGTCGCCGATCCAGACCTTCTTGTGGCTCTGGATGTCGGTGAGTTCCATGTCGACCTGGTAGTAGATGACCTGTTCGCCACCTTCCTGGTCCACGATGGAGTTGAGCGTGCCGGTGAGCATGAGGTCGGCACCGATTTCCTGACCGGCGTCCTTGCGGGTTTCTTCGGTGGCGTTGCCAGCCTGGCTTGCGAGTTCGTCGCGGAGTTCGGTACGTTCTTCGGCGTTGGCGACGAAGTCGGCCTTGCCGCTGTTGATGAGGGCGCGTTCGATGTCCTTGATGAAGGTTTCGACGTTGATGTGTTCGTGGCTCTTGTTACGGACCTTGCCGATGACGACGGTCGGGACCTGACCGTTCTTCTGCTGGAGCATGGTCTGGTACCAGGGGCGGTTGAGGCAGTCGGTAATCATTTCGTCGGCAACGAGGCGGGAATCGGTATCGTTCCAGGCGCCGGAAAGGTCGGTCACGGAGTTGGAATCGATACGGGAGACCTTCTTGCCGCCGCTGGAGCAGCCGACGAGGAGGGCGAGAGAGGCACAAAGGCAGATGGTCCAAATTTTAGACATATTGATCTCCTAGTTAAGTTTTACGTACATAAATATAAAAAAACAGAGCTCCCGGTGGGAGCCCCTGTTCTTTTATTCCAATTGGGCTTGGAATTATTTCTTTTTCTTGCCGGCAGTGGCGTCGAGTTCGATTTCGACGGTTTCTTCGCCCTTGACGGTCACGAGGGTTTCGGCAGACTTGCGGTTAGAGCATTCGGCACGCACCACGTGGTCGCCTGCATCCAGGTTGTGGATGGTGAGCGGGGCGCCGTCGGTCTTGTCGGAGTTTTCACCGTCGACGAAGATGAGGCACTTGCCCGGCTTGGTGGAAACCTTGATGTGGCCCTTCGGGATCTTGGTGCCGAAGTCGAAGTTGTTGCGCTTGTCCTGGCCCGGCCAGATGTTGACGCGCTGGTTCACGAGTTCGTAACCCTGGTCGATGACCACGAGGGTCTGACGACCGGACTTGACCTGCATATGTTCGATGGGGCTCTTGCCGAGCAGTTCGCCGCCCAGGTACACTTCGCTGTTAGGCGGTTCGGTGATGATGTTCACGGTAGCTGCCTTGCCACGGGGAGGCGGATCGTCGTCGGCGACGGCGGAAGTAAAGAGAAATGCCACCATAAGGGCAAAGATATAGAGTTTCTTCATGGATTACTCCTTTTGTTTGTACATAAAATATAATGTTTTTCCGGAATTTAAAATAATTTTATGAAAAAGTTTGTGTACTTAGTGGGGAATTAGTAGAAAAAAGAGTAGAAAGTTCAGAGTTACTAGTTACTAGAAAAGTGAAAACGGAATTTTTTTTCGCGGTAGGAAATGTAAATAACCTAGATGTACAATGCTTAAAATGTTTCTAGATGCACTACTTAGAACTAGTAACTAGTAACTAGTAACTGATGCCTTAAGTTCTTATACCTATATTTCTCAACATGAAAGCCCTTTACCAGAAAATTCGCGCTTTGAATGGCAAAAATTACGGCCTCTACAAGTCCCTTGCAGAACGGTCGTGGGATTTCGGAGACTTTGTTCTAGAATTTATCCATGTGCAAGGGGACCCGTTTGCACCGCCTTCGCGCGTGGTCGTACGCGTGAACCTCTCGACTCTCGGCTACGCCGCGGAATGGAGTTCCAGTTTTGAACGCCGCCTGGCCTTGAGCGATTTCTTGTACCGAAAGCTTGGGCGCCTGGTGCAGGAGCGCTATTCCGGGAAGGATGCCGCGATTGTATTCGAAACGACCGGACCCGAAATGCTGGTACGGAATTCCCTGTGGGTCGATAACGGGGAACTCAGGGCGTGCCTGCAGGTGCGCCTCCCTGGCGAAGGGCGTAAGATTCAGGCGGAGACGGCTTCGGAGATTTTGACGATGGTCTTGCCCGACCTTGTGTCGGCGGGTCTGTACTGCGACAAGGC
The DNA here is from genome assembly GCA_902768325.1 of Fibrobacter succinogenes. Lineage (GTDB taxonomy): Bacteria > Fibrobacterota > Fibrobacteria > Fibrobacterales > Fibrobacteraceae > Fibrobacter > Fibrobacter succinogenes_A. Next base: position 32,829 of record CACXKY010000007.1, read on the forward strand.
GGATGCCCAGGCGTTGCAGGAACATTACCGCGTGCTAGCCGAACGTAGTGCGATTCTTGCAGAACTGGATGGGCGCGGGCTTTGTGCGTTCGTGCCCGACGGGGCGGTACTGCCGCGCGCTTCGGGCTTGAGCGAAAAGCCGCTCGAAGGGGCGGTGCCTTTTACCGCTCCCGAAGAAATGGCCGTGACGTTCGATGTCTGCGGCAAGCAGATTCGTGGCATGGGAATCCCCAAGGGCGTTACCGTCATTACGGGCGGGGCGTTCCACGGAAAGTCGACGTTGTTGCAGGCGTTGACCCGGGCGGTGTACCCGCATATCCCGGGCGATGGCCGTGAAGGAATCGTGGTGGACGAGTCTGCACTGCGCGTGGGCGTCGAAGACGGGCGTAGCGTGCGCGGGACCGACCTTTCGATGTTCGTGCGCGACTTGCCAGGGGGCGTGAGTACCAAGGAATTTACGACGCTTTCGGCTTCGGGCTCTACGAGCGAGGCGTCGAACTTGCTGGAGGCGATGGAAGCGGGGGCGAAGACGTTCCTGATCGACGAGGATTCCTCGGCGGTGAACTTCCTTATCCGTGACGTGCGCGTACGCAAGCTCTTGGGCGATGACCGCGAACCGCTGATTCCGCTGACCGACCGCATCCGCGAAATTACGGCAAAGGGTTACAGCTTTATTTTGGTGGCGGGTGCCTGTGGCGATTACCTGGACCTTGCCGACAACATCGTGGTCATGGCAAATTACAAGGCCGAATGTGCCAAGTCCGGCGGTGAAGAGGCTGGTCGCACGGTCGCGAACCTTCCCCCGTTTGTGGCTCCCGTATCGCGCGCTTTCGCCCCTTACATGCAGCCCTTGCAGCATGCGGTGCGCCCGTTGTCTGGGGTGGAACGCCAGGTCAAGGTGAAACTTTCCGGCGATTCTCTGTTGCAAATCGGTTTCCTCGTGTCCGATACGTCGCGCCTCGATACGCTTGTCGATAAGCAGCAGCGGTTTGGGGCCGGGTTCGTGCTATTGAACTTGCTGCAGACCGCGGCAAGCAATGCCGACAGCATGGGGAACGATTCCGTGTCGGATGCCGCAAGCAAACTGTGTGAAAACATCCGTAACGTCGGGTTCCGCAACTTGCCGCAGGGCATGAGCCGCGAGATGAGCCTGCCCCGTGTAGTCGATATCGCCTGTGTCGCGTTCCGGTTGCGCGGAAACCGCTAACGGACGCCCTTCGGGGTGCATTTATTATCTTTTAAACTATGGACAGAGCCCGCCGTCGCAAATTTGGACAGAACTTCTTGGATGTACCGACTGCACAGATGATTGCAGGGGACTTGCCCGCTGTTGCTGGCGAGGCGGTGCTGGAGATTGGCCCTGGGCACGGCGCGCTGACCGAGCACCTGCTCGCGCGCGACGTGCAACTCACTGCCGTCGAAATCGACGAGCAGTGCGTCGAATTTTTGCAACAAAAATTCCAGGGCCACAAGAATTTCCATATCGAAAACATCGACTTCTTGAAGTTCGACCTGCAGGCATTTCTAGATGAACACGAAAAGCCGTGGGTGACGGGAAACCTGCCGTACAATGTTTCGACCGCGATTATTGCGGGCCTTATGCCGAAGTTGCACTTGACCAAGGGCTTTATGGGGATGGTGCAGCTCGAAGTTGCCGAACGCATCTGTGCGGCCCCGTGCAGCAGTAATTACGGGAGTCTCTCCGTACTCGTATCCGCCTTTGCCGACACACAAATCTTGAGGAAAATCGGGCCCGAACATTTTACGCCGCGCCCGAACGTCGATAGCGCGACGATGCTCTTGACGCCCAAGGCGAACCCGCTTACCGCCCCGGAAGGCTTTTTCGATTTCGTCCGCGCGGCCTTCACCCAGAAGAGAAAGACCTTGGCCAATTCGTTCGGCCGCGCTTATGACAAGAAAAAAATCCAGGAAGCGATAGAGCTCTTGGATTACCCGACGACCGTTCGCGCCGAGGAACTTTCCCCCGCGCAGTTCCTGGAATTTTATAAAGTCATTGTAGGCTAGAACATCTAACCGGAGGATTGGAGATGCGAAAGAATCTTGGAGTCAAGGCGTTTTTGTACCCGCAACCTACGCTGGTGATTGCGACCTATAACGAAGACGGTACCGCGAATGCGATGGTAGCCGCCTGGGGCAGCGTCAGCGATACGAACCAGGTGGCAATCTATGTGGCCAAGAGCCATAAGACCATGCCGAATATCTTGGCTCGCAAGGCTTTTACCGTGAGCATGGCGACTGAAAAGGTCATCAAGGCCATCGACTACCTCGGTGTCACCAGCGGCAACAAGGTCGCCGATAAGTTTGCGAAGTCCGGCCTCACCGCTGTCAAGAGCGAAAACGTGGATGCACCGCTGATAGCGGAACTCCCGCTTGCGCTTGAGTGCAAGCTCGTGAGTTACGACGAAGAATCGGAACTCCTGCTCGGCGAAATCGTGAACGTGACCGCCGACGAATCC
>CACXKY010000008.1 GCA_902768325.1 Fibrobacter succinogenes
CAAAGAAACATGATGTAGAGTTCCTTTAGGTTGTAGTATACTTCACCCTTGTTTAGCGACTCGCTGTCGCACATCGCCTGATAGTAGCGGGTTCTCTTGGAAATTTCCTTGTTGTCTTCCATCTGCATTTCGATGTCGAAATTGCGGAGTATCTCTCCGCCTGGGCCAGTTTCCTTTACAAAGACATCGTAGCGGATTCCCTTGTGTACGGGGCTTACTTCGACAGTCTTTTCCGGTTCGGGTTCCTTGAGTTCATAAATCTTGATGCCGAGAACCGCTTCGAGGAAGGGCTTGGCGATTTCCTTGTGGCTGAACACCATGGCGAACATGAATCGGTTCGTGATGGGTAGTTCTTCAAAAGGGACGCGTTTTGTATCCATCTTATATTCCTTTTTTCGCGGGTATGCCCCCGCAGGGCGGATGGAGTAGTCCCCATCTACCATATAAGACGGATTTTTGCCGAAAATGTTCCTGTGGGAATAGATTTTTTACCGGATTTCAAATTGCGGTTCGTTTTCCGCAAGCGATACGGCGAGCGTCATCTTCTTCTTGCCGAGGGTTCTCGTGACGGTAAAGCTTTTGCCGTCGCGGGCGATTTCCATCTTGCCGTCGCGGAGGACGGGGTTGCCGTTGCGCATGGCGGTGAGTTCCTTCACCAGCGCGTACACGGGTTCCTTCTGCATTTCGGGCAGTTTGTCCCAGGGGACACTCCGGCGGTTGTCGGGATCCTTGCCGCCGAGCATTCCGAGTTCCTCGCCGTAGTAAACGCAGGGCGCGCCCGGCATAAAGAACATCAGCGTGAGCGCGAACTTGATACGTTCCCAGCTGGTGCAGGGCTGCGACTTGAGTCGTGTTGTGTCGTGACTCCCCAGCAGGTTCATGGGCATGTCACCGCGGCCTTCGGGGAATGCCGCCTGCAGCCGCTTGCAAAAGTCTTCCGTCGAAATCGCGTTCTCGTCAAAGAGGTACTGCATCACGGCTTTGCGGAACACATAGTTCATGACGCCGTCGAACTGGTCGCCCTGTAGCCAGCGTTCCGGTGCATCCCAGATTTCGCCCACGATGTAGGCATCCGGATTCACCGCCTTTACGCGGCGCCGGAATTCCTGCCAAAAACTGTCGTCGTCGATTTCGTTCGGCACGTCGAGGCGCCAGCCGTCTATGCCGCGCTTGGTCCAGTATTCGGCCACGCTGAACAGGTATTCCCGAACGTCCGCGCAGTCGGTATTGAACTTGGGGAGCGCAGGGAAATTCCACCAGCATTCGTAATTCGGCTTGCCGGAATAGGCGTTGAGCGGCCAGCCCTTCACGTGGAACCAGTCCACGTACGGGGAGTTCGGCCCGAGTTCCATGAGGCTGTTGAACTGGAAGAATCCGCGCGAGCAGTGGTTGAACACGCCGTCCAGTATAATGCGCATTCCGAGTTTGTGCACCTTTTTCACGAGGCGGTCAAAATCCTCCAAAGTGCCGAGCACAGGGTCAATTTCAAAATAGTCCACCGTATGGTAGCGGTGGTTGGAATTGCTCTTGAAAATCGGGCACAGGTAAATCGCGTTCACCCCGAGGCCTTTGATGTATTCCAGCTTGTCCTCGATACCCGTGAGGTTCCCGCCGAACATGTTCTCGCGCGTGGGCTTGCTGCCCCACGGTACGAACTTGCCTACGGCCTTGTAACGCTCCGAACGGCAGAACCGGTCGGGGAATATCTGGTAGAAAATAGCGTCTTTTGTCCAAGCGGGAGAGTACATGGAGGTAGTTACCAGTTGGTAGTTACTAGTTACTAGATGATCTTATTGAACATAATCTAGTAACTCTAAACTAGGAACTGTTGCGAAGCAACCTCAGTAACTAGTAACTTAGAACTCAGAACTATATTTTCCACATGGGTCGACGCTTGCGCGTATCCACGAGCTTGCGGATTTCGGTGCTGAGGCTCTTGTTTTCGAGCAGCGATTCCACGGTACAGGGCAGGCGGTAGGTCCAGTTCTTGCCGCCGACAGTGCCGGGAACGTTCACGCGTTCCGCTTCAGGAGGAACCTCGGAGAGCGTCGCAGAAAGTCCGAAGTAATCCTGCACCGGCAAGATGCAGAACAGGCTGTTACTGCTGAACACGTGGGCGAGGATGCTCCTTACGGAAGGCGGCGTCAGTTCTTCGGGCGCTTGGCCTGCCAGGTGGGCGTGGCCCCAGTACAGGTTCTTGTCGAAATCCGGTTCCTTCCAGAGTCCGCGCAGGCTCGAGGTGTCGTGGCAGCTCGTGGTGCACACGGAAAGTCTCGGGTATTCCTCCATCTCGTAGTACGGGGAATAGGGGACGTCCCAGTTGCGGGCCCAGCGCTCGATGCGAAGCGAAAGGATGTTCAACTTCTTGAGGACGGTGGGCACGCAGTGCGGCACGGCGCCCAGGTCTTCGGCGCACACGAGCATGTCCGTTTCCTTCGCGAGCACGCTCAGGAGCTTCGTGGCGTTCTGTTCCCACAGGGGTTCCTGCATGGATTCGTTCCTGTGGATAATCTCGCTGAGCTTCTGCTGCTCGTTTTCGGGCAGCGTGTAGAGCACCGGCTGGTTGTACCAGTACCAGAACGGGTAGAAGGTATTCTCGTCGCCACTCGGAATAAAGATGCGGTTCCAGTAGACCTTCAGCAGGGCGTCCTTGATTTCTTGCGGTTCGTCGAGGCTCGTAATCGCCTTCTCGGAATAGAATTCGGGCTTGAACACAAAGCGCGTCGCTTCGTTCGGCAGGCTCTCGAAATAGACGGAGATGATGTTTTCCGTCTCGTTACCAAAGAAGGCGCGGAGCTGGTCGACCGAGTAGTTCGGGCGGCGCAGGTATTCGAGCGTCTCGCGGCAGAACCCGGCCGCGCTGAGCATTTCCCAGGTGAGCGGGATGCTCGGGCTGAAACGGCCCAAAATGCCGGTGACTTCGCGTTCGGGAATGGACCAGATGCGGAAGAATCCGAGCACGTGGTCAATACGGTAGGCGTGGTAGAACTTGCTCGCCTGGTGCAGGCGCATCTTCCACCAGCAGAAATCGTCTTTCTCGATGTTGTCCCAGCGGTAGGTGGGGAATCCCCAGTTCTGGCCGCTGTAGCTGAACATGTCGGGAGGGGCGCCCGCGCGGTCGTCCATGGAGAAGTAGTTGCGGTTCGCCCAGGCGTCGGCACTGTCCTCGTTGATGAGGATGGGAATGTCGCCCTTGATGCGGATGCCCATCTTGGAAACTTCAGCCACCGCGGCAGAGAACTGCATCTCGGCGATGTACTGCATCCAGGCGTGGTAAAGGGCTTCCTTGAGGTTCTTGTTCCAGAGAGTCTCGATGTCCTTGGCGGAGGGGTTCTGGAATTTCTTCCAGTCCTTCCAGCTGGCTTCGTTGTTCTGGGCCTTCAAGATGCAGTAGACGCAGTAGGCCTTGGCCCACGGGTTCTGCTCGATCCAGTTGGCAAGCGCGATGTCCTTTTTCAAAAGCTCGTAGCGGTTCTCGAAAATCTTCTTGAGAATCTGGCGCTTCCAGGTAGATACCTTATAATAGTCAATCTGGCCGCAGGCGTCGAATGTCTCCTTGGCTTCGTCGATTTCGGCTTCGAAGTCGACGGACCCCTGGATGGCCTGGATGTTGATGAAAATCGGGTTCAGGGCGAAGGCGCTGCGTGCGCTGTAGGGGCTCGCCTCGCTGCCGGTGTCGTTCACGGGCAACAGCTGAATAATGTTGAAATCGCAAAGTTCGCACCAACGGGCAAAGGGAATCAAGTCAAGGAATTCTCCGATGCCGATGCTGGTCTTGCTCTGGAGACTAAAGAGGGGAACGGCCACGCCGCTCTGGAATGTCGAAATATCACCGTAACGCATGCTGTAAATGTAGTATTTAGAGAAAAAAAGGGGCGCTATCGGAATTGCTATTTTTAAATAATCTCGTGTAAAAACCGTTTTGGAGCGTGCCCCGCCGTTACGGGCCGCATAGCCGTTTACTATACTTTTATTATATGAGTTACGAATGCAGGCACCTGCGCGGTACGTTCTGTGCCAAGCGCCAAAAGGAATGCGACCCCGGCGAGCCGGGGTGCGTCCTTAGGGGAAGGGTTTCTTTCCCGCTCAAGGAACTGCAGAAAAAAGAAGGTATCAAGAAACATCTTGATACCCATAATTCTAATAGCTAATAACTAGCGGGCGATTAGATCATGCGCAAGATTTCTTGCGTGGTCTGTTCCGCAAAGGAATTGTCCTGGACAAAGCGGCGCACTTCCGTCGGGTTGATGCGGGCGTACTCGGAAAGGGCACGGCCGATGCCGTTACGAATATAGTAGTCGTCGTCCTTGGCGCAGGTGAGGCAGAACTGGCGCAGCAGCTGCCAATCCGTATGGTCCTTGTATTGGATCTGGAATATGATGGCGCTACGGCGTACCCAGATGTTCGGGTCACGGATCCAGGCGGCAATCTTCGAACGGAGTGCCGGGAGTCTCCAGGCGAGGTCGCCCAGGATGCAGGCGGCAAGCGTATCGACGGTATCGCGCCAGGCGCGCGTCTTGATAAGCTTTTTCAAGAAGTTGAGGTGCTGCCCGCCGAGGAGGTCCTTGTGGCGGAAAAGATAGTCGCAGGCGGCATATTGGATTTCGCGGTAAGGCTGAGACCACATGTCTTCGACTCTGGCGACCAGCTCTTCGTCGTTTTTCGGGGGATTCCTATCAAAGATAGGGTAGGTTACTTCGCGGCGAGGCACGAGACGAATTCCTAAGAAGTCGAATTGCTCACGAGCCTTCTTGGACATCTCGTGGGCCTCTTCCTCATTGGAAATTGCACGGAGTGCGAGCAGGATTTCTTGAGTAAACCTTAACATTATACTCCAAAAATAGTCCAGAAACAATTTAATTTCTAGGCCTTGACAAGCATTTTTTTCAAATTTTTTTTGACCGGTGCTGATTTTTTTGCAAAAAAAGTGCAAAAAAAGACTTGACAAGCGAAAAAAAGCCTTATTTTTAGCGGTTCCGCAAAAGAAAGAAGGCCTTCCAGAGGAAGGCCTTCTAAGAGGCAACGATCAGACTCGAACTGATGAATAAGGCTTTTGCAGAGCCGCCCCTTACCAACTTGGGTACGTCGCCATTGTGAGCGCTAATATAGGTAATGGTTGCTATTTTGCCAAGGGGATGTAGGTAAAAAAACTAAATTTGGGCCATGTTTAGCGCCCTCAAGGTCAAAATACTCTCTTTTTTGGGGATGTTGTGGATCCGTAGCCTGCGGATCCGCCTGAAGGCGCCCGACGGTTATGGTCCCGGCGTTATCGGCGCCTGGCACAAGGACCTTTTGGCGTGCTGTGCCGCCTTCCGGGGGCAGGGCGTCCATATCCTGGTTTCGGCGTCCGCCGACGGTGAAATTTTCGCCCGTGTCACGAGCCGCTTGGGCTACCGCGTGACCCGCGGTTCCGATACGAGCGGTGCGACCAACGTTCGTCATTTGTTGAAAACGCTTAAGGCGGGCCATTTTGTGGCCATGGCGCTGGACGGCCCCCGCGGCCCCGCCATGCAGGTCAAGCCGGGATCCCTTTGGCTAGCACAGTCTGCGGACAAGCCCCTGTGGACGACCGCCGTAAAATACGGAAGGCATTTTACGCTCGGGACGTGGGATAAATTTGTCGTTCCGCTCCCCCTGACAACTATTGACATCGAAATTAACTATTATTCAAAGTGAATAACAAAAAAGGAAACAGCCGTGATTGCATTACCCCCTAAATTCGTTGCATTTGACCTGGAAACGACTGGTCTGGTTAACCAAAAAGATGAAATCATCGAAATCGGCGCCGTGAAATTCACCGTCGAGACCAAGGCGGGCCGCGTGGTCCCCAAGCTTATCTCGGAATTCGAGACGTTCGTGAAGCCGAACATGCTTATCCCCGCCGAGGCGAGCAGCGTGAACCACATTACCGACGCGATGGTCGAAAACGCCCCTCCGGTAGGCGAATGCCTCAAGAAGTTCACCGCCTTCTGCGGCCAGGGCTCCATCCTGCTCGCCCATAACGCGAACTTCGACGCCGGCTTCCTCAGGGTCGCCTATGCCAAGAATCCGCAGCTGGTGCCGGGCAACCCCGTCATCGACAGCCTCGTCATGGCGCGAACCATCTTGCCGGAACTGGAAAACCACAAGTTGGGCTATATGGCGGGAATGTTCATGAAACGCCGCGAAATCGAGATGAAGATCGATTCCGAAAAAATGCACCGCGCGGTCTACGACTGCGAGATGCTCATGGAAGTGTTCGTCGCGCTCCTGCGCCGGCGCCTTAAGGAAAAGGACTGGGAAATGGGCTCTATCATGGCGAGCATGGCCAAGTACAAGGGCATTCCGCAGTTCATCAATAAGTAGTCATTGGTCAATAGTCATTAGTTATTGGTCAAAAAAAAGCGCCAGAGGCGCCAAACTAAACTAATGACTAAAAACTAATTACTAATAACTAGATACACAAAATACCGCCAGGGATAGCCTTGGCGGTTTAAATTTGTGTCCCGAAGCAGGAATTAGATACCGAGTTCCTGAACGATGGTCTCGATGCCGACCTTGTTGATCGTGCGGAGGCCAGCGGCGCTGACGCGGAGGGTGACCCAGCGGTCTTCTTCAGGAATGTAGAAACGCTTCTTCTGGAGGTTCGGAAGCTGCTTCATCAACTTCTTACGGTTAGAGTGGGAAACCATGTTGCCCACGAGGCCGGCTTTTCCGGTGACTTCACAAATACGGCTCATAATAAAACTCCGTTGTTTTTTACGGACACCAATTTTAGTTAAAAGTTTTGGACCTGTCAAGGTTAAACTTTAGTCTTGTAGTGCCTTTGGTAGGTTAAATTTCGTATTTTCGACCAATTTTACAAGATTTTGGACTTCGACGGACGGGAATTTTTCTTTTATCCACTCCACGACGCCCTGGACCAGCACTTCGGGTGCGCTCGCGCCGCTGGATAGCCCGACCGTATCGATGCCATCGAACCAGGCCGGGTCGAGGTCGTTTACGTCGTCAATGAGGTGGCTCTTGATGCCCTGTTCCAGTCCGAGTTCCATCAAGCGGGAGGAATTGGAGGAATTCTTGGCGCCCACGACCAGGAGCATGTTGACCTGGCTGCACAGTTCGAGGACGGCGGCTTGGCGGTTCCCGGTGGCGTAGCAGAGGTCCCCGGCATCTGGGCCGATGATGTTCGGGAAGCGGTTCTTGAGCGCCTCGATAATCTTGCGGGTCTCGGCGACGGAAAGCGTCGTCTGGGTGATGTAGGCGAGTTCCTTGCCTTCGGGGACCTTGACGGTTTCGACGTCGGCTTCGTTCCGGATGAGCGTGATGGCGCCTTCGGGGAGCTGTCCCAGCGTCCCGACCACCTCGGCATGGCCCGCGTGGCCAATCAAGATGATGTGGCGGCCGGCGTTGTAGTGGCGCTTGGCGCTGTAATGGACCTTGAGCACTAGCGGGCAGCTCGCGTCGAGCACCTGCAGGTGGCGGGCCTCCGCATCGGCGTAAATATGTTCTGCGACCCCGTGGGCCGAGAAAATGACGACGGATCCTTCGGGGACTTCGTCGATTTCGTCCACGAACAGCACGCCCTTCTCCTTGAGGGTATCGACGACGAACTTGTTATGGACGATTTCATGGCGTACGTAGATAGGCGGGCCGAACTTTTCGAGGGCCTTTTCGACGACGTGGATGGCGCGGTCAACACCGGCACAGAATCCGCGGGGGGTTGCAAGTATCAGTTTCTTCATTTATTCAAAATTCTCGAAATTACTGGAGCAGGTTCTTAAGGAACACGAGCAGTTGTTCGTAAGAGTCGGCAATCTTGGTGCGTTCGTTCGTAAGGAACGTGCTGACCAGCCGGGGGTCGGGGATGTTGCGCATGGAGAACCCTGCTGTAGACTGGAGCTGGGCCATAACGCCCGCGTTCACGAGAGCGGCGGCCTTTTCCTTCTGGCCGGCAGCAAAAGGCCCGATACAGGTGGCGACGCCCATCTGGAGCGGTTCCCAGAAATCGTGGACGCCGAGTCCGCGGCTGAAGGATCCACCGATGATGGCGGTGCGGGACTTGGCGAAGACTTCCTTGGTCAGTCCGAACTTGGTTACCAGGGAGATGGCGCCCTTCTGGACGAGCGGCCATTCCACGACTGTGAGTTCCTGCTCGCGGAGCGCCTTGCGGAAGGCGTCTACTTCGGTCAGGCGGCGTGGGATCAGCACGACGGATTCCTGGCGCTTGATGGAAGAGACGATCATGCGGCAGAGGCTTGCCCATTCGGCCATGTGCATCGAGACGAATACGGTATCGATCGTCGGGTTTTCGGGAGCCTTCACGTCTTTGCCCGAACGGACCCACGGGAGGATTTTCCAGTCGCCGCCGATCATCATCTGGGCGATGCTCGCCCTGGAGGCGACGTTCAAGAAGCGGGAGAGGTCGCCGCCGGTCTGCATGCTGGCGTAGCCGACGCTCGAAAAGTCGACGCCGGGAATGGACGTGCGGTAACGCCCCGAAACGATAGCGACAGAGGGCTTTTGCGTAAACTGCTTCATGCCGGAAAGGTAACCGGGCCACAACTCGTTTTCACCGAGGATAAGCCCCACGGGTTTCACTTCGGCCAGGAAGTTCTTCATGGCGTTCGGGGTGTCGGCAGGCGCAATGCAGGCTTCGATGTTGGCGCCGGATTCCTTGAGGAACTTGAGGACTTCGTTCTTCTGGGTCGTGAGCAAAATTTTCGGGCAGTTCTCGATGTCTTCCTGCAGGAATTTTGCGAGGTTCAGGAGCATGCGGCATTCGCCGAGGCTTGCCCCGTGGAGCCACAGGAAGGGACCCTTGGGCCATGGGCCGTTGAGGCGGTCATTGATATGGAAACGGGATTCTACCGCGGGGATCTTTGCGGCGGCCTTGGCCACCGATCCCACAGCCATGCGTGCAATATCTAGCGCTTTGAACATAGGTGAATGTCCTCCGTCTACGACAGAAACGTTTTTCTTGAAAGCAAGACTAAATTATACAACAATAACCAAACCCAGGTTGCCCAGTCGTCGCAAAAAGCACGGGAAAAAGACCTCTTGGGACGGGCGTTGGCGTTTGCGCGCGATTTGAAGCATTTGCCAAAACTGGGAGTCCACGCGCGCCATGTGTCGCCGAACTTTTTTTCAAGGAAACGGTTCTCGGCATGGGCGAGGTAGGCTTCGAAACAGATGACCGCTACCGCGAACGGGATGGCCATAAGGTCGGTTCCCAGGTGGAAGAGTATGGCCGAAAGAGCGATAAGCGTGTTCGATATATAGAGCGGGTGTCTTGTGCAGGCGTAGGGGCCGTCGACTACGAGACTCTCTGCTTCGTGCTTGGAACCGCGTGTGTGGCTGCCGATGAATTGACGAGCCCTGATGCGCAGCGTGGCTCCAGCCAGGAACAGCGGGAACGCCGCTAGGGAATGTACGCCGGGCGGGACCGCGATTAGGGCAACCCCCATCACCGCGAGGATGTATCCGCGGAAGCGGTAGAGCCCCTTGCTAAGTGCGTCCATCGCCGATGACCATGACGTTGAAAAGGCTTTCGGTTTCGGGGCTCAGGGCGTCGTGGCTTGCGATAAGGACCCACTTGTCCAGCGCCTTGGCCGCCTTGAGGAACTCGCGGAGGAGCGGTTCGCGGTCGGCGAGCGCCACCGCGGCGAACGGCTCGTCGAGCAGGAGCGCCGCGGCCTTGCTTGCAAGGGCCCAGGTGAGGGCCACCTTGGCGCGCTCGCCCCCAGAAAGGCCTTCCTTTGCAAGCAGCTTCCGCACGTTTGCCAGTTCCATGAACGCTTGTACTTCGGGCGCAATTCCTTCGTCGAGCAGCCTTGTAAGCATCGCTTTCGGCGGGAGTTCCAAGTCTTGCGCGACAAAGAAAATCCCGCGCATGTGCGCCTTGGCCGAAATTTTCATCTTGCCGCTGTCCCATTCCTCCAGGTTCGCGATGAGCCGGAGCAGCGTTGTTTTTCCCGCACCGTTCTTGCCGCGAAGGAGTACGGGCGTTTTTTCGTCAAAGAGCGCCTCGAAGTGGTGGAATACATGCCTTGACGATATCGTGTACGCAAATTCCGCGTCGGAAATGGAAATGTCCGTACCGCCGGCAGGAACGTGGTAGTCCCTTCGGGGCAGCCTGCTGAACTTGACAAGAAGGTTGTACGCACTCATCGCGGAACGGAACTGCGGCAAAATCCGCGCGCATTCCTTGACCGGCTTGTAGCAGAGGAGAACCGCGGAACAGAACATCACGAGCCCGGTCGCATTCATCCACCCGCGTCCAATAAGGAGCGCGCAGAACGCGAGTACGAACACCATCGACAATACCGAAATCGCTTCCATCACGAACGAAAGTCCGTTCTTGCGGATGCTCGCCTTGAGCCCGCGTTCCCTCAGGGTGCGTGTATCGGCTCTAAGCCCTCCCGTAATGGCGGAACGTTCCGCCTGCCCGCTCCAATGGCGGTAGAGGCGGCGCGCCCTCGTGAGTTCGGCACGGAACCTCGATCTCGCAAGCAGGAGCGATTCCTCTTCGCTCCCCATGGCGTGCAGCCTCCGCTGGATGAAGGCCACGACGGGTACGATTACGACGAACAGGAATAGCGTCAGCGGCCAGGATATATAGAATAGGACGGGGAAGAAAATCGCAAGCTGTAAGACGGCCTGGACCGCCTGGAAGAATACGGAACCGTTAGCCTGCAAGACCAGCGTGGCATCGTAGGCCGCCTCGACTTGCGCATCGCCATCGGGGGAATGGAAGAAGCGGGGAGAAAGGTTGCGGATCGTATAGAGGAACCAGTTCGTGACGTTCATGCCCGTATCGAACAGGAAAGATTCGCAAGACCTGGTCTTCATTACAAGGAACACGAGCCTGAGGGCCGTCAGCAGGACCATCACCACGATCCATTCGGGAATAGTGAAAATCGAATCGTGTTCCAGCATGCCCATAAAGGAGCGGATACCCCAAAGGAGGCCCGCATCGGCAAGGCTAGCCAGGAGCGCGAGGGGCAAAAAGCATAAAATCCCGCGCAAAAGGGAATTTTTTAACCATTTTTCGATATTCACCGAAGAAAAAATAAAAAAATGTCACTTTGCCCCCTTTACAAATCGCCGCGATTAACTATATTTGGCCCTACATAAGACGCCCCTATCGTCTAGTGGCCCAGGACTCGGGATTTTCATTCCCGCAACAGCGGTTCGAAACCGCTTGGGGGTACGAAAAAGGACTCACGTAAGTGGGTCCTTTTTCTTTTTGGTTGCGCCCAAGCGGTAGGCCTCGCCTAGTAATCATTTTTTCCCACAAATGGGGTAAATAAAAAACCGCGGCCAAATAGCCACGGTTATTTTTAATTTGTCTGTAACCTACGCTGGTCTTACTCGAAATTCGAGCAGTACTTGCGCAGGAGCAAATTACTTGAGGGTGCTCACCTGCACGTCCCAGCTCTGGTTGCCAAGGGCGATGCGGTAGGTGCTCGTTGCACCGGCCTTCATGTTCTTGGTGTCCACGGCCGGAGCGGCGTTCGGGTCCTTCTTCGGCACGCCGATGTGGCGGTTGCCCTTGAGGAACTCGATACCCTTGTTGCCAGCCTTCGTCTGGAGGCAACCCGTGATGAAGATGGTCTCGTCGGTAACCGGCAGGCCATTTTCTTCGAGGAGCTTCTTGGCGGCCGGGATGCCCGGTTCGAGAATCTCTTCGGCGCACTGGATGCCCGGATAGGCTTCCTTGAACGGCTTCATGTTGAACTGGTCGGCAGCAATCTTCACGAGCTCCGGATCCGGTTCGCACGGGGTCTTGCCCTGGTAGCCGAGGAGCATCTTGCCGTAGCCTTCCGTCATCTTGAACCACGTACCGCGGCCTGCGGCCTGGTTCAGGGTGTTCATGTAGGCCTGCTGGAAGTAGAACTGGGAAACCGGCGTCACAGAAGAGGCAAAGCCACCGCGGCGGACGCATTCACTCATGTTCTCGATAACCTTCGGGAACAGGTGGAAGGTCTTGGTTTCGCGCATCATGAGGGTGTTGGCGGTAAGAGCGCCACCCGGCATGGGGCTGAAGATCACGTCGGTCGTAATCTGGCGTGCTTCAGGCGGGAAGTTGTAGTCCTTGAGGCATTCCACAGCGACGTTGTTTGCTTCCATGAGTTCCGGAATGTGATCGTCGACGATGCTGTCTTCACCGAGGGCGAGCTTGTAGTCCGTACCCTTGAGGGCGTGGAACATGGAGAACAGGTCGGGCTGAGCCGTACCGCCGGAGAGCGGCTTGCGGCCGAGGTCGACGCCATCGGCGCCACCTTCGATAGCGGCCTTGTACTGGGCCACACCGGTACCGCAGGTGTCATGGCTGTGGATGCGGAGTTCGACATTGTCACCGAGGAGCTTGCGGGCGCGCTTGAAGGTCTCGTACACCTTGGTCGGGTTCGTCGTACCGGAAGCGTCCTTGAAGCAGACGGAAGCGAACGGAACACCGGCGTCCAAAATGTTGCGGAGGATGCGTTCGTAGAATTCCGGGTTGTGGGCGGCGTTGAGGTCGCATCCCGGAGGAAGTTCCATCATGGTCACCACGACTTCGTGTTCCAGACCGGCGTCGGTAATGCACTTGCCGGAGTAGATCAGGTTGTTCACGTCGTTGAGGGCGTCGAAGTTACGGATACGGGTCATGCCGTGCTTCTTGAACATGTCGGCATGGAGCTTGATCATGTCGCGCGGCTGCGGGGCGAGGGCCACCACGTTGATACCGCGGGCGAGGGTCTGCAGGCGGACGTTCGGGCCGACCACGCGACGGAATTCGTCCATCATGTCGAAGGCGTCTTCGCCGCAGTTCTGGTAAAGGGCCTGGAAACGGGCGCCACCACCAGCTTCAAAGTGGGTGATGCCGGCCTTGCAGGCAGCTTCGACGGCGGGCATAAAGTCCTTCGCGAAGACACGGGCACCGAAAATAGACTGGAAACCATCGCGGAACGAGGTATCCTGGAACTTGATCTTTTTCATAGTGTTTTCCTGTGGGATAAATCCCTTGTTTTACTGTACAATAAAATACGGGGGATAATATAGAAAAAAAGGGGCGCAAGCCCCTACCTGTTTCTAGAACCTGAAGCCAATCTTGACGTTGACGAACATAAAGTCCATTTCGGAGTCGCTTACCTGCGTATACCCGTTGTAGCGATACTTCGAATAGACTCCTCCGTCAAACATCATTAGGCCTGCTTCCAAAAAGGGGCCGGAAGGATTCTCTATGCCGATGGCGAAACCCCAGAGGAATCCGCCGTAGGCATAGGTGGTGATGATGTTGTAGTAACCGTAGTAGCTGCTGCCAATCGGGTCGAGGATGGGGTCGTCGGCCCACATGAAGGTGTAACCGAGGTAGGCCTTGCCGAAGGGGTGGAGGGCTCCGGTGTCTCCCAGGTGGAGCTTGATTCCTCCATAGAGAGGCATCATGAAGATGTCGCCAGACTGATTTGAGTTATACCGCTGGTTTATTTGGAGCCATCCCATATTGGGGTCGCTGGTAGAGGCGAACATGAAGCCGGAACCAAAGAGCAAGCCGAATTTGCTGCCGAGTAAAAAGTCCAGTTCGAGGAGTGTTACGGGAGAGAAAAAGTCCAGGTCTATGCTTTCGGAGTTGTATGGCTTCTCCACATCGGTTAGCAAGTTCATGCCAAATATGAAACTCAAGCCGACAGACCCATAGGGCTTCTTTTCCGTAGAATCCTTCTTGCTTTCTGCGGTTTCGGTTTTCGTTTCTTCGGGCTTTGCTTCTTCGGGTTCTTCTTCGGCGACGACAACGACCGGGGCCTTCTTTTTTTTCTTTTTCGCCTTAGGTTCCGGCTCGGGCTTGGGTTCGGGCGTGGGCTCTGCTACAGGTTCCGGTTCCTCGACAAGCTCCGATTCCGGCTGGGGCGCTGGTTCTGGGACGAACGCCGCTTCTTGTTGAGGGGTGGTTTCCTGGACAAAACCCGATTCCTGTTGTTGTAGGCTGGAATCCGGTGCGGGCTGTACTTGGGGCTCGGCTTCAGGGGCTGAGTCGGGGGCCGCGGCCATCAGGGGCTCGGTAAATTCCGGGGCATCAGGTTGCGGAGCCGGAGCTTCGGGCTGCGGTGCCGGTGCCGGTTCAGGAACGGGGGCAGCAACAGGCTGGTCCACGGCGCCCAGGTTCATCGTCATCCCGTTTTCGTACTTGATGGTGGCGACCTTCTCTAACCGCACGGAGTAGGTGGGACCGTTCAAGTTCTTGAATTTCTTGAACTTGACTTTTTCCTTGTTGATTTCGAGGATTTGGACTTCTTCGGTCTTGCCGCTTTTAAGTTGGATTAAATCTTGGGCATTTGCGAAGGTGGTGCAAAGAAACAGGGCCAATATGGCGGTTAGTTTGTTTTTCATAACAAGAAAATAATAAAAAGTCAGTTTTTTCCCGGTTAGAAAGGCTAAAATTATTCCAAATTGGAATGGGGGTTCTGTAAAAAAAGACCCTTTGGGGTACTTTTTGTGATGCCGAACAAATATATTGATGAAAGCATTCAATCATACGAGAAAATATTATGTCAAATGCAAAGTCAAATCTCGGGCACATCGTGCTCATCACATTGTCTGCCGCTATCGGCGGATTCCTGTTCGGTTTCGACTCGTCCGTTATCAACGGTGCGAACGGAGCCTTAAAAATCCACTTTAACGCCACGGATTACCAGCTTGCCTGGGCCGTGTCCCTTGCGCTGATCGGTGCCGCCATCGGCGCGTACTTTGCGGGTCGCCTGGCCGATATGTTCGGGCGTGTCCGCTGCATGCTTGCGGCTTCTGCCCTGTTCCTGGTGAGTGCCATCGGTTCTGGCGTTCCGTTCGGAATTCCGGACTTTATTATGTGGCGTGTCATCGGCGGTGTCGGTATCGGTGTCGCGAGCATCATCGCCCCGATCTACATCGCCGAAACGGCTCCGGCCCATCTGCGTGGCCGCCTGGGCTCGATGCAGCAGTTCGCCATCGTGATTGGTATCTTCGTGGCGCTGCTCTCGAACTACCTCATCGTGCGTATTGCCGGTTCTGCCAACAACGTCTGCGTCGGCGGATTCAAGGCATGGCAGATTATGTTCTGGGTCGAAATCATCCCGGCCGCCCTTTACGGCGTTGCCGCCTGGAGACTCCCGGAATCACCGCGTTACCTTGTGCAAAAAGGCCGCCTAGCCGAAGCGAAGGAAGTCCTTGCGAAGATTGATTCCGAGGGCGTCGACAAGGAAATTGAATCCATCCACGAAACCTTCAAGAACGAAAAGCCCGCCAAGCTTGCGGACCTGCTTGAAGTCGTGGGCGGCAAGAAGAGGGTTGCCCCGATTGTATGGGCGGGTCTCGGCCTTGCCATCTTGCAACAGCTGGTGGGTATCAACGTCATCTTCTATTATGGTACGATGCTTTGGCAGAGCGTGGGCTTCGGTGAAAGCGACGCCTTCCTCACGAGCGTGATTTCGAGCGGAGTCAACCTGGTGATGACCATTGTCGCCATTATGCTTATTGACAAGATCGGCCGTAAACCGCTGCTCCTTATTGGTAGCATTGGTATGGCGATAACTCTCGGTACGCTTACGGCTTGCTTCATGAGCGCCAATGCCGACGGAAGCCTTCCGGGCGCTGCTGGCGTGATTGCCTTGATTGCGGCAAACCTCTACATCACGTTCTTCGCGGCCACGTGGGGCCCGGTCATGTGGGTGATGCTTGGCGAAATGTTCAACAACCGCATCCGCGCGGTGGCCATCGCCATTTGCGGCCTGGCCCAGTGGGGTGCGAACTTCATCGTGACTTGGAGCTTCCCGGTGCTTACCGGCAAGGACGGCATTGGAGTCGGGCCGACGTACCTGATCTACACGTTCTTTGCCGCGTTCAGCGTATTCTTCGTCGCGAAGTTCATCAACGAGACGAAGGGCAAGGAACTGGAAGAGATGTAGTTCTTCTGGTTAGATGAACATCATCGTGTTGAGCTTGGCACGGTACTTCCATGTGAGTTCGTGCTTCGGGCCCAACACGCCGAACAGGGTGAGCATCGCCTTCTTGGCGGCGCCACCGTTCCATTCGGGCGCTTCGACGAACAGGTTGAGGAATGCCTGTAGTGCACTCTCGAAATCTTCGGAACAAGCAAGCTTGCAGGCCTCGTGATAAACGATGGCCTCTTTTCCTTGTACGTCTTTCTTGGCGGCTTCGGCGTGGAAGTCCAGGAGTTCCAGCAGCGACTTCGCCTGCCTGTACTGGTCGTCGGCTTCGGTGAACTTGGAAAGGATTTCCTTGGCTTTTTCGGTATCGCCCATGCCGAGGCTCGCCTTCGCCCACAGGAGCTGGAGGGCCTTGTCGTCGGGCTTCTGTTTAAGGGCTTCCTCGAGCATCGGGAGCGCCTGTTCAAAGTCTTTCTGAGCGATGGCGTCTTCGAGGGCCGCCTGGAAGCGGGCTTCTTCGGACACGTAGTACTTCTCGAGGCGTTTCTTCAGTTCTTCTTCGGGCAGTACGCCCTGGATGACGTCGGCGATTTGTCCTTTGTCGACTACGTGGACTTCGGGAACCGAGCGCACGCGGAAGGCCTGGATGAGCTGCATGTTCTCGCGGTCATCGCAGCTCACGACGCCGAGCGTGAAGTCCATGCTGGTCGAAAGCTGGCCCAGAAGTTGGGAATAGGGACCGCAGTCGGGGTATTCCGCAGAGGAGAAAAGCACCGCAACGGCGCGGTTTTCGGAGGCCTGGATAACCTCGGTCTCAAAATTTTCTGTAGTGACTTGAACGACTTTTGCCATAGTGGTAAATATAGAAAGGTATGGGCTCGGGGCGATGCCCCTTTGAGTAATGGGGTCGGCACTGCGTGCCTTTGAGCGATTGATAAAAAAATTCCTCATATCTCATACCCCAGAGCGCCATAGGCGCGACCTCAAACCTCAAAGGGAGCCGAAGGCGACCGACCTAATTACTATATTCCCTTTCATGAATAACTGCTCTTTTTGCAAATCGGAAGTGGTACAGATGAAAATCGGTCACCTCGACCTGCGCATTTGTCCCAAGTGCTTTTCGACGTTTTTCCCGTGTGATCAGACGATGGCCCTGCGAAACGACTTGCCGGACCGTTCCCGCGAGCTGTGGTACAACGCCCTCAAGGCGAAGGCTGCCGCGGACCCCGATATGGCGGGCGCCTGTTGCATCGATCATGGCGAGTCCCTGGCCGATGGGAACATTCCCGACTACGGGATGCCCGGCAAGGTGACGACCTGCTGCAAGATGTTCCACCTGCCGCCTTCGCAGATGCTTGCCATCCTCAAGCGTACGCTCGATACCCCGTTCAGGAACAATTCCGGTTCCAAGAAGCATCACTTCTTCTTTATCCGTGCGCTGGACTCCCTGGTTTCAAAATTTTTTGGAGAGAAAATGCCGGAGGTCGATCCTCTGGACGAGCTTCAGTACAACCTCCATTTGAAAAAGATATTTGAATGAAGAAAACCTATGCCATTCTTGCCGTCATCGCGGCACTTGTTTTGACTGTCTACGCCCTCTTGCCGGATTCTTATTTTGAAGAAACGGTTTTCCCGCTGCAGGAAGGCGTTTCCGTTTTCGGCTATGACGATGTGTCCGACGGCGGTGAATCCGTTGTCCATACCGATATCGCCGATTCCTTGCTTTCCTTTGACTGCATGCTCGGCACAGATACCACGAAGGGCGCCTGGTGCGGAATCCTCTGGAATGCCGATCCGGACAGCGCCGGCGAATACCGGAACTGGACCTTCGTCGATTCGATGGTTTTTGACATCGAATCCCGCGGTACGAACGAAGTCCTCGTGAAGGTATGGGCGTTCGACCCCGATGTGACCGACCCGAGCAAGCCCAAGACGTTCCGCCTTTTGATGAAGGAACTCCCGTTACAAGGAGGGCGCCAGCGCATCGCGATTCCGTTCGAGCAGTTCTATACTCCCGACTTTTGGTACGACGACGGCAAGGTGGACCGGAAGCTGAACCAGCGCCATCAGGAATCGGTGGCCCGCGTGGAAATTGCCCCCGGTTGGAACCAGCCCCGCGGCAAGCAGTTCTCGCTCAAGATCTACCGCATTACGGCGGTGGGCGTGAGCAACCTGTATTTCGGTATAGTCCTGTTTGTATTCCTCCTCCTGACTATTGTGGCGGTGGGACGAAGCCACCATCTTAAGAACGATGCAGAAGAAAAGTAAGATTCTAGGGATAGCCGCATTTGCCGTGGCGTTCGGTGCCTGGGGTGCGCTTTTCGGGGCGTACAAGGACAGCTCGCAGGTAATTTTCCCGGCGGGCGGTTTTGAAATCTATACCTTGACCGACGCCGAAGCCGGCGGGTTCTCGACATCGGAAATGACGGCGAGCGATACGGCGGTTTCGGCCCGCGTGAACATCCGCAGCGGCAAGGCTTACGCCTATGCGGGTTTCGGCTTCAACTTGATGTCGCTTGGCAACAGGCCTTCCGGGCATTTCGACTTTTCCCGCTTTGATTCGCTCGCGGTAGTCGTAGAAACGGGCCGCATGCGTTCCGTGACGCTCCGTATCCTTACGGAAGACCCTGTCTATTCTACGCCGGGGAAATACCTCACGTACCGTCCGCTGGAAAAAGAAATTGCGGTGCCGGGCAAGCCTGTAGAAGTTGCCGTATCGCTGATGGACTTCAAGAATAAGGAATGGTGGCTTGTCGCGCAGGGGCTCGACAAGGATGACGGCCTTTCGTATCTATATAGGGCGGCGATGCTCGAAGTGTTCAACGGCGAAGGCGCCCTCCGTGGCATTCCCGACGATATCGAAGTGAAGAGCGTGCGCCTGTGGGGCGAAAACAGGGACTTCCAGAAGGGAATGTTCTTTGCGCTTGCGGCCATGCTGCTCTTGCTCGGCGGATTCATTTATATGGCTTTCCGCAAACCGCGCGATGCCAAGGCGCTTGAAGCCCAGATGAAAGAAGTGGCGCGCCTCTTGAAACAGACGGACAAGTCTGTCGCCGAGATTGCGATTGCGGTCGGTTTCAAATCGGCGTCTCGTTTGGAACGCGAATTTTGTAGATTATACGGCAAGAAACCATTGGAATACAGGAAGAAGGATGTATAGACGTTGGACTCTTGACAGGGTGATGCACTTTGTCCTGCTCGTATTGGGCACGGTGGTGATCCTGTGGCTCGTGAATTATCTTCGTGGAGTTCTTTTCCCGTTCTTTGCAGCGTTCTTGCTCGCCTATATTGTAGATCCGCTCGTTACGCGGCTTACGGTAAAGGTCAAGCATCGCATTGTTGCCGTGCTTATCGTGCTTGCGTCCGCTATTTTGATTGCGGGCGTCGGGCTGCGTATTTTTGTGCCGATGGTGGTCGGCGAAGTCCGTAACCTGGGCGTACTCATTTCCAAGATGTTCAACGATTCCGAATGGTCTGCGCGCATTGCGAACTTGATGCCGGGCGATTTGTACCAGACCATCCGCGGGATGATTTCGTGGGAACAGCTCGCTAGCGCCATGCAGAGTCTCGACTTCTGGAACGAAGTTCAGAACGTCGCGTCGAAGGTGTTGCCGGGAGCGTGGGGCGTCCTTTCTTATACGGGCTCTGTGTTCCTATGGTTCTCCGGTGCGGCCGTCATCTTCATGTACCTCGTGTTCATCATGCTCGATATGCCCAAGCTGCGCAAGGGCGTGCTGAACGTGGTTCCGCTGCGCCTCCAGAAAGAAGCAAGTTCTTTTGCGCATGAAACGGACCGCTTTATGGGTACGTATTTCCGCGCGCAATCCCTGGTCGCGTTGACGGTCGGTATTTTGTATGCAATCGGTTTTGGCGTGATGGGATTGCCCATGGGCGTTGCGTTCGGACTCTTCTCCGGCGCGCTCAACATGATTCCTTATATGCAACTCACCACCATCCCGATGGCCTTGCTGCTGGCCGTGGTTTATACGCTCAACACGGGCATGCCTTTCTGGGAAGTGGCGGTCATCATCGCTTCTATCTACCTCGCCGTACAAGTGATTGAGGATTTTTTCCTCGTGCCGCGCATCGTCGGTAAGTCAATGAACTTGCCGCCTGTAGGCATTTTGCTGAGCATCTCTATATGGGGTAAGTTATTGGGCTTCTTAGGTTTACTTGTCGCAATCCCGTTCACTTGCTTGTGCTTGGTGTACATCAAAAAGCTGCAACAGCGTGCGCGAGAAGCCCGGACCACGAAGGCAGGACCGCCCTCGGAGGCTTGATTTTATAGGCTTTGAAAAGAATAATTTTTTTTTAAAGTTATTCCACAAGGCAAAAAAAAAGGTATAATATCACCATACAAAACAAAAACCTAACCTAACTCAAGGAGTTATAAAATGAACAAACAAGATCTCATTGAAGCCATTCTCGCCAACAAGGACGCTGGTTTTGATTCCAAGGCTGCTGCTGGCCGCGCTGTCGACGCTGTGCTCGACGGTATCGCCGCTGGTATCAAGAAGGACGGCAACGTCCAGCTGATCGGCTTCGGCACCTTCGCTGTCAAGTCTCGCGCTGCCCGTACTGGCCGCAACCCGCAGACTGGCGCCACCATCAAGATCAAGGCTTCCAAGACCGTCGGCTTCAAGGCCGGTACTGCTCTCAAGGCCGACGCTGCCAAGAGCAAGGCTAAGAAGTAATCTTAGTTTACTTGAAATGCAGATTTAGGGACCGTCCGCAAGGGCGGTTTCTTTTTTTTTGCGCAAATTCTCGCTGTAATGCAAAAAAAAGACCTCACTTACGTGAGGTCTTTTCAAGTGGTCGATACAGAACTCGAATCTGTGACCTCTACCATGTCAAGGTAGCGCTCTAACCAACTGAGCTAATCGACCATTAAGGTATGCCAATAGTAGAAACTTGCTTTGTTTTTGTCAAGGGCTTTTGTAATGCCGAAAAGGCGGTTTTTTGCTTTTTTTGCGTGCTTTAACGCTCGTCGGCGGGAATCCAGTAGCGGAAACGCCCCGTAATGTGGATTCGGGGGAGGGTGTCGCTGCAAATACCGCTCCGGCAGTCCTGTACATAGAAGTCGATATCCGCCGTCCAGGTGGAATCGTCTTTCTGGTCAAAACGCATCAGGCTCTCGTCCCCGTATACGATTCCCTTGGGGGAACCCTCGATACGGACCGAGGAATACTGCTCGACGATGGCGTTGTCGCCTAGCTTGGGCTGGTAGACCATCGCTTCGATGACATCGTTGCGGTCACTTTCTTCGATGCGCGTCTTGAAATGGAAATAATGGCGGTGGTAGTTGGTCAATTCCACGTCTTTAGGGCCGAGTTCTATCGTGTAGCTCTCGGACCCGTTGATTTGGTACTTGATGTAACCGCCGCCGTCGTTTTCCCAGCTGCTGTTGATGTCGCCGCACCCCAGAAGCAGGGCCGCCATGGCGAGGAATGCCTTAATTGGGTATTTCGCCATTGTTTGCGGAAGGCGCCTGCTTGATGCGCGGGTCTTCGAGGACGTACAGGGGCAGCGTCGCCAGCTCCTCTTCGTCCACGGTTAGGCGGATAATGTACTTGTCCGCGCGGGCAATCTGCAAGCGTTGCATGTTGAGGACCAGGTTTACCGCTGCCGTGTCAAAACCGTTGGCAACCGGCTCGAAGGGAATTTCCGACTGCATCGGCGGGACGATGGCATGACCGCAAACATCTTCGATGGCGAGCGTGAGCTTGTGTGCTCCGGCTTCGGCACGTTGGTAACGGATGCGGAACGCCGCGGAGCACTGCGGGATTACAAAGGGGAAAGTCTGGGGGAAAATCCTGTCGAATGCCCCGAGGATATTCAAGCGACCGCCCGCGCCATTGGCCGTGGCGGCGTCACAGATAGATGCAATTTCAATATTCATTAATGTACTGTCCATGTGTCGGCCACATACTTCATGACGATGGGGCCGAAGTTTTTGTCTCTACCGCCAGCGTTTTCCCAGCCCAGCATGGAAATGTAGACCTTTCCGTTGCTGTCGATTTGGATATCAGGGGCAAAGCCGCGCAGGTAGTATTTGTTCTTGTTATAGAAGGTCACCTTGAAGTAGGGCAGCTCGTTTTCGCCGTGAACCTTCCACTGGCTTCCGTCGAGGCGGTAGGCGTGCGACTGGGCGAGCGTCACCCTGCTGTTGTCATCGATAATGGCATATACCTTACC
Organism: Fibrobacter succinogenes; assembly: GCA_902768325.1. Classification (GTDB taxonomy): domain Bacteria; phylum Fibrobacterota; class Fibrobacteria; order Fibrobacterales; family Fibrobacteraceae; genus Fibrobacter; species Fibrobacter succinogenes_A. The sequence goes on from CACXKY010000008.1 coordinate 22,074, forward strand.
GCCCTTGGCCGCAATGCTGATGCCGTGGATGAGCTTGCCTTCGGTAAACGGCTGCGAGAATTCCGAGGCGCTACTGAAGGAAATGCCGTTGCTGCTGACCGTACCCTTCATGACAACCGGGCCGTAGTTTTCGGTGGCACGGCTCGAGTAACCCAGGTAGAGCGTCGAACCGTCTACGGCGATGTCGATGCTGCTCATGTCGGCACGGATTGCCATATCCTTCTTAGGATCGTTGAACGACGCCTTGTAGAGGGCGTAGTAGCCTTGGTAGCTGTTCGTGTTGTCGACGAAGGCGGCGATGAAGCGGCCATCGCTGTCGAACGCACCCTTGATTTCACGGGCCGTCTTGTTGTCGGAAATCTTGGTCGAACTCCAGCTGTTGTTGTTCAGGTTCGCAAAGTACGGCACATTGTTCGATTTCTTGATGTAAAGGACCGTGGGCTGTGCGTCGCTGTTGTTCTTGACCGCGATATCGATAGAACCGATTCCGCCAAGGGCGTTGCCGACAGACGACCAGGTAGAGGTACCGTTGGTCGACTTGAACACCTTCAGGGTGTCCTTAGAGGAAAGGACGGCCAAGAAAGCGTGCGTACCGTTGTTGGTGATGGCAATCTTCGTGATGGAATCTGCGAAGGCAATGCTGGAGGCATCGATGTTCGTCCAAGAAGAACCATTGTAGTACTTGGAACCGATGGTGGTCTTGGACGTGAGGTAGACTTCGATGGGCTTCGTGCCAACGATGGTGAGTACCGGCGGAGTCGTGAACTTGGACTTCGTCAAGACGGTGTCGTCGGCAGTGTTGCGCCAGGCCTTGCGGAAGTAGATGGTGCGGCACACTTCTTCGGCGCGGTGACGCAGGTAGAACGCTTCGTTTACGTGCGTGGTGTTACTGTCGCGGTAGTCGAGGCAGAACCTTCTGGAGGTTTCGACTGTGCTACGGACGAACGCCTTGTTGAACTGCGAAGTGATCGTATCGAGCGTTCCGTCCTTGGGGCCTTCGTAATAGCCTTCACCGACGTTGCTGAACTTCCAGTTGAACTTCTGGTTGTTGGGGTCGCCAATCGGGCCCATCGTAGAATTCATACCGCCCCATTCGGTGGTGTAGAAGTAACGACCCTCGGCCGAAACGGAGGAGTCGCCGCTCCACAGGAATACCGTATCGGCGGCGGTGATGACGCCCGTCGGCGGGGAGACGATAATCTTGATCTGGGTCGTGTCGCTGAAGGTCGCTCCCGTAGAGATTTCTTCGGCGGTGACGACGCAGTAGAAGTCCTTGCCCTTGCTGGAGTAAGACGAATCGCGGAACGCGTAGAACAGCACCGGATTGCCGTTGCCGTCATACTGGATGTTGCCGGCGAAACTGTACAGAACTTCGGGGTTGATGGCCTTGTTGTTGTCCTTGTAGTAGCACTGCCACTTGTACCAGCTTACGTTCTCGTTCGGCCAAACATCGTCGTTCTTGGTGGCCGAAAGTTCGAAGGTCTGGCCCGGCATCACATAGATGATTTCGTCCTTGACCGTAATGACGGGCGTGCCCGTGCTGTACAGGATGGTCGTCGTATCGCGGGCGGTATTGCCGTCATCGTCAGTGACGCGGACGATACACATGTAGTTGAGCGTCGCCGAAGGAGCCTTCCAGGTGGCGCTCAAGTTGTCGTAGGTCTTCCAGTTGTTTTCGACAGACGACGGGGTGCCGCAGCTCCATTCGCGCTTGACGATGCTGCCGTAACCGTCGTAGGCAGAAGCGTCGAGCAAGATGTTGAAGCCTTCGCGGACGGTGATGACCTCGCGCTGTACCGTAACGCTGGGCGGGTCGAGCAATACGTTGATGTGTGCCGTATCGCGGGCGGTATTGCCGTCATCGTCGGTCACCTGGACAATACAGAGGTAGTTGCTGTTCGGGGTGGACGGCATGATGGCGGAATATTCAGGATTCGATGTCGAAGAATGCGAAAGCGCAATCGTCGTATTGCTGGCGCCGCAGCCCCATTCGTACTTCTTGATGCTTCCTTGCAGGAATACGCCGTTGTACTGCGTCGAGTCCCTGGCGTCGGCATCCAGGTTGATGGTATCCTTGATGGTCACTGTCGTTGCCGCCATAATCGTGACGGTGGGCGAGGCCTTCAGGACGTTGTAGGTGGCGGTATCACTTGCCGTATTGTCATCGTCGTCGGTGACGCGGATAGAGCAGTAGTAGTTGCCCGCGTTGCCCGGCATAATGACCTTTGTCGAACCGGTGAATTCAACCCAGTTTTCGTTCAGGTAGTCCTTGTTCGATGCGCAAGAACGTTCGTACTTGACAATGCGTCCGAGAGAGTCGCCCGCCATGAACAGGAGCGTAGTTTCGTCATAGATGGTGAGCGTCTGCTGCTTGATATTGAGGCTTACGTACGGCTTGTCGGCAATCGCCTGGAAAGTGATCGTGTCGTTGGCCGTTTCCTCGTCATCGTCGATAGCCTGGAAGACGCAGGAGTATTCCGTTTCTTCGCCGGGGATAGAGACCGTTGCCGTCGTGCTGAATTGCTTTACTGGCGGGTCAATGTCAATCTTGTGGTCAGAAAGCGCCTTGCCGAGGCCGCTCTTCTGGGCGCTACAGCCCCACATGATCTTGTTGATCGTGCCGAGCTTGTCGTTAGCGGTGATGCTCACTTCGACAGAGGAATTGACCTTCTGGCGGAGCTTGGCATCGGTGCTGGCCTTGATCTTCGGCGGGTCCGATATTACGTTCACGGTGATGGTATCGCTGCTCTTCTTGCCGTCGTCGTTGGTGATGTCCACGATAACGAGGTGCGTGCCCTTCGTTTTCCAGGAGAGGTCGCCCGACGTGGTGTTGGCGTCGATGCAGGACACGGCGCCGCCGCAGTTCCAGGAGAGCGTGTACTTTTCGTTGGAGGGGTCGTCGTTATTCGGGATGACCTCGAGGTTCACATGGATGATGTCATTCATGGAAATGGTCGTGTCGGAACCCGGTTCGATAAAGAAGGCGGCCGGCTTGTCGCTCAAGAATCCGAAGCGGACGCTGTTCGAAGAAGAACCGCCCTTGCGTTCGGTAAATGCCGTCATCGTGTAGAACGAAGACATCTTCATGGACGACGGGAAGTCGTCTAGCTTTAGCGTGACTTCGGCTGTATGGTCTTCCTTCAGGGCCACGGCGATGATCGACATCTTGTCCATGTTCGTTACAAAGAACAGGGAGTCGGGCATCGGCTTTGCATCGGCGACCGTAACCTTGAACTTCAGGGAGGCGTCGTTCTTTTCCATGGCCGCGGACTTGCCGTTGACGACCAACTTGATGTTCGAAGCGTTGACGAAGAAGTCGTGCTTGATCGTGGGGGACTTGAGCCCGGCGCTATCGCTGGCGAGGACTTCGAACGTGTGCTTGCCGTCGGTGAGGTCGTCCAGCTGCATACGCCAGGTCCACTTGTTCGTGAACTTGTTGTAGCCGCCAAAGAACGTGAGTTCCTGTTCCTTGCCGTCAAGCCAAACTTGAACGTCCTTTACCTGGGAACCGAAGTCTTCCGCCTTACCCGAGAATTCGATAGACCTGCCGTTAATCGTATCGACGGGGTTGTCGAAGATGATGTTGGGTTCAACCGGGTCTTTCAAGATGTTTTTGCCGAGGTTGATGGTCTGGCCGACTTCGATGTGGCGGTACGGGAGCGTATCGGGATCGTAGCCGTAGCCGGCGGTATCGCGTGCAATCATGCGGTAAGAACCGGAGGGCACGTTGATGCTGAAGTAGCCCTTGTCGTTGGTCGCGGCCAGGTAGCTGTTGACGGAGTCCTTGATTTCGATAAGGATACCGGAGTGGTTGCTGCGGCCTTGGTACTGTACGTGACCCATGAATACGCCGTAGGGGTTCTTCAAGTCGACGAGGAGGAAGGTGCGCGGGCGCTTCTTGCCGTCATCGCCCTTGACCTTGTCGGCAAATACGGTGTCGTAGCCGTCGGTCACCCAGACGTCCCAGTAGATGCGGCCCGAAAGCTTGAGCTTGTTGTTTCCGTCGGCATCGACCGCCACGAAGTAGGGTTCCTTGAGGTTCTCGGCGACGAGGTAGCGGTTCGTGAAGTTCGGGACGAATTCCTCGATGCTCGTATCGCTTTGGATGGGGTTCGCCGCACGTACGAAGTACCTCAGGGCTGCCGGGTTATCGGCGTCGATGGCTTCGTAATGGAGGATCAAGCGTTCCTTTTCGTTCTGTGTCGAGTTGTCTTCGGGGCTGATGAGCTTGAGTTTCGGCTTCTGGTTGAAGTGGAGGTTCACGCTGTCGCGGGTCTCGTTATCGTCGTCGTCGGTGACGATGATGTAAATCTTCTGGTTGCCGATAGAGTCCACCTTGGTGGAATCGTACTTGATGGTTATCTCGATGGAGTCGCCTTCGAGCTGCTTGTATTTCCATTTTTCGGGCTTGCCCTTGCCGCTGGCGTCGAGGTCAATCTTGAAGCTCTTGATGGTGCCAAAGGAGTCGATAGCGACAATCGGGAAGGTGATGCTGCCCTTGGAGCGCGTCCAGAGCGTATCCTTCGGGACGTTCAGGTACGGGGGCGTATCGATCACGCGGATATACTGGCCGATACCGGCGGTGTCGCGGGCGTTGTTGCCGTCGATAGCGATAAAGAGCGGGCTGTAGAGGCCCGTCTTGGTGTAGACGCGGGAGAACGGGGTGGCGTTCGAGCTGTTTTCGGTTACATAGTTACAGCCCTTGCCGGTTTCACCATGGGAGTAGAATTCGCAGTCCTTCTTGAGCGTGTCCTTGTTGTCTTTGCTATAGGGCTCTTCGAAGTGCCAGATGTAGCGGTAGATTTTGTCGGAGTTGTAGCGGAGGAACCCCATCAGGTACACCGTGTCGTTCACGGTGATGGTAAGCGTGTCGTACACCAGGACGGAATCCGGGTTGCTTAGGTTGACGATGGAGTCGGCGAAGGCTTCGGCGTTCTCGAATGGTTTATTGAAGGCGAACACCACTGAGTGGTTGTTCCGCAAGTTCACGTTTTCCTTGATGGAGGATTCTCGGGAGCAGCCAAAGAGGCAGGCCATGCCGAGGGCGAGAACGAGGAGCGGGCGAAGTCTTCTAAAACGCATATCCAATCCTTTTTTTTTGATGCACAATAACAGGGCCCCTTGCGAGGGCTCTATGGAATTAAATTTATCTTTTTTAATGAAGAAAACAACATTATATTAGTCTTTATATATTCCGGAATGTACTGTTTTGAGGTTTTTATGAAAGAAATTCCCCTTTGGTATTGGCTGGCCGTGTTTTTTGCACTGGGCGCGTGCGTCGGGAGCTTCTACAACGTTATCGTCTATCGCATGCCTCGCGGGATATCCCTTATCAACCCGCCAAGCCATTGCCCGCTGTGCAAGAAGCGGATTCCTATCCGTTACAACCTGCCGATTGTCGGCTGGCTCTGGCTCCGGGGCAAAAGCGCTTGTTGCCACCAGCCTATCAGCGTCATTTACCCGATCGGGGAAGCCTTGTGCGGTTTGCTGGGGGCGCTAGCCCTGTTTGCGGCCGTGGCGGTCAGCCATGGCTCTGTCGTTCCCGCCCTCTTTGCGGCTCCCGTGGTGGACCCGGCGGTTTGGGCCTTTGCGCTGGGGCTGTTCTGGCTCTTGCTCGGGGCGTACCCAGTATGCGCGGTGGACTGCAAGTATAAGTTGATTCCCGATTCCATCTCGGTTGGTGGCGTTGTCGCCGGTTTGCTCATATCGCTTATTCCCGGGGGGATTACCCCCATGGCGAGCCTGCTCGGTGCGGTTGTCGCCGGTGGCGGGCTCTATCTGGTGGGCTGGGTTGCGACCAAGGTCTTGAAAAAAGAGGCGATGGGCTTTGGCGACGTGAAACTGTTGGCGGGCTACGGCGCGCTGATGGGCCTTACCGGCGCCGTCGAGACGCTTGTGGTTGCCGCGGTTCTCGGGATTGTGGTGATGGTGCCTTACAGCAAGATGGCCGCAGGCAAGGGAGACGGTTCGGGACAGATCCCGTTCGGGCCGTTCCTCGCCGTTGCCGCCCCGTTTATGTACTTGTGGGGCGACACGCTGTTTGAGCTTTACGTGAAGCTCGTGTTTGGCGAATAGCCGTTATTTCACCTGGATGATCTTTTGGCTCGTGATGGAGCCGTTGCGGATTTGCAGTATGTAGATGCCGCGGGGGAGGCCTGCTGCATTGCCTGCCGTATTGACGTCGGCGCTTTCGCGCAACAGCTTGCCCGTCATGCTGAACAGGCGAACGCGCGTCGTGGAAGCGTTCATGGAAACTCCCGAGACTTCGCTTGCGATTCGTGTGATGCCTGTGTCGGGCGGCGTGACGTTCACCGCGGTAAGTTCCAGCTGGTCGAGGTTCGGGCCGTCGTTGCCGCCCACGGTCGCGAACGTGATGGTGCTTGCGCCCAGCGGGAGCGTCACGGAAACATCTTTCTTCTCGTAGGTGGTCCAGTTCTCGGTCGTCTCGAATTCAATTTCTTGCGGTTCGCCGGATTCGCCCTTGATGGATAGGCTTCGCGCCGCCGTACTCCCGTTAGCGTACGTCATGGTGAGCTTGTATTCGCCCTTGGCGCTTGCATATACGGGAACCGTGACCGTAGAGACTCCGGTACCGAAGTTGATGTAGCCCGTGCCCGCGAAGCCCGCGTTGGAGCTTTCCTTGATGGCGTTTTCGACGGTGCCGTCTTCGGCCTGGAATTTGTTGGTGCCGTCACCGACAAAGCTTGCGGCAAGCTCGATGTCGCCAGTAGCCTTGATGGTCGCCGGGGATTTACTGGCGTCAATGCCTGCGGCACTTGCACCGCTCCAGCCCGCGAATTTCCAGCCGCTGAACGGCTTCGCGGTGAATACGGCGTCTTTGCCTTCCATGACCTTGTCTCCGCTGAACGATGTTTCGACGGTGCCGCCGACGGGTTCGTTGAGCGAAACCTTGTAGTAGGTGGCGGTGGCGTCCAGAGTCGTCACCTCGTTGGAACTTGCGCCAAGACCGCCCATGCTGTTGGCGGCACGTACCGTAATCTTTGAGCCGGTCGCGATTCCGTCGAGCGAGAAGCTAGGCGTTATCACGTTCGCCTTGTACTTGCCGTTCACGAAGATTGCCCAGCAACGGGCGTTGTCATCGTTGTTCCATGTGATTTCGGCGCCTTCCTGGGCAATTTTTGGTGCGTTCACCTGGGCGGTCAGCTTGGTCGGGTCCCAGTTGTCGCTGCCCTTGAGCACGTTTGAAAGCGTGTATTTTGCGGCATCGTTGGCGTCCCACACCGTCTTGAGCGTGGTCGCGGTAGAGCCGTCCTTGCCGCCGTCAAAGCGAGTCTTGCGCTGGCTCGTATTGATGGCGCCGCCGTTAGCGTTCTTGCTGTTGTATTCGCCGAATACCTGCGGTGCGGAATTCATGTCGGGGCCCCAGCCTTCGGCGGTGGGTTCCGCCTTCATGATGGTGTTGAGGAAAACCGTCTTGGCGCGTGCCCAGGAACGACCCAGGTAGAAAGTCTTGTTGAAGCTGTTGTCGCTGACTTCGATGGTCGCGTTGTTGAATACGTAGCCCCAATCTGAGTCGCTTTGCGAAGCGGTGATGTAGCCTCCCTTTCGCGTCATCACGAGCTTGGTGCCTTCAAAGAATACGTTCCCGCCGCCGCAGATAAAGTCGACCGTACCGTCGATTTCTCCACCTTCCCAGTAGGTGCGCCCCTTCTTGGAATAGTACGTGTCTTGCCCGCTCAGGAGCCTCACGTTCTTGAAGGTGAACTTGTCGCCTTCGTTTTGCTGTAGGGCAACCTGCCTGCAGGCGTTTTGACCGCAGAAAGTGCTCTTGTTCTGCAAGGTGATGTCTTGCATGTACACGCCGTTGTTCTTCGTAAAGTAGAGCGTTGCCGTGTGGCCGATACTTTCGGTATCGGTCTTGTTCGAGATGACCGTCTTCTCCAGACTCTGCCCGATAATGGAAACGAACGAGGCGCTCACGGTCGTTTTGCCGTGACTGTCTGCGGTGAGTTTTGTCAGTTCGTATTCGCCGTCCGGCAAGAAAATGACGAACTGCTTCGATGCGGATGCGCCGGAACTGCCCGCGGCAGCGATGGCCGCCTTGAAGTCGCCGTCGACGCCCACGACAAAATCGATCTTGCGTTTTTCTACGGCAAAAGAGGTGGAGGCGAGGGCCGCACAGAGGAATAAGTTCACGCTTCTTTTCATGGAGTTACCTCGCCCTTCCGTTTACGCGGTATACCTTGCCGCTGCCGCGCATCAGGTAAACGCCTGTAGCGCTGTTGTTGCTGCCAAAATTCACGAAGTAGCGGTCGTTTACCGCGGCCGAGCTGCCCTGCAAGTGACGTGTGATGGACGTGATGTCACTCGTGTCTTTTTCGCCCGCGTAGAGGTCTTCGCTCATCCAGCCGATGTAATCGATGTTCGCCATGCCGTCGCCCGAGAGGCTTTCGAACTTGAGTACGCTGTAACCCTTTTCGAGTTCCACTTCAACTTTTTGCGTTTTCCAGGTCGTCCAGGCATCGGTCGATTCCATGCTGCCGTCTTCAATAAGCGTTTTGTCGCCGACGCTTAGGCTGTAACCGCGGGCAGAACCGCCACCGTTTGCGAAACGGATGTACAGGGCGTACTTGCCCGCCTTTGCCGCCGTCACGCCGTAGGTCACGTAGCTCCCTTTCTCGTTATCGACGTTTGCGTAGCCGTCTCCCGTGAAACCGGTGTTGGAAGATTCCTTTGCTCCCTTGATGTCGATGAACTTCACGCCGTCAATGGATGTTTTGCAGGTATCGCTCCCGCACATCACTGCTGGCGGGGGAGGTTCCACGTAGGTTCCCTGCACCTTCTCGAGCGCGGTCAGGTAGGCCGATTCCGTCGAAAGCAGTGCGGTGCCGTAGTCGCCCGCCCACTGGTAGCCCGTACGGCGTTCTTCGCTGATTTTCGTGAAGTCCTGCGTCTTGGTGCTAGCGCCGTCGCGGTCGCAGAAGAAGTAGTTGTCGTTGTTCACTTCGTAAAAGCGGTACCACAGCACGTTGCCGTCGCGCTGTTCGAATACTCCCGCCTTCTTGTTGAAGTAGAGGCCTGTCACGCGGGTCTTCTTGTACCAGGCGATAGCGCCCTTGATGGCGTTCTGGATTTCGGTCGTCTGGTTCGGCCAGTTCATCAGGAACCAGATGGCCCCCGCAGATTCGCTACCGGACTTGCTCGGGAGCTCGTAGGCACGCGCACCCACGGGAGAGTACGAATTCGTGTCGTGCTGGGCGCACCATACCGTAAGCTTACCGTCGTTCACGATTTGCGCCTTGAGCAAAAAGTCAATCGCCTTGTCGAGAGCTCCGCTCATCTTGCTTCGGGTTTCATCGTCAATGATGTCGCTGTCGAAAGGCGAAGTCTTGTTCGCGATGTCCATCATCGTGACCATCGCGCGGATCATCGCGTTGTCGTTCAGTGTAATCTGGTCGCTGTAGTTGCCGCGCTTGGGCCACACTTGCGGGAGCCCGCCCTTGGAACGTTGCATGGTGAGGATGAAGTTTACGGCCTTGTTGAAACTCGACTTGAACGTGCTCTTGTAATTGCTGTTTGTCGTTTCCTTGTAGCGTACGGCCAAGAGACGCATTTCTTGGATGGTCGCATTGTTGTCGATGGTGCCGAGGTCGCCGCCGTCCTTTGCGCGCCAGCTGGATTTTTCGCCGCCGGAGTAGGCGCTCTTGTACTTGTCGGCATGGGCCTTGTCAAAACCGCCGTTAGCGATTTGCCATGTGGTCATGTTGTAGGTGTACTGGTCTATATCCATGCCTTTCGCCGCGTCGGTCAGTTCCGAATAGCCTCGGTAGCTGTTGATTTTGGATACGGCTGTCGACGGGGGTTCGTAAGTCGCCCCGAATGATAGCGTTACGCCTAGGCAGCCGCCGAAAATCGCGAAATTTCTAAAATAACCCATAACATCCTCTGTAAGGTACATTCCCTATACATCGTTAATCTAACATATTATATGTCGAAAGTCCCTTTTCGGGGGGCATTTTCTTTATACATGTTGTCCATGGGACAACGCGCGCTGTATACACGGGAGTCCATTTTTAAAGGGTAAAAAACGTCGAAAAGGCCCTAAAAAGAGTAATTTGGTGGTATGGATAGAAAAATGGACAGAAAAGTTCTCAGGTTTGGAATTCTCGGTTGCGGCCACATCGCAACCAAGATGGCGGCGGCTGTAAAAAAGCTTGAATCGCTAAATAGGGGTGTGGAGGCTTATGCGGTCGGTTCGCGGACGCTTGAAAAAGCGGAAAAGTTCGCAAGCGATTACCAGTTCAAGAAGGCTTACGGGAGTTATCTCGAGCTTGCGCAGGACCCGAAAGTGGACCTGATTTACATTGCGACACCGCATTCTGAGCATTTTAACGATATTTTACTTTGTCTTGAACAGGGGAAGAACCTGCTTGTGGAAAAGGCGTTTACCGCAAACGCGCTGTTGGCTTCCCAGGCAATCGCCCTTGCCGAAGAAAAGGGAGTGTTCCTTTGCGAGGCGATGTGGACGCGGTTTTTGCCCGCCGTCCAGATGGTGAAAGACTGGATTCTGGCAGGGCGTATTGGCAAGGTCGAAGGCGTGGAGGCCGATTTCTCGATGCCGCTTACGCATGTGGAGCGGTTGCGCAACCCGGCGCTTGCGGGCGGAGCGCTTCTGGACCTCGGTATTTACAGCCTCACGTTTGCCGATATTTTCTTGACCGACCCGCAAATTGGCGGTTCTACAGAAAGCGGTGCAAACCATATCGTAGAGACAAAGAGCAAGTGCGTCCAGTTTGAAACCGGCGTCGATGCGACGGACTGGATCGACCTCGTCTATAAAAACGGCCAGGTGGCCCACCTCAAGACGTCCATGGTTGCCCCGCTCAAGAACGAGGGCGTGATTTATGGGACCGACGGCTTTATACGCGTTCAGAACTTGAACGACATGGTGGAAATCCAACTGTTCGACAAGGCGGGTACGCTCGTTGAATCCAAGGAACCACCGCGCATTGAAAACTGCTACGAATACGAGGTTTTGGCTTGCTGCGACGCCATCGAAAAAGGCCTTCTGGAATGTGCCGCCATGCCGCATGCCAAGACCATGCAGATGATGACGCAGATGGATAGCCTCCGCCAGAGTTGGGGCGTCTCTTACCCGTTTGAACTATCACCTGCGCAGGTGTGGGACCGCTCGGGCAATAAATCGTTCCTGGAAGTTTTTGACATCGAAACGGGCGAGGCGAAACGGCTCAAGGAATTCGACGGCGTCATCGAAGCCCCGAACTGGAGTGCCGATGGAAGGTCCCTCACGTACAACAGCGAAGGCCGCATTTACAGGTACGAACTCAATAGCGGAAAAATTACCCAGGTCCCGTCGCATTTCGTAGACAACTGCAATAACGACCACGTCCTTTCTCCGGATGGCCTCGGGCTCTACGTGAGTCACCACACTAAAGAAGACGGCCTTTCGCGCATTTACAAGATTTTCTTTGACGGGCGCAAGCCGGAACTCGTGACGCCGCTTGGCCCGAGTTACCTCCACGGTATTACGGCCGACGGAAAAACGCTCGCCTATTGCGCCGAACGGAACGGTGAATACGATATCTACACCATCCCGGC
>CACXKY010000009.1 GCA_902768325.1 Fibrobacter succinogenes
CACGCTCAGCGCCGAGGAACGTCCGGCTTACGGCAAACTCGTGAACGAACTTAAGGTCGCCGTCTCCGAGGCAATCGACAAGGCTATCGAGACCGCGAACCAGGCTGCGCTCCAGAAAAAGCTGGAAAGCGGCTTTGTAGATACGACGCTCCCGGGTGCAGGCATCCCGGCGGGCAGCACGCATCCGCTTTACGACGTGCGCGAAGAGATTATCGACTTCTTCAGCCAGATGGGTTTCGAAGTGGACTTCGGTCGCGACATCGAGACGGACTGGTACAACTTCGAGGCGCTCAATACGCCTCCTGACCACCCGAGCCGTGACATGCAGGACACGTTCTACGTGGACGACAAGGTGATGCTGCGTACGCACACCTCCGGCACGCAGATCCACTACATGGAAACGCACAAGCCGCCGTTCCGCATGATTGCTCCGGGCCACGTGTTCCGCGTCGACAATGATGCGACCCATGCCCCGATGTTCCAGCAGTGCGAAGGCCTCGTGGTCGACGAGAACATCAGCTTTGCAGACCTCAAGGGTGTGCTGCAGGTGTTCATGAACAAACTGTTCGGCGAAGGCGTCAAGACGCGTTTCCGTCCGAGTTTCTTCCCGTTCACGGAGCCGTCTGCCGAAATGGACGTGAGCTGCGTGTTCTGCGGTGGCAAGGGTTGCCGTCGCTGCAAGGGAACCGGCTGGATGGAAATCGGCGGTTGCGGTTCTGTGGACCCGAACGTGTTCAAGAACTGCGGCATCGATTCCGAGAAGTACACGGGCTTTGCATTCGGCTTCGGTCTCGACCGTATCGCCATGCTGCGCCACGCGATTCCGGAAATCGGTTTGCTGACGAGCAACGACCAGAGATTCCTGAGCCAGTTCTAGTTTAGACGAAAAACGAGAGATATGAAAAAAGCGGACCATTGCGGCCCGCTTTTTTAATTCCTTCGGAGGACGTTCACTACGAACGCTTGTAGTCGTCCTGCACGCGAATGATGTCGTCTTCGCCGGTGTACTCACCCACCTGGACTTCGACTATCACGAGCGGAAGCTTGCCTTCATTCTGCAGGCGGTGAACAGTCCCTGCCGGAATGTAGGTCGATTCGTTCGGACGCACGTAAAACACCTTGTCGCCGACGGTGCAGGTGGCGGTGCCGCTCACAACGACCCAGTGTTCGGAACGGTGCAGGTGCTTTTGCAGACTCAGGCGTTCGCCGGAGCGGACGACAATGCGTTTCATCTTGTAGTTGTCGGTAGATTCGAGCACCGAATACGTTCCCCACGGGCGGTTCACCGTCTGCGGAACAACCGGCAGGTCGGAACCGCGGGCCTTCAGTTCGTCGACGACCTTCTTCACCTTCTGGCTGCTACTGAGCGGAGCGACGAGCAAGGCGTCCGGCGTATCCACGATGAGCATGTGGTCCAGGTCGATCGTGCAAATCTGGCGCTGCGCCCCGAGGACGAGGGAGTTCTTCGAACCGATGCCGAGGTGCTTCGGGTTCTTGTTGTTGCCGTTGGAATCATGTTCGTATTCGCCGTAGAGGCTGTCGAACGCGCCGAGGTCAGACCAGCCGATATCGCTCGGCACGACCTTCACCTTGGAAGACTTTTCCATGACGGCGTAGTCAATGGAGTTGCTCGGGATGTTCATCATGTCGTCGTGCTGGACACGGACGAGCGTTTCGCGATTTTCCTTCTTCGCCTTCGAATAGGCCAGCTTGGCCGCAGCGAGGATGTCCGGAGAATATGCATTCAGTTCGCTCAAGAACGTGGACACCTTGAAGCAGAAGATGCCGCTATTCCAGAAGAACCTTCCCGATTCAACATACTTCTTTGCCGTTTCGAGATCGGGCTTTTCCACGAAGCGCTTTACGTTTTCGCCGTCCGCCTCGATGTAGCCGTAACCCGTTTCCGGACCGGTCGGGGTAATCCCGAACGTCACCAGCGCACCGGACTTGGCAAGCGTTTCGGCCTTCTGCAGGCATGCTTCGTAGTCGCTGACCTTGCGGATTACGTGGTCCGACGGAGAGACAAGGACGATATCGTCCGGTTTAAGGCCTAGGCAGGCCAGGGCGATAGCCGGAGCCGTATTGCGGCCGATCGGTTCCAACAGGAACCTGGAGTCCTTGGCACCGATTTCTTCCAGTTGGTCCTTCGCCAAGAAAAACTGTTCCGCATTGCTCACGATATACTGGGCTTCGCAGAAATGCGAGTTTGTCTTCACCGTGCGCTGGAACAGGGACGTGCCATCAAAAAGGCGCGCAAACTGTTTGGGCATAAGCGAGCGGCTTATGGGCCAAAGGCGCGTTCCGTTTCCACCACAAAGAATCAGGTTAATCATAAGCTAAGCTCCTAATTTTTCTTTTCCCTGCCCCAACGGCTGCTGCTAATCTGCTGGATATTACGCGTAGTCAGAGAACCGTAGTAAACGGTCTGGACAGACGGCATAATCAGGCTGATAAGGCGGTTCCAAGTAGCGATGCCAGAAGCATCGACGTACACGATGTCATGCGTCTTCAGGTTGAAGCGGTCGGCCATCGCAAGCGCCATGGCGTTCTTGCCGTTCAGGTGGAAAACGTCTATCTGATCTTCCGAAGTATTGCGAATGACGTAGATGGAACTTGCCGAGGCGTTGAGCGTCTGCAGGCCACCGGCGGAAGCCAGCGCCTCGACCAGGGAAAGCTGGCCCTGGTTCACGTTCACGATGCCAATCTTCTGGACTTCGCCCATCACGTACACGCGGTCTTCCTTCTGCGTTTCGCTCAAGGCCGGGATGAAAATCTGGTCGTCGGGCTTCAGGAGGATACGGTCAAGCGGCAGGTTGCTCTTGAACGCTTCCAGGTAATTGATGTCGTAGACCTTGTCTCCACGACGGAGCTGCATCCTGGCCGGGTCGGCTTCTTCGGAAAAGCCGCCGGCAGCAGCAATCACGGTCGGGATGGTCATCGGGGTTTCGTCAAAAGCGACATAGCCGGGCTTGTTCACCGCGCCAGAGACAAACGCCTTGAGGCTGTTGTAGCCCGTCACGCGGACATCCACCTGAGGGTCATTCAAGATCTTGTCGGAAAGGCGCTTGGTAATTTCGATACGGAGTTCCTGTGCCGTAAGGCCAGCCGCCTGGAGTTCACCCGCATACGGGTAGAACAACTTGCCATCCGTCGTCACCTTCTGGCCGGCAGGCTGGTACTGCCCCATCGGGGACGTCAGTTCCGGATGTTCCCAGACCACCACCTGAACCATATCCAGAGGGCCAATACGGTATTCCGGAGCCGGCAGAGAATCCACAACAAGGTCGGCAAGGTCGCCCAAAGCCACGGAATCGTCCGCAGACGCAGCCGGCTTTCCAAAATCGCCATCGTCGATGGAATGCAAGACAACCTTGATACCATTATAGGTCGACGAATCCTCGGGCACGCTCATACGCATTTGCGGAGCGGCAAAGCAACCGTTCAAGATAATGGCGGCGGCACCCAGCATCAACAGTTCCAATTTTTTCATTTTGCAGTCTCGCTCTGTTTGATTTTTTCAACCCAATAGGGCGTCAATTTCGAAATAAAATTCCATGCCAAGACAAAAGCATTTTCAGGACGGCGGTACGGGTCCGGGACATCTACCCTCTGAGGTTCTCCATAGCGGAAAACTTTGCCTTCAAGCCACGGATACTTGTGCAAGAGCTCCCTTTTGTGCCCATCTTCCATAACAAGGACCAGATCAGCCCATTTGAGGATGTCCAGGTTAATTTGACGAGCATGATGGGCACTCATGTCGACGCCATGTTCCATGGCAATTTTCTGCGCAATCTCATGCGCAGGGTGATCCACCAAGGCACCAAGCCCCGCACTCATCACATTAAAATCTGAGCCCAATTCCTTTTTCAACAGATATTCGCCCGTAGGGCTACGGCAAATATTCCCCGTACAAACAACAAGAATGTTTTTCATTGTCTCTTAAAATAGAAAAAAAGACGACCCAAAGGCCAGCTACAGTTCAAAAGCGAAGCCCAAATCCTTCAACAGGGGATTCTTGGTATCCTTCTCGGAAAGGAGCGGTTCAAAACCATTCCCCACCGGCCATTCAATGCCGATAGCGGGATCGTTCCAGCAAAGGCCACCTTCGTCCTTCGGGTCGTACAAGCGGGTGCACTTGTACACAAATGTAGCCGTTTCGCTAAGGACCACGAAACCGTGGGCAAAACCTTCGGGAATGTAAAATTGTTTTTTGTTTTCGGCAGAAAGCGTCACGCCTTCCCATTTGCCGAACGTGGGGCTTCCCTTGCGGAGGTCTACCGCCACATCAAAGACTTCGCCTTCAATAACACGGACGAGCTTGCCCTGCGGATTCTTCTTCTGGAAATGAAGGCCGCGGAGCACACCCTTCTTGCTACGGGACTCGTTGTCCTGAACGAACACCATGTCGAGGCCGGCAGCATCGAATTCTGCCTTGTTATAGGTTTCCATAAAATAGCCACGATGGTCACCAAAAACCGTCGGTTCTACAATCGTGACTCCTTCAATAGACGTCTTGATAAAATTGAACTTACCCATTCTAGTACCTAATTTTTCCTTCAGCGACTTTTTTCAAATGTTGACCATAAGGAGACTTGCCGTACTTGGCAGCGGATTCGAGCAGTTTTTCCTTGCTGATCCAGCCGTTCCTGTAGGCGATTTCTTCTACGGCGCTAATCTGGATTCCCTGGCGGCATTCCACCATCTTCACGAATTCGCCCGCCTCGATGAGGCTGTCCATCGTACCGGTATCGAGCCAGGCAAAGCCACGGCCGAGGAGCTTCACGTCGAGTTCGCCCTTGTCCAAGTACGTCTTGTTGAGGTCCGTAATTTCCAGTTCTCCACGGGCGCTGGGCTTCTGGGCCTTCGCAAAACCCGAAACGCGGTTGTCGTAGAAGTAGAGGCCCGTAATGGCGTAATTGCTCTTGGGCTCCTTCGGCTTTTCTTCCACCGAAATCACCTTGCCGTCATTGTCGAATTCCACCACGCCGAAACGTTCCGGATCTTCGACGTAGTAGCCGAACACGCTCGCACGGCCGTTCTCTTCAGCGTTCTTGACCGCCGCCTTCAAAAGCGGGCTGAAGCCATTGCCATAAAAGATATTGTCGCCCAGGACCATCGCACAGCAGTCGTTACCGATGAATTCTTCACCCAGGATAAAAGCCTGGGCCAAGCCATCCGGGCTCGGCTGGACCTTGTAGCTCAAGTTGAGGCCCATCGCGGAACCGTCACCCAGCAGGCGTTCGAAGTTCGGCAGGTCCGTTGGCGTCGAGATGATGAGGATATCTCGGATGCCCGCCAGCATGAGCGTCGAAAGCGGGTAATAAATCATCGGCTTGTCATAGACAGGCAACAATTGCTTACTCGTGACCATGGTCAGCGGGTACAGTCGGGTTCCGGATCCTCCGGCAAGTACGATTCCTTTCATAAAATTAAAAATAATTATCTTTACGCCCTATGGCAGAGCAAAACAAGCCCATTCTCAAGAATTCCATCGAGAAACTCGCCCAAACAGCCGGCGGGGACCGTTCGAAAATCAGCTCCGAGGACGTCTTGGAGCAGTTCATGGAATGGGCGGAGTCTCGCGGGACAACGCTGTACCCCGCACAGGAAGAAGCCATCCTCGAACTTCTGGACGGCAAGAACGTCATCTTGAACACGCCCACGGGTAGTGGCAAGTCGATGGTCGCCCTGGCGCTCCACTTCGACAGCATCGTACATGGCCGCAAGAGCGTGTACACCTGCCCCATCAAGGCGCTGGTGAACGAGAAGTGGATGGCGCTCTGCAAGGAATTTGGTGCCGAGAACGTAGGCCTTTCGACCGGCGATGCGACCGTGAACCACGATGCGCCCATCCTCTGCTGCACGGCAGAAATTCTCGCCAACATGGCGCTCAACGAGGGCGAAAAACTCGACATCATGGACGTGGTGATGGACGAGTTCCACTACTATTCCGACCGCGAGCGCGGTGTCGCCTGGCAAGTGCCGCTCCTGACGCTCCCGCAATCGAGATTCTTGCTGATGAGTGCGACCGTCGGCGCGACCGATTTCTTTGAACGCGACCTCACGAAACATACCGGGCGTGAGACCGTAACCGTACGCTCTACGCAAAGGCCGGTACCGCTGGACTTCAGCTACAGCACTTCCGAGATTTCAACCGAAGTGCAGAAACTGGTGAACGAAGGCAAGGCGCCCGTTTACGTGGTCCACTTTACGCAGGCCGCCGCCGCAAGCAACGCGCAGAACTTCATGAGCCTCGACCTGTGCAGCAAGGAAGAAAAGCAGGCCATCAACGAGGCCATCAAGGAAGTTCGTTTCTCTAGCCCCTACGGTCCCGATGTCAAGCGCTGGCTCAAGCAGGGAATCGGGCTGCACCATGCAGGACTTTTGCCCAAGTACCGCATCCTCTGCGAAAAGCTCGCCCAGAAAGGCTTGCTGAAAGTCATCTGCGGCACCGACACGCTCGGCGTGGGCGTGAACGTTCCTATCCGTACGGTGCTGTTTACGCAGCTCTGCAAGTACAGCGGCGACAAGACGGCAATCCTTACCGCGCGCGACTTCCACCAGATTGCGGGCCGCGCCGGCCGCAAGGGTTTTGACGACGTAGGCTACGTGGTGGCACAGGCTCCCGAGCATGTCATCGAGAACTTGAAACTCGAGGCGAAAAGCCGCCAGACCGGAAAGAAGTTCCAAAAACGGAAACCGCCCGAACACGGCTATGTTCCCTTTGACGAGAACACGTACAAGCGCCTGATTGACGCGCAGCCCGAGCCGCTCACATCAAGCTTCCGCGTAGACCATGGGATGCTCCTGAACATCTTGAGCCGCGAGACCGACGGCTGCCGCGCCATGCGGAACCTTTTGAAGGACTGCCACGAAAGCGCGGCAAGCAAAAAGCAGTTGCAACACCGCGCCTTTATGCTGTTCCGCAGCCTCGTAGAAAAGAAAATTATCGAATTCGTGAAGCCCATCGCTCCCGGCTACAGCCACCTGCGCGTGAACATGGACTTGCAAGACGACTTCGCAATGAACCAGCCGCTTTCGCTGTACCTGCTCGACACACTCCCGAAACTCGACAAGGATTCGCCGGGGTACGCACTTGATGTGATTACCCTATGCGAAAGCATCGTCGAGAATCCCGACGCCATCCTTCGCATCCAGCAGAGCAAGGCCCGCGATACACGCCTGAACGAACTCAAGGCGCAGGGTATGGAATACAACCAGCGCATGGAAGAACTCGAGAAGGTCGAGTACCCCAAGCCGCTGCGCGACTTCATTTACGACACGTACAACGCCTTTGCCGAAGTCCATCCGTGGGTCGACGTGAACGTAGAACCCAAGAGCATCGTACGCGAGATGTTCGAAAACTTCAGCACCTTCTCGGGTTACGTGAAGCAGTATAACCTGCAACGCATGGAAGCGATTCTGCTGCGCCACCTGAACTACGTTTACAAGGTCCTTTCGCAGACAGTGCCCGACGGTTACAAGAACGAGGAACTTCTCGAGATGCAGGACTACCTGGGTGACATGATCCGCCGCGTCGACTCGAGCCTGTTGGAAGAATGGGAAAAGATGGCCCACCCCGAAGACTACCAGAAGCGACTGGAAGCCGGTACCGCCGAAGACGAAGCGGAAAAAGCCTTCGGTGCCGACAAGGCCGCCGCCGACATCACGTACGACAAGAAACGTTTCCTCGGCATGGTGCGCCAGAGAATATTCCAGATTATGGGCAACCTCGCCAAGCAGGACTTCGCGACGGTACTGGACAGCCTCGCCGACGATCTCGACGAAGGAGAACTCCTTGCCGATGCAGAAGGCACGCCGTGGACCGAGAAGCGCCTGCTCGAGATTATGGCCGCCTATACCGCCGAACACCACAAGTTCCGCATGGACGTGGAAGGCCGCGCGCTCGCCCACACCATCGTCACCTACGAAGGCGATACAATGCATGTACAGCAAATGCTCCAGGACGAAGAAGAATTCAACGACTGGAGCATCGATTTCGATATCAGCTTGAGCGATAGCCGTGAGGCGGGAATCCCGCTTTTGAAACTTGCGAGAATCGGCGAAGTTTAAACTGCCCCTTCAAACTCGAAGCCGGCTTCTTCGACAGCCTTTTTCAAGGCCGCTTCGTCCACATCGTCTTCGTCGTGCCACTTGACGAGCAGTTCCTTGCGGCTTACATCGGCTTCTGCGAACAAGACGTCGTCCAATCCGCGCACCGCCTTCTCGACGCACGCCTTGCAATGGCTGCAGCTCATGCCGTTCACGCGGTACGTCCGCACCACCGGTTCTTGAGCCTGCCCCGAACTTGTTTCGGGGTGGTCGCAATGACCGTCGCAATGTTCGTGATGGTGTTCTCCACAACCGCAGTGTCCGCCACAGCCCTTGTGCGCAAACTTCGCGTAAATCATGAAGGCCGCCAGCAAGCCCGCGCAGATGTAGTCGAACACGCCGAGTGCCCCGTGACCGTGACATTCGGCAGAACCGTGCGGAAGCATCGCCGAAAGGAACGTATCCATGAAGAACGTATCGACAATTAGGCCGAAACCAATAGCGCCCACCGCAATGGATGCGAGGTAAGCAACAAGCGTACGCTTGCCAAAAGCCTTCCCCACCACAAGCATGCTCGCGATGCTCGTCGCAGGGCCAGCCATCAAAAGCACCAGAGCCGCACCGGGAGTAATTCCCTTCGCCACGAGCGCCAACGCCAGCGGGATAGAGCCCGTCGCGCAAGTGTACATCGGCATTGCCAACACGAGAACGGCCAGCATACAGAGCAGCGGGTATTCGCGCAATGCGAGGAACAGTTCGTTCGGGACAAACGCCGAAATCAGGGCGCCCAACAGAAGGCCGATGCAAAGCCACTTGCTCACATCGCCCACCATGTTCACAAGCCCGTAGCGGAACGTCTCCACCACCTTCTGCCCAAAGCTCATCGAGTGTACATCGCGCACTTCGCAACCGCAACCATGTCCGCCACACCCGCAATGATCGTGATGGTCATGTTCGATGCGATCGGTCCCTGAGCCCGTCGAAGGGTCACAATGCCCGCAACCGCAATGATGGTCCGTATCGCAGTCGTCAAAGTCAACGGTTTCGTCATGCACATGGACATCTTCCGATTCACCGCGCGTAGCGATGTTCGTAAACACGCCGCCAAAGAGTGCCGTCACGAAAGCCGCCACCGGGCGCAGTATCGCGAAAGGCAAGCCGAGTAGCGAGTACGTCGCCAGTATGGAATCCACGCCCGTCGCCGGAGTCGAGATGAGGAAGCTTACGCTCGCCCCCTTGCTCGCGCCTTCCTTGCGGAGCGCAATCGACGTGGGAATCACGCCACAGCTGCAAATCGGGAGCGGGACGCCGAAAAGCGCCGCCCACAGCACAGACATAAAATTAGACTTCGAAATCTTCGGAACGTACAGGTGGTTCGGCACCCACACATGCAAAATTCCCGCCAGCAAAAAACCGAGCAGCAAGAACGGCGCCATCTCGGAAAACAGCGTAATGAATTCGTGTACGAACTCTCCAAAGACACTTGCAAACGATTCCATATTTACTTTCCCTTCTTCTTGTGAAGGATGTGGGTCAAGCCCGTGTTGAAAATTTCACCGATGTGTTCATCGTCGAGAGCGTAAAACATCTTGCGGCCTTCGCGGCGCGGTTTCACGAGGTTCGCCGTACGCAGGATTCTCAGCTGGTGGCTCACCACGGACTGTTCGAGCCCGAGCGTGTCGGCAATATCGTTCACCGAAACGTCGTGTTCCATCAGGAGCTGGATGATGCGGATTCGCGTCGTATCGCCGAAAATGCGGAAGAATTCCGAAAGTTCGAACAGGGTATCCAGATTCACATTCTGCATGAGGCCTCCCTTTTACGCGCTGGCGGACATTTCCGTCCCATTTTTCTTTGTTTTGATATATGAATACGTATTCATATTTTCATATTTAGATAAAAACCAGGGACTCGGCAAGGGGTCCATCAAAAAAAATCCATTTTTTCTACATTTTTAAGTATGGCAGGCGATATTTCCAATACGAAAAGCTCTCCGGAAGCCCTCAAGGGCCGTTTCGCAGCTGTTCTCCCCGCCGGAGGACTCGGCAAGCGCATGGGCGGCAACATTCCCAAACAGCTCATGATTCTGGGCGGCAAGCCTGTCTACCGCTACTGCCTAGAGACCTTCCTCAACATGGACGAAATCGCCGAGGTCGTGATGGCCGTCCCCGCCGACTGGAAGGATCATTTCGAAAAAGACTTCTCCCACCCCAAGCTGAAAATCGTCGTGGGTGGAGCCGAACGTTGGCAGTCCGTCGAGAACGGAGTGAACGCCCTCACGAGCAGCGCTGAATACGTGTTGGTCCACGACGTGGCCCGCCCCTTTATCAGCGAAGAGATTATCCGTGACGTCTGCGAAACGCTTATCACCAAAGGCAGTTGCCTCGTAGCCAAGCCCGCAGTCGACACCATCAAGATCGCCAAAGACGGCAAGGTCGAAACGACTATCGACAGGAACACCGTGTGGCTCGCCCAAACTCCGCAAGCCGCCCCCATCGCGCTCCTGAAAAAACTCTATGCCCGTATTGCCGCTGAACCTTTGAACTTCACGCCCACCGACGAAGCGAGCATCCTCGAATACTTCGGTGAAAACGTCTACATCGTGAAGGGCAATGCCGCCAACGACAAGCTCACTACGCCCGAAGACTTCGAAATCTTCGCCAAGCGCACGAAGTAATACCGCTATCCAAATACGTGCTTTTTCTTCTGGTCACGGCCGATGAGAATCAGCGCCACGACCACGCCGACAAGCAACGTCGCCGCAATCCCAATCCACAGCGCAGAGTTGCCCACCGTCAGCTGGAAGAACAACACCGAGAGGCTCCAGCCGATAACCGTCTGGAATACGACCATGAGCGTCCCGTAAAACTTGCCTAATTCGCGGAACGCCGTTCCGAGAGCCGCCAAGCAAGGCACATAGAGCAAGATAAACAGCAGGTAAGCAAACACCTGGAAATTTCCAAGCCTAAAGTGTGCACGCATTCCCTTCATGGCCGAAGCCATTTCTTCGTTCTCGGCGTCTCCGCTTTCTTCGATAGCCTCTTCCACGCCGAGCGGGTTCACCAGCTTTCCAAAAACACCGGCGAGGTTCTCGGGAATGGAAACGAAGGCTTCCTTCGTCGTTTTCTTCAGGCTGAAACTTTCTTCTTCACCTGCCGCATTGTCAAAACCCGTCTGGTCTTCAATGCTGTAAAGCGAGTTCAGCGTTCCGACAATCGCCTCTTTCGCAAAGAGCCCGGTAAAGAGCGCCACGGAAGCAGGCCAGTTATCGCTTTCGACGCCGAAGGGTTCAAACGCAGGCGTAATCGCAGAACCGACCACACTCAGCACCGATTTTTCGTTATTGTCATTACCGAAACTTCCGTCAGTACCGATGGAGCCCATAAAGCCAAGGACCGTCACCATAATCAGCACAATCTTGCCCGCGCGGAAAATGAATTCCCGCAAGCGAATCCAAGCGTGCCTGAAGAGGTTGCGGAACTTCGGCAAGTGGTAAGGCGGCAATTCCATAATAAACGTAGATTCCTTGCCCACGAACAGCGTCTTTCTCAGGAGCAGGCCGTACAAAAGCGCAATCACGATGCCGACCATGTAGATGGTGAATACCAAGTCCCCTGCCGCCTTTCCAAAGAAGGCTGCACCGAACAGCGCGTAGACCGGAAGTCTTGCGCCGCAGCTCATGAACGGAACCAGGAACAAGGTCAAGAAGCGCTCGCGCTTGTTTTCAAGAGTACGCGTTCCCATGAGCGCGGGCACGGAGCAACCGAAGCCCACGATCATCGGGACAAAAGCCTTTCCGGGGAGTCCGAGGAATCGCATGAACCTATCCGCGACAAAGGCCGCGCGGGACATGTAGCCGGAATCTTCCAGGAACGAAAGGCACAGGAACATGAAGAAGATGACCGGGATGAACGTCGACACCGTCTGGATACCGGCGCCAAGGCCATTTGCAAGGAGAGCCACGACAAATCCCGGCGCATGAAACGCTTCCAAGAGTTGCGTAAGGCCATCGACGAAAATCCCGCCCACCAGAATATCGAAGAAGTCGATAAACGCGGAACCCACCGTCACGGCAAACCAGAATACGAGATACATCGCCGCCAGGAACAGCGGGATACCGAGAATGCGGTTCAAGAAAATCTTGTCGAGCTTGTCGGTACGGGTCCTCTTGTTCGTGTTATCGCGAATCACCTGCATCACGATGTTGCGCGCATAGGAATAGCGAGAATCCGCCAAAGCGAATTCCACTTCTTCGCCCAAGTCTTCCTCAATCTTGTCGTGAGGAATAGAAATATTCAAGCGCTCCGCCACTTCCAAGACGCGGGCGCTGTGTTCCAGGTACTGCACCGCTGTCCAGCGGGGAGTCGCACCGAGTTCCTTTGCCACCGGCTCAAGCGTCCCGGAAATATCCGCAATCAGCTTCTCGAGAACTTCGGAATGTTCGACCGGTTTTGGAACCGGAAGTTCGTTACTGGAATGGAGCAACTTGTGCAAATCGTTCACGAAGCCTTCGCAGCTCTTCGGCGAAACAGCGGTAAGGCCAACCGCCGTCACACCCAAAATTTCTTCTAGTTTCTTCAGGTCAATGTGCACGCCGCGCTGGGCGGCAATGTCCATCATGTTCACGGCGAGCACCATCGGCACGCCCTTTTCCATAAGTTGGCTCGTAAGGAACAGGTTGCGCTCCAGGTTCGTCGCGTCCAGAATGTTCACGACCAGGTCCGCCTCGCCCTTGAGCAAGTAATCGAGAGCCGCACGTTCATCTTCGGAGTTCGCGAACAGCGCATAAATCCCGGGCAAGTCCACCACGCGGATAGTATGGTTGTCGAGCTTGAACGAACCTTCCTTCTTTTCAACCGTCACGCCGGGCCAGTTGCCCACAATCTGGTTCGAACCTGTCAACGCATTAAAAAGGGCCGTCTTTCCGCAGTTCGGATTGCCAGCAATCGCAATCGTAAAAACCTCTTTATCGATAGCCATCTTAAACCCTCTCCAGCATCAACACGTTCGCTTCTTCCTTGCGGAGCGAAAGCCTGTAAGAAAGTACCGCCACTTCAATCGGGTCACCGAGAGGCGCCACCTGCAACACGCGCAGTTCCACCCCGCGCACGAGGCCCATCGAAAGGAGTTTAGACTTGTACTGCGAATCGCCTGTACGGTAGCCCACAATTTTTACTTTGTCACCGCGTTTCAGTTCCGAAAATTTCGGCGTCATATTCCATTCTTTAGCTTGCGGCTTTTTACCGCAACCACAGCTACAACTCATCTTTTTGCTTACTTCCTTATACTTTTCGGAGCCTTCACCTTCATAAATTCTTCAATCTTGCCGAGCGTCTCTGCAGAAAGGATGTGTTCCATGCAGCAGGCGTCCTTGTCGGCAATCGCCTCCGACACGCCGAGTTTAATCAAGAATCCCTTCAAGAGGATATGGCGGTTGAGAATTATGGCCGCAACGCGCTCCCCTTCTTCGGTAAGTTCCACACCGCTATACGGTTCCTGCGTGACAAGGCCCAGCTTCTTGAGTTCGATCATCGCCTTCGCTACAGAAGGCATCTTGACGGAGAGGGCGGCCGCAATATCCTTGACGCGGGCAACTCCGTTCGCGAGGCGCAAGATATGCACCATTTCCAGGTAATCTTCAAGACTCTGACTCAGTTTTGCGTGTTCCATTCGAGGCCTCCAAAAGGCAGGCTGTTCCAGCCCCCGTTAGATATGGCTAATTATAGAATGTCTAACAAAATTAGTCAAGACTAAAAATGTTGCATCTACGCTATTTTTTTCATTCCCTAATTTTATGGATTTTTCACCCTGCGGGCTCCTGAAAAAAACTTTTTTTTCGCCTTTTCCTATATTTAAAACGAAAAACTGGAGGATCCATGAAATTTTTATCTAAAGCTATCGCAACCACCCTGCTAGCAGCATCTTGCTTGTTCGCCCAGCAGGACGAAGTCACCCAGCAGGCCAAGCCCGCCCAAAAGGATTTCGGCGTCGGTATCCGCGGTGCGTTCAACTACAACATGATGTACGGTCTGGACAACGACTGGAACGTGTATAGCGACAGCGATGACGACGATACACCTTCCGGCATCGGATTCGAAGTAGGCCTTGCCGTACGCCTGCAATTGCTTCCCTTCATGCAGTTCACTCCTGAAGTCCTCTTCAACTACGCAGGACTCAGCCAGGACGACGGCACGATGGAACGCACGTTCAAGCAGATGGGTGTCGAATTCCCGCTCCTGCTGCGCGTGACCCCGATTGACAAGCTCTATCTCGCCGTCGGTCCGAACATCGAACTGAACGTCAGCGACGAAGTGAAACTCGAAAGCGGCACGATGGAAAACGAAGCCGGAACGTTCCACCACGACTTCCCCGAAGCTTTTGAACGCAAGTCGGTACAGTTCGGCCTCACCTTCGGCGCCGGCTACAACATCATTGACCGACTGAGCGCAGACTTCCGTATGAACATGGGCATGACCGAAGTCTACAAGGGCGAAAGCTTGTTGATTAGCCTGAAGGGCGGCAAGCTGATGACCTTCAAGTTCGGTCTCGGCTTCTGGTTCATGTAGTCACGCCCTTCGGGCTAGTTAACAGTATATAAAAAAGCCCGCTCGACTGAGCGGGTTTCTTTTTTAGATTCCTCTAGTGGAACAGGAGCGTTAGTTCCAGGACGCTTGCAACGTTATAGGAGCCGTCGTGGTTACCGACAACGAGGAGTTGCACCAGGAGTTGTCGACTACACCACTGGTACCAAACGGAATATAGTGCTGTCCCCTATAGGTTTTCGAATTGACTGTAATCGAGGCCTGCTGTTGAGACTGGGCACTCATCCTGCACTGAGTGATATTGCCGCCAGACGAAACAACAACCGTATATTCACCAGCTGCGGGCAGGGTCACCGTTCCCTGACTCACCTTAATCTCGTAATCCGGGAGGTTCGAATCGATTGCCTTTACTGCCGGGCATGTCACCGTCTGTTTGGTGTTGTCGTCGTTTTCCACAATCACCGAAGCCTGGACAACATCACCCTTGGCCGCAACAGCACCAACAGCGGTCGTTCCAGAACCGGTCACTCCCGCTCCGCCCCAGGTATAGCCAGTAATCGTGGCACCTCGAGACGTACAGCCCGAAACAGTCCAAGAAGCAGACTGACCCAAAGCCACGTCTACAGACGAGGCTGCAGCCGCGCACTTACAACCCGTAATAGCGGCACCATTCACCTGCAATGGAGCACACTGAATAGCGACCGGGGTGCCTCCCGGAGGAGTAAAGGTAAGCGTCGCATTCTTTACACCGGAAGTGGCATATACGATTGTTTCGGTATTCGTTTTACCACGCGCCGTCGAAGTCGCCGGAGTCGCACCGCCGTCAAAGGCCCATGAGTAACTCGCATTCACGATGACCTGGCCCTCAATAGAAGGATTCTTGGTCATCTTCCAAACAGTGCCACCGCCATGGTTAATCGGGTTAGTCTCCGGGGCGCAAGAACCATATTCAGCACCGGGGCCGACATACACCGAAGAAGAACTCTGCAGCACCGCACCACCGCTGCTCGCAAAAGTCGGCGATGACGAAGACTGATTAACAAACGTCATCGAGGACTGCTGAATCATGGAAGAGCGCGGGCCCTGGTTGGACGAAGTAGGATTCTGCGTACGGGAGGAAGACTGCGCCGAACCGTCAGCCGACGTCGGCAAGGGCCCCGCATTGCGCATTTCGATAGCACAACCGAGGGTATCAGCCAGGCAGTCCGCAATAGCCTTTGCAACTTCGGCATCGCTTATATTGCCCAAGTTGAACTCAGCCGTGCCCTCCAAATCCTGGTCATAGGTGATTACTTCGCCGCTACCGCAAGCCCAGAAAGCTGCTGAAAATATAGCGGCGCCCACTCCGAAAACAACCGATTTTTTTTTCATAGTCTTTATTAATAGACGCCACACTTTGCGTCAATATTTAAAGTAAGTTCAACAGAAGCCGACCCCGAACAGGA
Organism: Fibrobacter succinogenes; assembly: GCA_902768325.1. Taxonomy (GTDB): domain Bacteria; phylum Fibrobacterota; class Fibrobacteria; order Fibrobacterales; family Fibrobacteraceae; genus Fibrobacter; species Fibrobacter succinogenes_A. Next base: position 16,040 of record CACXKY010000009.1, read on the forward strand.
CTGAGCATCTATTTTTGCGGAAGCATAGTGAGATCCACTAAGAGTTACCGACCCTACTTTTCCACTAATTTGCCCTTCTCCGTTACAGAAGAAGGTTGCGTTTTGAGAACAATTCACAGCAATCTGTACGGTATTGGTTCCTGCGGGGATAGCAATTGCGCCATCAGTCTGCAACTGCTTGATAATGTAATCAGGAACTCTCGCATCCATAGCAGTCACAGCAGGACACTCCACCGTCGTCTTGGTGTTGTCGTCGTTAGCCACGACCACCGTCGCCTGAGCGATATCGCCCTTGGCAGCGAGAGTTGCAGTACCAGAGGTGCCTTCACCGGTCACACCCGTACCGCCCCAAGTATAGCCTACGATATTGGCGCCAGAAGAGGTGCAGCCCGTAACAGTCCAGTTTACCACGCCACCTTCAGCTACGTCCACCGTTTCAGAAGCGGCAGCGCACTTACAACCCGTAATCGCAGCGCCATTCACCTGCAAGGCGGAGCACTCGATAGAAACCGGGCCACTACCCTGGGGAGTAAACACGAGCGTAGCCGACTTCAGACCGGAAGTGGCATACGTAATTTCATCGGAACTCATGTTGCCATGCTTTGCAGAAGTCGCCGGAGTGCCATCAGCAAAAGTCCAGTCAAAATCGGCGTTCAAGACGACCTGGGCATTTATGGTCGCATTCTTGGTCATCTTCCAAGCCGTCTTTTCGCCACGGTTAATCGGGGTCTTCACCGGAGAACAGGTACCGTAGTCAGAACCGGGACCAGGAGCCACCGAAGAAGAACTCTCTTCTACAGGCGGGTTGCTATTGCTGCTTGCAAACACCGGAGCAGAAGAACTCTGGGGAACAAAATTCATCGAAGACTGCGGAGTTATGGAAGACTTCGGGAGCTGGTTAGAGGAAGACGATTGCTGTACACGGGAAGAAGATTGCGTCGAACCGTCAGACGAGGTCGGCAAAGGTCCCGCATTTCGCATTTCAATAGCACAGCCAAAAGTATCGGCCTCACAGCTTTTAATAGCCTTTGCGATTTCCGCATCACCAATTCCTTCTACCATGGCCAAGGCCAGATCTTCTAAGTTCGGGTCTTTTTCAACAATTTCACCACTTCCGCAAGCCCAGAACGCTCCGGAAATAGCAGCGGCGGATAGCCCAAAAACAAGTTTCTTTTTCATATCAAAACCTCTTCTAACGAAAAATAAATAATTCCGAGAAAAAGCGGTAGCAAAAGGCTGCTTTATAATCAAAAAAAACACAAAAAAATCCCCTTTTTAGGGGATTTTCCTTGTTTAATGAAAAACTTTATGCCCGTTTACCAGCAATTCAACGCGAAACCATCGCAATCAGAAGACACAATGAATGTTCCTGGCCCCGTAGAAATCTGCTTATCCCAGCCGACATCGTACGTTTGTCCAGCCACAGTCACATGGCAACCATTGTTTCCTCCCGGAGGAAGAACCTGCAATGTTCCGCAGGAATATGTCACCGCATAATCCTGATTTGCTTTCAAAGCTTCCGTACGAACATTTGATGTCATTTGAATCTCGATCGGTCCCTGGCTCGCACTGGAAACCACAGAACTGCTAGACGGCGGTACCACGCTGGAGCTAGACGGCGGAGTTACGCTACTGCTAGAAGGAATTACGCTGGAACTGATCCCAGGAGCAGGGCAGACCCATTGTCCTTCACTCTGGACACATTCCTCGTTTTTACGGCCCTCCAGATTACACATCCATTTGCCACTATTGACACCTGCTAAAGCCACCGAACATTCTTCCGGAGGCGGCACATAGCTGCTCGACGAGCTCTTGATCACCGCGGACGACGGAGGCACGACCGAGCTGCTGGATTGTATCACGGTAGCATTAGTCACCTTAACCGTAGCGCGGGAGCAATCCACAGTAGTGGACATCTTGCCCTTCTTCACCGTCAAACTAGGATAAACCTTTTGGTTGATAACGCTTTTATCGGTAGAAAACCTAAAGGTCGCCTCAAGTCCATCCTTACCGGGTTCGTCGGCTTCAAAAAGTTCCCACTCGCCAGTCAATCCGACACCACATTCCCGAACAGGGACATAGGTCCATTTGGCCTCTTCACCAAATTTAATCTCAGGCTTATTCACCTTGCACAAGCCCTCTCCCATCTTTTCCTTGGTGCACGGGTCTTCCACGCTGCTGCTGGATTCTTCGTCGGCACTGCTGGGGGGCAAAGTGAAGCTGCTGGCCGGCTTATGCGAAGAAGAACTCTTGATGATGACCGAGCTCGACAAAATGGGTGAAGAACTGGACAGGGCCACGGAAGACGAGCTCAACGCGATGGAGCTGGATTCCGGGATGGTGCTAGAAGAAGACTCCAGGGAGTCCAGTCCGGAACTCGAGGACTGGTCGTCGGACTCACCCGACATGCCACAAGTATCACAGGAAGAAGACGAAGCAAAGAGGTCTATTTCCGACGAGCTCGAAACAACCTCAGCCGTATCGACCGTATCCGGGTCCACGACCTTCTTGATATACTTCTTGAAGAACTCAGCCCGGCACTCGTCGTCACCCTTGCAGCTATCCAGAGCATTCAGCAAATCCGAGTCCGTATTGGCCCTACAATCAGGATTTTCCCTACAATTGTCAAGAGCTTTAAGGAAATCCGCTTCAGTCACATTATCAATACGCTCCAACGCGAGAATATCGTTATTCTCGGTCCATTCAAGGCTACCTTCACCGCAAGCCCAAAAAAGGAAAACGGCTAAGATAGGGAGACATGCGTACAGTATTCTCTTCATAAAAACCCCTCTCGTCCTAAATATAAATAAAAATTTACAGACGTGGGCGGGAAAAAAGTCATAAATAGGCTTTTTTTGGGTCATTTTTTAGTCTTCCTTGCCCGGTTCGGTCATTTTTCGCTGTCCGGTAATGAACTGATGGACATAGGGATTCTTGGTATTCTTGATTTCGTCGACCGTCCCGACCTCGATAATGCGGCCGTTATAGAGCATCGCAATGCGGTCAGCCACCTTGAAGGCGCTCACCATGTCGTGCGTCACCACCACGGAGGTCACGCCGAGTTTGCTCTGCATATCGAGAATGAGGTCGTTGATGACGTCGCTCGTAATCGGGTCGAGACCCGTCGTCGGTTCATCGTAAAGGAGGATTTCGGGATTGAGGGCGATGGCGCGGGCCAGGGCGACGCGCTTGCGCATACCGCCGGAAAGTTCGGAAGGCATCTTGGTGCGGAACTCGGGGACGAGGTTGATCATCTGCAACTTCTCGGTCACCACGTCCTGGATCTGCTTTTCGGAAAGTTCCGGATGGTGTTCACGGAGGGCGAACGCGATGTTCTCGCCGGTACTCATGGAGTCAAAAAGCGCACCCATCTGGAACAGCATGCCCATCTTTTTACGGATGGTACGCGTGTCGAAAAACTTCGGCGTACTGATGGTCACGCCGTCCACGGACACCTCGCCTCCATCCGGTTGCAAGAGTCCAATCATGTGCTTCAAGATGACGGACTTGCCGCCACCGGACTTGCCAATGATGACCATGGTTTCCCCACGGCGGATGTCGAGATTCACATCCTGCAAGACGGTCTGCGGACCGAAGGACTTCTTGAGTCCCTTGAGGCGGATGGCGATATCGTTCGGGTCAATCTTTACATTCGGCATAGCAACCTGCAACTTAGAAGAACATGACTGCGTCGAGCGCAAAATCGGCAATCAAAATCATAAGGCAACTCGAGACCACGACGTTCATGGTGGCAAGGCCGACGCCGTGCGCACCCGGTTTCGCGTTGATCCCGTGGTAGTAGCCCAGTACAAAAATCAAGGTTCCAAACACAAACGACTTGATGATACCGGACCAGAGGTCCATGGATTCAAAGAGGTACTGCATCCCGGTGTAATAGGTATAGGTCGTAATATCCAGGGCGAGTACACACACGATCCAGCCACCGATCAAGGCCAACGCATTGGATATCGCGGTAAGGCAGGGAATCATCGTAATAAAGGCGACAAAGCGGGGCATCGCGAGGTAGCGGTACGGATCCAGGCCAAGCACCGTATAGGCAGCCAGTTCTTCCTTTTCCTTCATGCTACCGAGTTCGGCGGCAACGGCACTCCCCACACGGCCGGCAAGCACAATCGCGGTCAGGAGCGGTCCCAATTCGATCAAGACCATCTTGCAGGCCGCAGTACCGACAAACTTGTCCGAAACGAGATTGTGGAATTCGAATTCGGCCATGACGGTCGCCACCATTCCCGTAAAGATGGAGGTCACGAAAAGCAGCGGCAACGAAGACACACCGATGGAGATCATCTCTTTCACGATGAGGTCCGGATTCTTGTAGATGCGCGGCAGGAACTTTAAAGTATTGAGGAGGATGCAGAGGACCTCCCCGATGCTGGAGATTCCTGACAGGACAACCTGGCCTACCCAGGCTACGGGCTTCAACAGGATAAACATCAGCCAAAGTCTCCGAAATCAGCGGGGCCCATATCCGAGCTGTCGCCATACTGGTAATCCGAGTCGCCGCCCGCACCACCGTCATCGATGGCGTTGAAGAACGTCGTGATGTTCGGTTCGAAGTACAGCGGGATATCCTTCACGGAACCGTTACGGTGCTTGGCGACAATGAGGTCGGCCTTGTTGTAGTCTTCTTCGCGGTGGGTCCTGACGTAGGGGCGTTCCACGAACCACACCATGTCGGCGTCCTGTTCGATAGAGCCCGATTCACGGAGGTCGCTAAGCTGGGGCCGGTCGCGGCCCTTCTCTTCGACCTTACGGCTGAGCTGGGCGAGCGCGATGACGGGGATGTGGAGTTCCTTGGCCAGGATTTTCAGACCGCGGGAAATATTACCGATAGCCACGGCGCGGCTTTCTTCGTTGCCGGTCTTCATCAGCTGGAGGTAGTCGATAATCAGAAGGTCGAGCTGGTCCTTGCGCTTGAGTTCGCGGGCCTTACTCATGAGTTCCATGATGCCGAGGTCGGCGTTGTCATCCACGTACAGCGGGGCCTGGCTAATCGGCGCCACGTTCGCGATAATCTGGTTCATCTCGTCGCGGTTCAACTTACCGGAGCGAAGCTTGCTCTGGTCCACCTTCGCACGGGAGCAGAGCAAACGCTGAGCGAGCTGCACGCCGTCCATTTCCAGGCTGAAGAAGGCGACCTTCCTGTTATAGTCAATCGACGCGTTGGCTGCAAGCGTCAAGGCGAAAGACGTTTTTCCCACACCAGGGCGCGCTGCCAGGATAATCAAGTCCGATTCCTGGAGGCCGTTCGTCAGTTCGTCGAGTTCGGCAAGCCCCGTCGGGATTCCCGTAATGCCGTCCTTGCGGTTGGTCAGGCGGTCCAGGAGCGGCGTGACGAATTTTTCGATATGCTGCAAGGACTGGCGTACCTGCTGGTCGGCGATAGCGAAGATGGACCTTTCGGCCTCCTGCAGGATTTCGTCGGGAGTGTACGTCGTGTCCAGCGACTTCTTGATGGTCTCGTCGGAAGCCTTGATGAGCTGGCGCAAGACGTACTTGCTGCGCAGGTGCTGGAGGTTCCATTCCACGTTGGCGGAAGAAGCCACGGCTTCCATCAGTTCAAAAATGTATTCGCGGCCGCCGCACTTCTGGATGGCGCCGTTCTGCTCGAGTTCCGCAGAAAGCGTCAGGACGTCGATAGGCGTTCCCTGGCGGTACAGCTGGGCTAACGCGTGCCAGATAAGGCGGTGACGTTCAAAAAAGAAAAATTCATCCGAGACAATGATGTTGACGGCCGTGCCCATGACGTTGGGGTCGCGCAGGATTCCGCCGAGCAGGTAGCGTTCCGCCTGCTCGTCCGTAGGAATCGGGCGATTTTCGTACATGGGCTGTTCGTTCACAAACTCTGGCATATCAGTATGTAGGAAATATAAGTTATTTAAATCTTGAAATAGGTGCCGCGCGGGATGTGGACCTTCCAGGTCAGCAACTTAAGCTGTTTGTCGGCCTCCATGGCGAAGGCGTCCACCAGGGCGCAAGCCTTGACCCCGCCAAATTCCATGTCGGTACCGGCACAGTCGTTAAACACCTTGCCCCTGCCGAACACCTGGTGGAACAGCGGTTCCCCGAACGTCACCATGATTTCGGGGCGGATAAACGAAAGTTCCTTCGTAAGCATCTTGCGAAGCGCGGCCTCGAGCAGCGGCGGAATATTGCGCGATGTCGTGCTCTTGTAGAAGTAGGTCACGCCTATTTGGGCCTGGTCAATCTTGAGGCTCGCAAAGAGCTTCGAAAGCATGTTGCCCGTAGAAGTCGAGAAAAAATTTCCGGCGGGAATGTCCTGGCGGGGGGCGGCAAAAACCAACAGCAGGCGCGGATGTTCCGGCCCTTCGTAACGGACGAGCGGCGCGGATCCGGAATAGACGGCCTCGCCGGCGATGGCTCCGTAGAAGGCGTCGAGGGATTCGACTCCTTCGAAAGCGGAAACGGCCTTGCGGACCGGGCGGGCCGACGGTATGTCGAATATCGGCTTGGCGGGGGCCTCTGGTTTCGGGGCGTTCTCAGACGCGGCCGGAGACGGTGCGACAGGAGACGGCGCGGCGGGTGCCGCCTGGACAGCGGGACGCGGCGCGGAAGGCGCAAAAGATGAGGGCTGCGGTGCCGTAGCGACACGTGCCGGGACCGCGAGGCGGTTAGGCTTCACGGGCGTCCAGGGCTCGTCAAACAGGATGTCCGCTCCGCCCAGGTCGATTTGTCCGGAGAGGTAGTTGCGGAGTTCGCTAAAGTCGTATTCGTCAGGCATTCAGGCGCTCCAGGCAAAAGTTCAGGATGGTTTCGGCCAAATCGACCTTCTCGCCCATGGCGAGCGGTGGAACGGGTTTACCCTTTTCCACCAGGGCGAAGCGCACGCTGTCACGACCGAATCCGGAATCGCTTGCCACGGGCGCGTTCAAGAGCAATGCGTCGGCGCCGCTCTTTTCGAGCTTTTCGGCGGCATGTTCTTCGAAGTGGTCCGTCTCGAGCGCGAAGCCGACGATGACCTGACGGCGGGCATCACCCGCAGCGTCTGCAGTGCGGGAGGCGCGGGCCGCGGTGCAGTCACGCAGTATGTTCGGGTTCGGCACGAGTTCCAGCACGAGCTGGCTACGGCTGTCCTTGATTTTTTCGTCGGCGGCGTGGGCGGGGCGGTAGTCCGCTACCGCCGCGCAATGCACGACGGCGTCCGCACTTTCGAGCCGAGACATCACGGCGTCGTGCATCTCCCGGGCGCTTTGCACGCGGGTCACCTTGACGCCGCCCGGGAACGCCGCCTCCATCGGGCCCGCGACGACTTCGACCTCGAAGCCGTTGGCGTAGAATACCGAGGCGAGCGCGACGGCGGTCTTGCCGCTGCTGCGGTTGGAAATGTAACGTACCGGGTCAATCGCTTCTTCGGTGCGGCCTGCCGTGAGGACGACCTTCTTGCCGTGACCGGGGAGCGTCGCGTCTTGTGTGGGCGCCACGTCTGCCGCGACGGGGACGGCCGGCGGTTCGGGGGCGTTGCGGGGGTGTCCCCCGCTAGAAGGGGTAGCGGATGGTTCGGCAGGCTCACCAACCTTTGTGCAGCCGGCCGAAACAGTAGCGAGGGGAAGACATTCCCCTTCATTATCTCTCGTCTCTAAATAAGCCACAATCTCCGCGGGTTCCATGAGCCTTCCCCGCCCCACCTCACCGCAGGCGAGTTCACCGGCCGGGGACTCGAGCACAACCGTGTCTTCGAAGCCGCGCAGGATTTCGAGGTTGCGCTTTACGGCGGGGCTGTTGTACATCGCGACGTTCATCGCGGGCGCAATCACGCGCGGGCACGTGCAGCTCATGAAGCAGAGGCTCACCGGGTCGTCGGCGATTCCGCAGGCGAACTTGCCGATGACATTCGCGGTCGCGGGCACCACGAGGTAGAGGTCGGCCCAGCGCGGAAAATCGATATGCTGGAAGGGGCGCGCCTCGACGGCTCCGCTCTTGAGATAGACGGGGCACTTGCTGAGGCTCGCGAACGTTAGCGGTGCCACGAATTCGGTGGCGGCGTCGGTCATACACACGCGCACCGTAGCCCCCTTCTTCTGCAAAAGGCGCAACAGCTCGCAGCTCTTGTACACGGCGATTCCGCCCGAGACTCCGAGGAGGATTTTCTTTCCAGCCAGTTCCATATACAGCAAGATAGAAAAAGGCCGGCAAAGCCGACCCTTTCAAGAAAATATTTCTTGCAAGCAAGCGGTTAATTTCTAGCGCAGCGAATCGGAAGCGCGACATCCTTCTTGTATTTTGTGAAGACGGCGTCTTTCCTTTCGCACGAGAACTGGACGCCGTAACCCTTGTCGGCCTCCTGGAACGGAGTCGATGCGGTCCAGTATTCCGCCATGCCACCGTAGTTTTGGACATGCTCGTAGCCGTAGTAATCCATGTATTCCATGTGGCCACCAAGATCTGCGGTAAAATCAAACGAGTTCAGGCCGCGAATGCCTCCATGGCCGTACCACTGTCCGTAGCATTCCATTCTTTCCCTGAGAACCCACGATGCATTTTCGAGGCCGCCAATAAGGATGAACAAGCCTTCCCATTCTTCGATTGTCGGCAGGTGCCAGCCTCTGGGGCAAATGCCTCTCAGCGTTTCGGGGAGATTGCAGTCGACCGAATCATGGCAGTTGATATCGCTGTTCTCGTAAGTGTAAATGGAATCGATGGCTGCCGCCCACTTGTAGTAGCGGCCACCGGTTTCACAGCTGTCCTTGCACCAGAAATTGTTCTGCAGGCTGGGAGTCTGGACGCTATCGATGTACCTGAGGTCTTCGGCCATCCACTTCTTGTTACCGATGGTAACATAGTAATACAGCGAACTGTCGCGCACATCGCAGAAGCTAGTCGAGGGATTAAAGGGAATGCCGCCGCAAAGAGGATATTCCATTTCTTCCTTCAAGACAACGTTTACGGTATCTGCACCGCAGACAACCTTGACACCATTGTATGTTTTGGCAGCCGAACAACCGACACCGTCATTGCCCTTGTCGCCATCTTCACCCTTGTCACCGCCATCGCCCTTGTCGCCCTTCAGCGAAGCGAGCCACTCGGCTTCTGTTCCGGTAAAGCCTGCAGCTACGGCCAGTTCGTAGGCCGACTTGCCATCAGCGCCGTCGTCTCCCTTGCTGCCGTCGTCACCCTTGGCTCCCTTCAGCGAAGCGAGCCACTCGGCTTCCGTACCGGTGAAACCTGCGGCTACAGCCAACTCGTAAGCAGACTTGCCGTTCGCACCGTTGTCGCCCTTGGCACCGTCATCGCCTTTGTCGCCCTTGGCACCATCGGCACCCTTATCGCCCTTGTCGCCTTTTTCTCCAAGAATGACTTCTTGCCCGGACACCTTTTTCCATTCTTCATCATGGCAGAAATAGAGTGCAGAGGAATCCGCGACGAACACGAGTTTTTCCTCGGTACAGTCCCCAAGATCCTTGAACGTGTCCACCGATTCGAACCCGGTCAGTTCGGCCTTTTCCGTAACCTGGTTGATTTCCGTAACTTCGTCGCCGCAGGCGGACAAGCACATCACGGACGCGGCCATTCCGGCAGCGAAAGCTCCCATGCCAAGTTTTACCTTTGCAGTCATTCTTTCTCCTTTTAGTTTAAATAAAAGCACCAATCATTTTCTGCATGATTTTCGCGGGTGCTAATTTATTTAAAATAGATAAATTAGTCAATATTATTTTATTCTTTTCTTAGAATTTGTCTACAAAAACAAAAGAAATCCCGTGGTTTTACCCACGGGACCTCTTAATTGCCAGAAACAGAATTAGGCTTCTTCAGCAGGCTTTTCAGCGGCTTCTTCGGCCGGCTTTTCAGCCTTCTTCTTGGTGGCCTTCTTCTTCGGGGCGGCAGCTTCACCGATAGTGGTGCCAGATTCGCCCGGCTTGTGAGAGTCCATCCAAGCCTTGAGCTCGGCGGATTCACGGTTCTTGAAGTAGTCCACGACAGAGAGGAAGATCTTCCTGTTGTTGAGGTCGATTTCGGTCACAACGGCCGGAACTTCGTCGCCAACCTTGAATGCATCGGCCGGAACCTTGATGTATTCAGCGGTGAGCTTGGAAACCGGGATGAAGCCTTCGATACCATCGGCGAGTTCAACCACGACACCGCGGTCGAGCATGCGGATGATCTTGCCCTTCACTTCGGTGTCCACGGGATAGGTGGATTCCACGGAATCCCACGGATCTTCGGTGAGGTGCTTCATGGAAAGGCTAATGCGGCGCTTTTCCTTATCGACGGCGAGCACGACGCATTCGACCTTGTCACCCTTCTTGACCATTTCGTTCGGATGGGTGATCTTCTTGGTCCAGGACATGTCGGAAACGTGGATGAGGCCGTCCACACCTTCCTTGATTTCGACGAAGGCGCCGAAGGAAGCGATGTTACGGATTTCACCAACCACGCGGGCACCCGGCGGAAGTTCAGTTTCGATAGAATCCCACGGATCGCTTTCGAGCTGCTTCATGCCGAGAGAGATGCGTTCGGCATCTTCTTCGACCTTGAGCACCACGGCTTCCACTTCCTGACCGATGGTGAGGATCTTGGACGGGTGCTTGACATGCTGGGTCCAGGACATTTCGGAAACGTGGATGAGGCCTTCGACGCCGCTATCCAGTTCGACGAATGCACCGTAATCGGTAATGGAAACGACCTTACCCTTGACGATAGCGCCTTCGGGATAGCGTTCAGCGATGTCCTTCCACGGATGCGGCTTAAGCTGCTTCATGCCGAGAGAGATACGTTCCTTCTTGTCGTTGAAGTCGAGCACCATGACTTCGACTTCCTGGCCAATCTGGACCATTTCGGTCGGGTGGTTGATGCGCTTGTAGCTCATGTCGGTGATGTGGAGGAGACCGTCTACGCCGCCGAGGTCGATAAATGCACCGAAGTCGGTAATGTTCTTGACGATACCCTTGCGGACCTGGCCCTTCTCGAGAGTTTCGAGAACGTCGCCACGCTGCTTGTTGCGTTCTTCTTCGAGAACGACGCGGCGGGACACGACGATGTTGCGACGGGCCTTGTTGACCTTGATGACCTTGAGGTCGAATTCCTGGTCGATGAGGGCGTTGATGTCCGGGATCTGACGGAGGTCGATCTGGGAGCCCGGGAGGAAGGCGTCGATGCCGAACAGGTCGACCACGACACCGCCCTTGATGCGCTTGGTGAGCTTGCCGCGAACAACTTCGTTGTTTTCGAAGGCAACGCGGATGCGTTCCCACACGCGGGCAAAGTCGGCGCGCTGCTTGGAAAGGACGAGACGGCCGTCTTCGTCTTCAAGCTTTTCAACATAAACTTCGATTTCGGAACCGATTTCGAGAGAGTCAGAGTCCTTGAATTCAGCGCGATCGATCACGCCTTCAGACTTGTAGTTCACGTCGACGAGGACTTCCTGGTCGTTGACCTGGCTGATCTTACCAGTGACAACCTTGCCCTGTTCGAGGCAGTCCATACCGGCATAGATGTCGGCGTTGGCCTTGCGGAAGTTCGGGCTGCATTCGCCTTGGGCGGCGAGGATTTCGGCGAGATCTTCTTGAGTTCCGAATTTGAGTTCTTGAGACATATTGTTTAATTGGGGTTGCGGTTCAAAAGGTTCAAGCTACGCCACTACACCTACGTAGTCGAGAATCTTCTGCACCTGTTGTTGGATTGAGATGTGTGTAGTGTCAATTTCGATAGCGTCGTCCGCCTTCTTTAACGGGGCGTTCGCGCGGGAAGAATCCAGGCGGTCGCGTTCGACCAGGTTGTTCAGGACTTCTTCCAGGGTAACCTTTTCGCCTTTCTCAAGGAGTTCCTTGTAGCGGCGTTCGGCGCGGACCTTCACGTCCGTCACCATGAAAAACTTGTACTTCGCATCGGGGAATACGACCGTACCGATGTCGCGGCCGTCCAGGATGCAGCTCTGCTTCTTGCCGATTTCGCGCTGCTGCTTGGTCATCGCGGCGCGGACGGACGGGAGGGCGCAGTAGACGCTCACGTTGCTCGAAACCTTCATGCCGCGGATTTCGTTTTCGCGGCTGACGCCATTGATGAGCACGTGGTTTTCGGAGTCGAACCCGAGCGTGAGGTTAGAAAGCAGTTCGTCCATCGCAGGACCGTCCTCGGCCGGAAGTCCCTTCTCGAGGGCGGCAAGAGTCACGGCGCGGTACATGGCACCCGTATCGAGGTACGTGATGCCGAGCGTCTTCGCGACAATCTTGGCCGTGGTACTTTTACCGGTACCCGACCCGCCGTCAAGCGCAATAACGAAATGCTCTGAATTGCTCATAAGTGGGAGCAAATTTAGCTAAAGGCGAAAGTCGCGTCAATCGTGCTTGCACGAATCGCCCTAATAAGGCAGGTCGGCGTAGTAATAGACGGCCTCATTCGTCCATTCGTTCAAGAAAATGGCCTCGAAACCGTCGTCGAAAACAGTCATTTGGCCATGAGCATCGTAAACATCGTAAAACTGGTAGTAGTCGTCGCCTTCGGAATACTCGCTTTCCGAATAATAGAACCAATCACCGTCCAAGCGCAAGCTGGCATAACCGTCGTGGGTAATCTTGAGCCCGATCGTGAACGGAGAGCTCATGGAGCTTACCCCGGAGCAGTTGTAAGGGCCGTTGATATCGTAGTCGCAGGTTTCGCTGTAGAAGTAATGGAAACGGGCGTTGAAACGGTCTGCACCGGCGCCAGGGCCCACATCGCCGCAGGCGGCGAGGGCAAACAAGACAGCGAGGCAGAGCGCAAGACGTTTCATTTTTTCCCTAAAAAAAATCCCCGACCGCAGCCGGGGGTAAAAAGCACAGACAAACTATTAGTCGGATTCGTAGTCGCCGTGGAGTTCTTCTTCGGCTTCTTCGATATCAGGATCCTGGTACTGTTCCGGAGCCTGGAGGTCACGCGTACTTCCGTACTTGCGCTTTTCTTCATCCGTCAGCTTGTTGGAGTAGACGATTTCTTCCTGTTCCTGGTTAGCTGCTTCGGCCTCTTCCTGGAGGACCTTCTTGCCTTCTTCCAGGCGGCGCTTGATGCGTGCGTCTTCCATTTCCTTGAGGTTCGTACCGACCTTGGCCTGGTTTTCAGACATCACGTAACGTTCGTTGGCTTCGTCCATGGCGTCCTTGATACCGACCAGACGACCATGGCGGTCGACTTCCAGGCCCGCCTTGCGGAGGGTGGAAAGCGGCAGACGGCGAGCGGCCACCTTGTATTCGTCCTTGAATTCGTAACCATCCGGGCTGATAGCGTTGGCTTCGTCCTCGGTCACATACTCAAGAGCTTCCTGCCAACGGGAACCCTGAACGCAGGAAGTAAAACCGACAAGGGCCGTATCGAGCGCTTCCGGATCATCAGACTTGGAACCGGCACACGCGGAGAAAACAAGTGAGAGAGCAAACAGACCCAATAAAAGTTTTTTCATAGGGTAAAACCTCCGAAAAAAATAATCCCTTGATAAATATATAACAAATTTTGGCCTTTTTCGTCAAGTTTCGCAACTTTTTTACCCTTTTTTCATCCTCGCTTTTGCTATTTTGGACGCCGTTATGAGTGAAAACGCAGATATTTTTCGTATAAACACGTCCGATGGCAGAGAAATTATCCTCATCGGCACGGCCCATATCTCCCAGGCGTCCAAGGAGTTGGTCCGCGAGACCATCGAAGCCGAAAAGCCCGACACTATCTGCATCGAACTGGACGAAGGCCGTCTCAAATCTATCCGCGACCCGGAACGCTGGAAAAAGACGGACCTCAGGGAAGTTATCAAGAAAAAGCAGCTCGCCACCCTTATCGCGAACCTCGTCCTCGGGTCTTACCAGAAGAGGATGGGCGACCAGACTGGCGTGAAGCCCGGTTCCGAACTCAAGGAAGCAGCCGACATCGCCACCGAAAAGGACATTCCCATCGTCCTCGCCGACCGCGATATCAAGATTACCCTCAAGCGCACCTGGGCATGCACGCCCTGGTACCGCAAGCTGAGCCTCCTGGGCGGGCTCTTCGGGAGCATCTTCGACAAGACCGAAATCAGCGAAGAAGAACTCGCGAAAATCAAGGAGCAGGACGCCCTGAACAGCATGATGCAGGAATTCGGGCAGACGTTCCCCGAAGTCAAGCAGGTCTTGATTGACGAGCGCGACCAATACCTCGCCAGCAAGATTCGCAACGCCGAAGGCAAGAAGATTGTCGCTGTCGTCGGTGCGGGCCACGTGAAAGGCATCGCCTCCATCATCAGCGAGAACAAGGAACTCCCGAGCGAAGAGTCCATCACGGTCATCCCGAAGGGAAGCTGCATCTGGAAGATTATCGGCTGGGCAATTCCCCTGGCCATTATCGCAAGCATCATTTTCGTCGGCTACGAGGCCGGTGTCGAGAAGGCCGGACAGCTGAGCCTGCAGTGGGCCATGTTCACGGGCGGCGGCGCCATGCTCGGGGCCATCATCGCCGGAGGCCACCCGCTCACGATTCTTGTCGCGTTGGTCGCAGCGCCCTTTACCGGACTCACTCCGCTTATCGGGGTCGGGTTCTTCACCGCGCTCACGCAGGTATACATAAGGCCGCCGCGCGTATCCGAGATGGAGACGCTTTCCGACGACATATGGCAGGTGAAACGTTGGTGGAAGAACCGCGTCACCCGCGTGATCCTGTGCTTTTTGTGCCCGGGGATTCCCGCCATTATCGGGAAGATCCTCGCGATATTCAAGATTTACCAGGCGTTCTAGGAAGCCTCCACACAGTAAAACGCTTCTTTTTTTATGGGCGTCCGGTAGAGCCCGGTCGTCTTTTTTATGTGGAATGAAAATCTCTCGCCGAGGGTGTAAGAGAGAGGGATTCGACCACTGCCCTATGAAACAAAAAGCGGGGCCTTACGGCTCCGCTTTTTGTTTCAAGGAGAGAGAGGGATTCGAACCCTCGGTCCTGTGACAGACTCCGGATTTCGAGACCGGCCCATTCGACCACTCTGGCATCTCTCCAAGGTTCGCATAATGTAGTAAACTTTTAATTGTTTGTCTAGACACCTCCAAAATCACCCTACCCTTTGATTTTCAAGCGCAATTTCTACATTTGGCTTCAAATCCAATAGTTGCGGATCCTACAGACTTCAGGTTTATAAGCGCGGGTGCGCTTCGGGGCTTTTCTAAAAGATAGTGCGGCATGGGCCGCAGATGAAGTTTTCGGATCCTGAAGGTGTATTATGTCGAAGAATACTGAAGACCGTATTCCTGAAGAAGATATTGACTCCAAAACAAAAATCGCGCAAGAAGCGGACGCTTTCTTAAAAGAAGTCGCCGCAGACGATGATTCTACCGATAGCGATCCCATCGTCGAAGATTCAACCGACGATGATTCCGACGACGAACCGCTAATCACGTTCGATGACCTCGGACTCTCGCCGGAAGTCCTCGAAGCCGTCAAGATGGCTGGTTACGAGACTCCATCGCCCATCCAGGCCAAGGCCATTCCCGCCCTCTTGGAAGGCGGGAACCTGCTCGGCACCGCCCAGACCGGCACCGGCAAGACGGCCGCCTTCGCCCTACCGCTCCTTTCGCGCGTCGACTTTTCCGGGCGCGGTCCCTCCATCCTCGTCCTTGCGCCCACGCGCGAACTTGCCATCCAGGTGGCCGAAGCCATCACGCAGTACGCCGTCAAGATGCCCAAGATCCACGTGGTTCCCGTCTACGGCGGTCAAGACATCGCCGTCCAGTTGCGCGCCCTCAAGCGCAAGGCCGACATCGTCGTCGCCACGCCGGGCCGCCTCATCGACCACATCAAGCGCGGTTCCATCACGCTCGGGAACGTCCAAGCCATCGTGCTTGACGAAGCCGACGAGATGCTCGACATGGGCTTCATGGAAGACGTGGACACCATCTTAAAGGAAATCCCGGCGAACGCCCAGCGCGCCCTTTTCAGCGCCACGATGCCCGACGACGTGAAAAAGATTATCGAGCAGCACCTGGGAGAATACAGCGAAGCCCGCATCGAAGGCAAGACGACTACCGTCGAGAACATCCGCCAGCGCTTCTTGCTCGTCCGTAACGAACACAAGATTGAAGCGCTCGCCCGCGTCTTGGAAGGCGAAGACTTTGACGGCGTGCTGATCTTTGTGCGCACCAAGCAGAACACGACCGAAGTCGCCGAAAAGCTCGAGAGCCGCGGGTTCAACGTGGCCCCGCTCAACGGCGACCTCGCGCAGTCCATGCGCGAACGCACCATCAACCGCCTCAAGATGGGCAAGCTCGATATCGTCGTCGCGACTGACGTGGCCGCCCGCGGCATCGACGTCGACCGCATCTCACTCGTGGTGAACTACGACATCCCCTACGACACGGAATCCTACGTGCACCGCATCGGGCGTACGGGACGTGCCGGCCGCAGCGGCAACGCCATCCTGTTCATCACCCCGCGTGAACGCAGGCTCCTGAAAGCCATCGAGAAATCGACCCGCCAGCCCATCGAAGCGATGGAACTGCCTACCGCCGAAGTCATCAGCGCCAAACGCGTCGCCGCCTTCAAGGAAAAAGTCAAGAGCGTCATCAGCTGCGGCGAACTGGAGCATTTCAAGGAACTCGTGGAAAGCATGGTTGCAGAAAGCCCCGCCGAAGAAGGGGCCGAACCGCTTTCTGCCATAGACATCGCGGCTGCCGCCATCAAGATGTACCAGAAAAAGCAGCCGCTGTTCCCGGAACTCCCGCCGCTCAACACGCCCAAGGAACGCCGTGAGAGGAACAACCACGACGCAGGCGATGCCATGCCGCGCGAACGCCGGGATAGAGCCCGCGAACGCAAGGAAGGCGCCAACGGCATCGAGGAAGGGTTTCTGCGATATTACCTGGCCGTCGGACGTCTCGATCATGTTTCGCCCAAGGACATCGTGGGCGCCATCGCGGGCGAAGGCAACATCAGTAGCAGCCTCATCGGGCGCATCAAGCTGTTCAACAAGTTCAGCACCGTCGAGCTGCCCGACTCGCTTTCGCAGGAAGTCCTGGAGCATCTTTCCGAGATGACCATCCGTGGCAACGACGCTCGCTTCCGCGTAATGACCGACGAACCGCCCACAGGCCCCGCACCCGGCACGCACCCGCGCGAAAGCCGTGGTTTCCACCGTGGCAAAAAGTTCGAATCGGAGCGTCCCTTCGAAAACCGCAAGGCTCGCAGGGCCCGCCAGTTCGCAGACCGCAAGCCTGGACAGTTCGACGACAAGCCCTTCCGCGAAAAATCCGGCGACAAGCCGTTCCGCAAGACCCGACGTTTTTAAACAACGTTCCCAATGAACCGCGCGGCGCTAGTTTCGCCGCAACACTAAAGTTCAACTACGGAGTCACAGAGGTCGACGACCGCTCGACGATGCGTAATGAAGATCATCGTCTTCTGCGGGAACGCCTCGAACAGGCGCCTGAATAGTTCCTTCTCCGTCTTCTCGTCGAGCGAAGAACTGATTTCGTCGAGCAGCATCGCCGCACCCGGACGCAAGAGCCCGCGCGCAATCGCGATACGCTGGGACTGTCCTTCACTGAGCCCGCATCCGCGTTCCCCGAGTTCGGTATCGATTCCGTCGGGCAATTCATCCACGAATTCCGCACAGGCGGTATGCAAGGCGTGCCGCAATTCGTCTTCCGTTGCATCGGGCTTGGCAATCAGCAGGTTGTAACGAATGGTTCCGCTCATCAGGGAATTCCCTTGCGGTACAAAAACGAAATTCCCGCGCGTATCTTCGTCCGCCTCCGTGCGCGCTCCCTCGGGAGATTCCCACACCAGGATTTTTCCGGATTCCGGTTTCACGAATCCGAGAATCAGGCGGAAGAGCGTTGTCTTGCCGGCGCCGGTTTCGCCCATGAGCGCCGTCTTGCTTCCCGGCTTGAACTCATGGCTGAAATGTTCCACGATGTTGCGGTCGCCCTTCGCATAACGGAAAGCGACATCTTCGGCAGTAATTCCCACGCGCGAGAGGAGCGTCGCCTTCCCGTCTTCCGATTTTTGCGAAGCGGTCCTGATTTCTTCGAGGCGATCCATGCTCGCAGTCGCGTGGATGACCTGCGGGACCATGTTCAGGAAAGATAAAATCGGCTGCTGGATTTGCCCCACGAGTTGCAGGAACGAAGTCATCACGCCGAAAGTAATCGCACCGCTGCGGAGCCCGAGACCGCCCCACACAAAAGCCATCATGTAACCGAGCCCGAAAGCACACCCCAGCATGAACCGGGCAATCACCGTAAAGCGCGAGCGGCGCAGCACGTTGCCTTCCAAGTTCCGCTGCATCACATCCAGGCGGTCCGTCATCCACTGCTCGCTACCCAGCGAGCGCAATACCGCATTATGTTCCACGCCTTCCTGCACGTGCATCTGGATGCGGCTCTCGCCTTCGCGAATATCGAGAGTCATTTTGCGCAGGCGGTGCGCCACAAGCTTGCCAAGCACAATCGCGACCGGCGTAAACAGGAGCAGCGCCCAGGCGAGCCGCGCATCGAACCAGCGCATCAGCAAGAACGCGCCGACCAGCTGGATTCCCGTCACCGCCATCTGCGGAATCGTATCCGCCATGACATTCCCG
>CACXKY010000010.1 GCA_902768325.1 Fibrobacter succinogenes
CCCACTTCGGAGTTACCCATGTCTTCGTTAGTCGGCATACCCACAGCGCGGCCGTGAGCCTTCAGGAGCACGTTCGGGTACATCTTGAAGAGGTTGTCGAGCGTCGGGGTGCGGGCGGCCTTGATGGCGTTGCCTTCGACCTTATCGGTGATACCAAAACCATCCATCACGATGGTCACGACCGGTCCCTTGATGCCGGGGAAGTTGGAAAGTTTCTTGAGCATGTTGTGTCTCCTTGTGCGGAGGCCCTCTGTTTGGCCTCTGAGATAAAATCCGAGCACAAATTTAGAAAACATCGGGGCCATTGACTCCGAATTTTCCGAAGACACAACAGTATGGTGCGCTACTTTTTCTTGCCCTGGTTAGCTACGGCCTCCATTTTGGCCTTGAGGGCTTCCTGGTCTCCTAGGTAGTAGTGTTTAATCGGGTTCAGATTGTCATCGAATTCATAGACGAGCGGGGTTGCTGTCGGGATGTTCAAGCCGAGAACCTCTTCCTTGCTCATTTTGTCAAGATACATGACCAGCGCGCGCAGAGAGTTGCCGTGGGCGGCAATCACGATGCGTTTCCCGGCCTTCATCTGCGGTTTGATTTCTTCGAGGTAGTAGGGGATTACGCGGGCAATTGTCGTTTCGAGGCTTTCGTTCTGCGGGAGGAACGATTCGTCTACATCGCGGTACATGGGTTGTTTCTTTGCGCTGCGTTCGTCATCATCGGCGAGTACGGGCGGTTTTACATCGAAGGAACGACGCCAGATTTTCACCTGGTCTTCGCCGAACTTCTCGGCGGCTTCGGACTTGTTCTTGCCCTGCAGGTCCCCGTAGTGTCGCTCGTTCAGTTTCCAGCTTTTCACGACGGGGAGCCATGCGCGGTCCATTTCGTCGAGCATATGGTTTAGCGTATGGATGGCGCGCTTCAGGTAAGAAGTGTAGCACAAGTCGAAATCGTAGCCTTCGGCTTTTAAAAGTTGGCCTGCGGCGGCTGCTTCTTCGTGGCCCTTTTCGCTAAGGTCTACGTCCATCCAGCCGGTAAAGAGATTCTTCTTGTTCCATTCACTTTCGCCGTGGCGGACTAGTACAAGTTTAATCATGAGATTTCTCCTATTTTATTTAATCGTCTCGATCAATAAAATAGAAAAAAACTTATAAAAAATTAGATTAGATTAATAAAATTAACCTAATCTAATTAAATATTGGCATTTTATCCGCAAAAAAGCCCTCCCGTTGGGGGAGGGCTCCTTGTAAAGGCTATGCAAGAAGGATTATTGGGCTCTCCAGACGCGGATGGTCAGGTTGAAGTCCTTGTTGGTTGTTTCTTCGTAGTTCAAGACGACGAAGGCGAAGAATCCCGTAGCCGTGGCCTCGTTGTAAAGCGGGGTCTTGACGACGTAGATGTTGGATTCGTTTTCAAAGAGACCCGTGAGGCTTGTTCCCGTGATGGACTTAAACTGGAAGTCCGTATTGTATGTGGGAACTCCGTTCTTGTGGTCTTCAGGATAGTAGCCCTTGCTCCAGTCGTCATCGTAGCTGCCGCCATCGCCGTTGGTAATGGGGGAGAACATCGAGCCGTTGCCGCTGGACGCATTCACGTCGCCATTGCCATCCTTGGTGAAGATGATGTCGGCGGTTGCGCTCTGCAATGCCGTGCAGGTTCCCAGGTCAAGAGCGTTGTTTCCGTTGGTAGCCACTTCAACATCGCAGGTGACCATCACGACACCAGTCTGGACGGAAGAAGAAGATACTTCCGGTGCCTTGCAATAGGTATCCGGACGGGTGAATTCAATCTTGGCCGTCTTGTTGAAATCCTTGCTGCCGTCAGTTGCCGTGGCGGTAATGGCAACCTGGAAGTTGCCGCATACAGAGCCGAATGCAGCGTCAAGGAAGTCGACGTGTGCAAGAGTTTCGTTAATTCTGATCGGGTTTTGTGTCGGGAACTGCGGCTTGGTATACTTTGCCTGAACAGCCGAAACATTGCCGTTGGGGTCGATGACCGTGATGTTCATGTCCTTGAAGGTGACATCATCGGTGTTCTGGGTTGCATTCGTGTCCAGTACGAGCGCAAAGGAACCGGTGAAGTATACGGATTCTCCGCTGATTCGTTTGTCGAAATCAACCATGGAAATGATATCGTACTCGGTATCTTCAGGCGGAACATACGGCTCACCTTGAGATGCCGAAGACGGCGTAGCAGGCGGTTCTACCGTGGTGCTTTCACTGCCGCAAGCAACAAGACCTAACGTGGAAACGGCAAAAGCCGAAGTGAGAAGAATCTTCTTAAAGTTCATGAGTGTACCTCTGTAATCTTTTTCTCTACAAAATACACAAAAAAAAGCAAAAACGAACACTTTGGTATCGTAAAAAAGCGAGAAAAACGCAAAAAAGTGCCAAAAATTACCCTTTTTTACCGGTTGTTCAGAGCAGCCGCTCGGCCAGGCGCGTAAAACGCCTGATTCGACGGCTATTTCGGACTGCTGTAGCCAGTGCGCCCGGTGCCGAAAGAACCCAGACGTGCCCCTTTGCACGGGTAATTGCCGTGTAGATGAGGTTCCTCTGGAGCATCATGTAGTGGCTCGAATCGAGGATCACGATGACGGCGGGGTATTCGCTGCCCTGGCTCTTGTGGATTGTCGATGCGTAGGCGAGGGTGAGCTGCTCAACTTCGTCCCCTTCGTATTCCACAGTCTTGTCGTCGTAAAAGACGGTGACCTTTTCTGCGTCCTTCGCCACCTTGAAGATGATGCCCACGTCCCCGTTGAACACGTTCTTGTCGTAGTTGTTCTTTATCTGCATCACCTTGTCACCGTCGCTCCACGGGGTGCCGTACAACCTGTGCCTCGTCTTTCCCGGGTTCATCAGATTTTGCAACAGGGCGTTCAGCTCAAAGACGCCGAGAGGGCCCTTGCGCATCGGGGTGAGAATTTGCAGTTCCGCTTTCTGGTCGATGTTCATCTTTTCGCGGACGCCCCTTTCCAAAAGGTTCTGGAGGATGGCGTGCGCTTCTTCAGGCGTCTCGTAGGGAACGAAATGGAAGTTCGGCCCGTCAATGGGAGACGGGAGGATCCCCGCGTTGATCTTTGCCGCTTTGTCGGCGATATCGTTGCCGCCTGCCTGCCGGAAGATGTGCTGCAGGCGCGTTGTCGGTATCCGCGGGCAGCGGACGAGATCGTTCAAGACATTGCCGGGACCTACGCTCGGCAATTGGTCGGCGTCACCGACGAGCACGATGCGGGTACGGAAAGGCGTGGCGGCGAGGAGCGCTGCGGCAAGCAAGGTGTCGACCATACTGAATTCATCGACGATGAGCAAGTCGCAGTGGATCTGATTTTCGGCGTTGTAGGTAAACTTCTTTGTGACGGGATCCATTTCGAGCATGCGGTGAATCGTGCGTGCGGGAATGCCGCAGAGGTCACCCATGCGTTTGGCGGCGCGTCCGGTGGGGGCGGCGAGGAATACGCTCTCGTCCATCTTCTGTGCGAGGTGGAGGATTCCCTTGAGGATGGTCGTCTTGCCGGTGCCCGGACCGCCCGTGATGATGGAAATGCGGTAGGCAAGAGCCATCTGGATGGCCTGGCGCTGGATGGGGTCGAACGCGAATTTGTGATTGTGTTCCCAGCTCATGAGGTCCCGCTCAAAGCCGCTTGTCGGAAGGGCGTTCGCTTGCAGACGGTTGCGGATATTGTCTGCAATTTCCTGTTCGGCCCGGAAGAGGAGCGGGTAGAAACAATCGTCGTCGACGCGCCGGATGCGTTCGCGACTGCAAAGACGCTCAAACTGGTCCAGCAGACTGTTGATGGCGTCATCATCTTCCATGGGGATGCGCAGGTTGCGGATGGTCTTTTCGAGCAACATGTTTTTCGGCAGGTAGACGTGGCCTTCGTTGAAGCTGGCTTCTTGCAAAGTGTAGAGGAGTGCCGCCTGTAGGCGCAGGGGGCTGTCTTTGGCGATGCCGATTTTCATCGCGATTTCATCTGCCTTGACAAATCCGATGCCCCAGACTTCTTCGCAGAGCAGGTAGGGGTTCTCGCTTACCTTGGCAATGGTTTCTTGCCCGAACTGGTTCCAGAGCTTTTTGGCAACGCTGCCCGTGATGCCGTGCGAATAGAGAAACAGGAGCGATTCCCTGCTGTGGCGGTTCAACTGCCAGGCGGCGAGAAAGGCCTCTGTTTTCTTGGCGGTAAAGCCCTTGATTTTTGCCTTGCGGAAAATTTCGGGATGGTTGTCGAGGATGTCGGCGGTATCTTCGCCGAACACTTTCACGATTGCTTCGGCAGTCTTTTGCCCGATGCCGCGGAACAGGCCGCTAGCGAGGTAGTCGGTGATATTGTCGGTCGCGGTTTCGGCGATGGTGAACGAGACACACTTGAACTGCCTGCCGTACTTGGGATGGTTTCCCCATTCGCCTTCCATCTGGAGCGTTTCGCCCGTGCCCAATTCGGGAAAAGTCCCCGTCACGATGACTGGGGACTTCTCTCCTTTCACGATAACCCTGAAGACGGAAAAGCCGCTGTCGGGGCTGTGGAAGGTGACGCTCTTGATGGTTCCTTCGAGCTGCATCCGGTAGGCTTGTTCTCCTTAGTCCGGTGTGTAGTCGTGTTTCTTGTCGATTTCAGGATCCCATTTGTCCGGATCGAATTCCTTCCTGGATGCAAGCGTCTTGCCGCGACGGCAGAGGATGGCTCCGAGGATGGCTGCATTTTCGAGAGCGAGCACGAGGGCGGTCTTGTAATCGAGACCAAACCCGAGCGGTGCGCCCTTCAGGTTTTCAGGGCTTACCCAGAAAATGTAGTCGAAGCAGATGAAGGCCATGAACATGCAGGGGATAAGCGTAATCCAGTATTTCTTGTTCTTGCTGCGGAGGTATACCGTTGCAACACAGAGGCTGCAGACGGCCATCAACTGGTTGCTCCAGCTGAAGTAGTTCCACAGGATGTTGAAGCCTTGCGGGTTCAGGTTGCTCCAGAAGATAAGTACGAGGCAGATGGCGAACATCGGCACGGTGAGGAGCAGACGCTTTTTCGGATCAGCCTGGTCGATGCCGAAGAGTTCCGAAATCGTGAGACGGAGGCTCCGGAGGCTTGTATCGCCGCTCGTAACCGCGAGGATGATGACGCCCACGACGACGAGGATGGAAATCGGGGCGAACGGGATGACGGTCGAAACGAGAACGCTCAAGACTTTCACGCCACCGGCTGCCATGAGTTCGGGTTGCATGTGGTAGATGAACATACCGCCGGCGGCCCAAATCATACCGATAAGGCCTTCGATAATCATCATGCCGTAGAATGTCTGACGGCCCGTTTTTTCAGTCACTTCGGTGCGGGCGACGAGCGGGCTCTGCGTGCTGTGGAAACCGCTGATGATGCCGCAGGCAATCGTCACAAAGAGCATCGGGATAATCGGCTGGTGGCCTGGATGCTGGTTGAAGTTCGAAGCGATGTCGCACAGGTTGAATTCGTCAAGTACGTTCAAGTGCGGAGCGATGCCAATCATGATGCCGAGGGAGGCGAGGATAAGCATGCCGCCGAAAATCGGATAGATGCGACCGATAATCTTGTCGATGGGGAAGAAGGTGCTTGCAAAGTAGTAAGTGAAAATCACGCCGACAGCCACCCAGAAGAGTGTGGGCGAAACGGCGGAACCCGCGATGATGGGCGTGTTGATGAGCTGTGCCGGCGTGTTGGTGAACACGGCGCCCACGAGGATGAGGGCCACCGAGATAAGCGCCATCACTACCTTGGACGGACCCTTGCCCAAGAACTTGCGCGAAAGGGCGGGAACGTTGTAGCCGTTGTTGCGCATGCTGATCATGCCGCTGAAGTAGTCGTGAACCGCGCCGCCCAATACGTTTCCGATGGGGAGGATGATGAACACGATGGCGCCGAACTTGATGCCGAGAATGACGCCGATGACAGGGCCGATGCCCGCGATGTTCAGAAGCTGGATGAGCATGTTCTTCCAGTGCTTCATGGGGACGCGGTCAACGCCATCCGGGTTTGCGAGTGCCGGAGTCTTGCGGTCATCAGGGCCGAAGACATGTTCGACAAACTTTCCGTAGGTGAAGTATCCGCCGATGAGGATGGCGATACCGATAAGGAATGTAATCATGTTATGCCTTCTTTTTTGTCATTTGACATTTATAATCTAAAAAAATCGCTATTCTTCGTAGCCTTCTTCGTCTTCTTCTTCCGTGGCGGATTCCGCAGAATCGTCTGTGGAGGCTTCGTCACTTGACTCGGCGGCTACTTCTTCGGATTCAGAATCCTCGGATTTGGCGCTTTCTTCTTTTTTGGCGCCGCGGACATAGCCTTTTTCCTTTGCGATTTCGTCGGGAGTCTTGTCTTCGCCGAATTGCTGCTTGAAGTACAGGATGTTCGTCGTAAAGCTGGACTTGCCGGCGTAATCGAAGCCTAGGACCGGGTGGAAAGAGGCTCCGAGCGAGAATGCGACCTCGAGGCCGAATTTGAATCCGTTGTTGCCCTTGACGGAGATGTTAGGATTGATGGTTTGGCCATAATGCGGGGAAGGAACTCCACCGGTTTCCGTGGCGAGGCATGTCATGTGTCCCGACGAGGCCATATTGGCGTACTGGTAACCGAGTGTCATCATGACTTCGAAAAAGTACGTGGGCTTGTAGCCGACGACGACATCGAACGTAAAGGCAGAAATGTCGAGGTCAAGCGAACCGCTGTAATCGTCGGGCTGGTAGCTGATGCCGCTGGTGTTATAGCCGAGAACGACGCTCACGTCGAGGGGCTGCGCTGCGGGCGGCAACTTGTATTGGAACAGGTGCCCGAAGCTGTACTGGGCGCCGATACCGAAGAGGTTGAACTTGCGGAGCTCGCTGATAGACGGCAGGAACATTCCGCGGAGCACGAGGCGGGCGTGGTAGAAACTGACGGCTGTCTGCAGGTACGGGTAAGTAAACAGACTCAGGTTGCTGAGCGTCTTGTTTCCGTAAACCATCGGGCCGTCAAGCAAGACATCAACCGGTTGACTCAAGTCGGCATGTCCACCGAAAATCGTGGGGCTGTTCATACCGTATTCGTTGAAGGTCTTGTCGTCATCGTTGATGAAGATTAGCGAAATGGGAAGGCCCACTTCGAAGCCGAGTTTCTCGCCGACGGTCGCGCTTGCGAACCAGTTGCTGTTCAGGACGTTGCCAAGATTGTCAATAATCGGTTTCACATAGCCTGGGCGGTTGAACAATGCGGGGTTGCCGTCCGGACGGTTTTCAAAAGCCGCCATGGAGGCGTAGGTAGACGCCCATCCGTCTTCGTCCCATTCCTGGGCGAAAACAGCAGAAACCAACAATAAGGGTAAAAGGATTTTAGGGAAGTTCTTCATGGCCCGCAAAGATAGAATTATGCGAGCCTTTTAACATCGGCTAGAACTGGTATTGAAGCCCGATGGATGCAAAAATATAGCTTTGCCAGAGGAACGGGTCGAGGTCGCAGGTCCCGGTCGCCTTGGAATTGACGAATTTAAACCAGTTCTCGTAGAATTTGACGGCAGGAACGATGGCAAAGTTTTCCGTGAAGTAGTAATGGATGTTGGTTACTAGGGCCAGTCCGGAGCCCATCAGGTGTGAATCCTGAACCTTCTCGCCAATAAAGGCTGTGTTTTCGGCGGTGATATTTGTATAGGAATAGCCTAGCCCGACGCCGACCTGGAAATCTTCGGGCCAGAATAGGTTGTACGTAAACTCGAATCCTACGCGCCAGATAGTTGCGTCTTCGGACGCGTCTATGTCGACGAGGTCCTGCGATGTCTTCCAGTACTGGAAATCCACGTTGAGCGAAAAACAGCGGATGTTCACGCCGAGCGTAATTTCGGGCGAGGGGAAGACGAGCATGTCGGGCGTGTAGATCTTGTGCTTCTCCTCGACGGAATCCGTTGCCGTGATGGGGCGTTCGTTGATATCCCCCCAGGTGAAGAACGTACCGAAAGCGGCGTTTACATAGTAGGAACGCGGCCAGTAGCTGTCATCGTACTGGATGTGGTCATAGGCGAACGCAGGCGTTGCTGCCGCGATGGCTAAAAATGCGATGGCGAGAATCCCCTTGAACAGCGGTTTCATTTGCTGGGCCTAGAGGTTCGCGTAGTGGAACATCGCGTCGATGCACTTCTTGGCGGCTACGCGGGTCGGCTCGTCGATCGTGACGTGTTCCGCCTTTTCGGGGTGGCGCAGCGTCTCGAGGATGTTCTCGAGGGAGTTAGACTTCATGTACTTGCACATGCTGCAGCTGCCGATGAATTCCATGTCCGGATGTTCGTAGTGCATGCGCGCGTTGAGGCCGCATTCCGTAAGGAGCAGGAACTTGGAGCCCTTCGGCTGTTCACCGATGTACTTGACCATCTGGCCCGTGCTGCCTACGTAGTCGCTCAGGAGGGCGACGCCGGGATGGCATTCGGGATGGCTCACCACCTTGAGTCCCGGGTTCTGGCTTCTGAAGAAGTTGATGAGGTCCGAGTCGTAGGTCTCGTGGACGTAGCAGCAGCCGTCGTGCAAAATGAAGTCCTTCTTGACGCCGCGCTTTTCCATCTCGCTCTTGATGTTTTCGCCCATGAGCTTGTCCGGGACAAAGCAAATCTTGTCTGTCGGGAGGCTTTCGACAATCTTCATCACGTTGCCGCTGGTGACGCACACGTCGCAGGCGGCCTTGACGGCGGCAGTCGTATTGATGTAGCAGACGAACGTGTAGTCCGGATGCTGTTCGCGGAGCTTGCGCACCTGTTCGCCCGTGATGGAGTCGGCGAGGCTACATCCGGTAAGCGGTCCGGGAATCAAGACGTCCTTTTCGGGGTTCAGGATCTTGGCCGTTTCGCCCATAAAGCGCACTGCAGAGAAAAGGATTGTCTTCTGCGTGACCTTGGTGGCGTCTTCGCTCAGCTTGAAGCTGTCGCCGGTATAGTCGGCAACGCCCAGGACGATTTCGGGCGCAACATAGCTGTGCGCGAGAATGACGGTGTCCTGGTCCTTTTTGCGCTCGTTGATTTCGTTGATCAGCGGGAGCATCTGCTCCACCTTTTCCTTGGTGTATGTGCAGAGTACGGCTCCGGGGTGGATGGAGCTTAGGCGCTTGTAAAGTTCGTCAATTGTCATACTGTAAAATTTAGATAATTCTACTGTTTGGAGTGCTTCTTACTAGCGCTTACAGGCGCTTAAGGCCGCCCAGAACATATAGTAAAGACCATCTTCGTTATTAGTGTAGCTTGTTTTATTAATGCTCTCTGAATAGGAGCCTTTTATAGAGATAGATATTGAATCACTGTCGTCAATAAAGTACTGTAATTCTTCTTGCTGTTTGTTTTTGAAATGCCAGGTATTTATGTCGTCCATTAGCATTTCGTCGCACTGGTAAATCTTATCTGGATCATGGGGTATGCCAGAATGGGACGTTGCTTGTTCAGGATAATCCATAAGGCAGCGAATGGAAAAGGCAAATTCCTTGTTTTCATGCATCAATGAACCGACGTTGTCTTCACTTGCAAAACCGGTGGTGATGATGGATCCTTTTCCGATTTCAATGGATGTCCAAAAGACTGTATTGAAGTCAACAGGATTGGAATACCCCGCTCCGTATCGAGGTCCGTTAGGAATTACGCTAAAACCGTACTTGTTGGTCCCTTTTGCGGTGTCTGCCCAAACCTCTGTTGACTTGAGATCGCGGGCTGCAGTGCTTTCGCCGCCAACAGCGTTGAAAAGGTCTTGCCATTCCCAGTAAGAGGGAAGGTGGAATCCTTCTGGGCAAATGCCGCGCGTTTGACCTCGTGGCTTGCATAAATTGCCGGTAAGGCAGTTCGTATCGGCCATCGTGATATCCCAGGTATACAGGTATCCACGTTGATCCTGGGTTTGGAATCCATTAGAGCTGTATCCGTACCATGAATTTGTTGTGCTGCTTGCTTCGAGATATTTGTATCCCAGGTTTTCGGCCATCCAGGTGTAATTGCCGATTTTGACGGTTGCGTAGTATTGATTGTCTCTGGAATCCATGAAACAGCCATACTGAATGTCTGGGTTCAAGTATTTCCAGTTTTCTTTAAAGGTCGGGGCCTCGCTACAGGGATTAAATAGGCTGGAGGAAGAAACTGTTGCGGACGAGGATTCTTCGGAAGAAGATTCACTGGAAGATGTAGACTGTGACGATGAAGAAGTTTTGGAAGATGAAGATTGTCCAGGATTCGTTGTTTCTGAACTGCTGCTAAATACAGAACTGCTGGATGTAGACTTCGCAGAACTGCTATTTGTTGTTGAGGATTCTTTGTGGGAACTTGATACAGCATCGTCTTTGAAAGAGCTGCTACTGGTTTCTTCTGCGGAAGAAACATCGGCAATCTGATCGTCCGGTGAAGAAGAAGAGTCGTCGCCGCAGCTACAAAGGAGGATTGCACTAGCCGTGTACAAAATACTCAAGATCTTTTTCATAAGGTCCTCTTTAGGAGAAAGTTTAATACCCGGCCCATTCGGCGCTGATGGAGGGGCTCGCCTTGCGGATGGTTTCTTCTTCGGCGGAATTATGCGCGGGGGCGATGTCGCCGCTTTCTATTCGGGACTTGATTTCGTCAAAGGTTTTTGGCGGGACGCTGTCGGGACTGTTGTCGCCTAGCACCTTGCATGGTGCCATTTCGGATTCTTTCGCCTTGTCCTTTACGGGCGTGTATTCGCGTGCGGCGGGAATCTCGTAGAAACGGTCTTCTTCGGGGCACCAGGCGGTAAGGCACTTGCCGTAGACGCAACCGGAATCAAGCCCGATGAAGCCGGGGATGTTCACGAATCCCTTCTTGGCCCAATGTCCGAATACGACAGTCTTTGGCCATGTCACCTGTTTGTACCAGGGCTTGTCATTCCACTTGCGGATAGAAAGTAAAACTTCGGGACTCATGTCCTCGAGCCTTGTCTTGCCCGGTTCGAGCCCGGCGTGCACCAAAAGCGCGTGCGGAGTGTCGCGCCACAGCGGCCAGGTTTTTACGGTGTCGCGGATGGACTGCCACTGTTCCAGCGAGAGCGCCTTGAAACGTTTTTTCTGTTTTTCGTTCCAGTATTCTTCGGGAGTTTCCATCATGCGGATGAGGTGCTCCTCGTGATTCCCGCGGACGGTCAAGATGCCGAGTTCCTTTACAATCTGCATGGCCCGCCACATGTCGGGGCCCTTGTTGATGATGTCGCCGGTCTGGTAAAGCGTATCGCTGCCACGCACAAAACCGAAGGCGTCGATAATGCGCTCAAGTTCGTCGGCACAGCCGTGGACGTCACCGATGTAAAGAGTCCTGGACATGATGGATGATTGATGATTGAGGATTGAGGATTAAGGGTGTGGGGTGAGGGATGTGGGGTTGTTCGTTGGTCGCCTCACACTTCACATTGTTATAGGTGTACCGCTTGGCGCAGCTTGTTCATCTCGTCGGCGGTAAGTTCGCGGAAGTCTCCTGCAGGCAGGTCGCCCAGCTGGATCTTGCAATAGCTTACGCGCTTGAGGTCGCGAATCTCGTAGCCGATGGCGCGCATCATGCGGCGGATTTCGCGGTTCTTTCCTTCGATCAGGACGAGTTCGGCAAAACCGTTTTCCAGATAGACGTCGGTCGCGAAGGCGATTTCTTCTTGGGCGTCCGGATCTTCGGGGTCACGGATGTCCACGCCGTTCACGAGCTTCTGTGCCGCTGTCTCAGAAAGCGGGCGGGTCGTCCAGACGTAGTAACTACGCGGGATTTCGTAACTCGGGTGGGTCAAGCGGTGCAGCAGTTCGCCGTCGTCGGTAAACAGCAACAGCCCGCGGCTCTGCAGGTCGAGCCTGCCGACGTACTTGAATCCCTGATAGCCGGGAGGAAGGTAGTCGTAGACGGTGCGGCGCCCTTGCGGGTCGTCTTTTGTGCAGACGCAGCCAGCTGGCTTGTGGAAAAGGATGACCTTCGTCTTCTTGGGGAGCTTGGCGACCTTCCCGTTGACCGTCACGCAGTCTTTTTCTTCGTCGACCTGGTGACCGAGATCCGAGATGGTTTCCCCGTTGACTTGGACTTGCCCGTTGCGGACGAGCTCGTCAGCGGCGCGCCTGCTGGCGATGCCGCTGAGGGATATATACTTGTTGATGCGCATCATGTTTCTTCGCCTTCCATCTGGATTTTCAGCTCTTTCAGCTTGCGCCAGAGGGTCGCGCGGCTAATGCCCAGCCTCTTGCAGACTTCGGTGCGGTTGCCTTCGCAAACGCTCAGGGCATGCAATATGTGGCGGCGTTCCATTTCTTCGAGAGAAATGATTTCATCGCTTTGTTCGCTCGCGGCCGGAGCCGTCGAGGCAGACTGCTTTACGGCATGTTCTATCGGAATCTCGGTCCCGATTGATTTGACTTCGACCGTTTCGCTCTGCGTGTCGCCCTTCATGTGCGGAATGGCGAACTGCTTTTCGCGTGCTTCGGCTTGGACGTCTTCCGGAAGGTTCTCCAGGCGGATAATCCCGTCGTCCGAAAGGACAATGGCGTGTTCCACGATGTTTTCGAGTTCGCGGATGTTGCCCGGATACGGATAGCGCGTCAACGCATACTGCGCCGCAGGTTCGAGGTCCAGGATGTCCTTGCCGTGGGCTTCCTTGTACTTGAGTATGAAATAACGGATGAGCGTCGGGATGACGGGCTTGCGTTCACGGAGCGGCGGCAATTGCAGGTGGAACGTGTTCAAGCGGTAGTAGAGGTCTTCGCGGAACGTTCCTGCATGCATGGCCTGCTGCAGGTCGCGGTTGGTCGCCGCGATGATGCGGACGTCCAGGTAGCGCGCCTCGGTTTCGCCAACGCGGCGGATTTCGTGGTTCTGCAAAAAGCGCAAGAGTTTCACCTGGGTGGCGGCCGAGAGCTCGCCGACTTCGTCCAGGAACAGCGTACCGCCGTTCGCGGCCTCGAACAGCCCCTTCTTGTCGCTCGTGGAACCGGTGTACGATCCCTTCTTGGCACCGAAAAGTTCGCTTTCGACGAGGTTTTCCGGGATGGCCCCGCAGTTGACCGCGATGAACGGTTCCGCGGCGCGCTTGCTGTAGCGGTGCACTACGTTTGCGAGGAATTCCTTGCCGGAACCGGATTCGCCCGTAATGAGGACGGTACTGGTCGTCGGGGCGATCTTGTAAACCGTCTTCAGAATCTTGCGCATCTCGGGAGTGTCGCCCAACAGGCTGTCGAGCACCTGCGATTCCATCAGCTGGTGCGTGTTCTTGGTCTGCTGCTGCGACTGGATTTTCTGGGCGGTGCTTTCGAGTTGGTCTATAGAGACCGGCTTCATCAAGAAGCTGTTCGCACCGCGGTTGATGGCGCTCGTGGCGCCCGGCCAATTCTTGTTATCACAGAGGACAAAAATCTCGATACCCGGATTCTTTTCCTTGAGGTAGCTCACCATGTCCATGTTTTCAAGCGTCAAGAACGGCACCTCGATAAAGGCTAGGCTTATCGATTCGTTCTTGACGAGGGGCATGAGGGCTTCCCTGTCATAACACACCAACAGCTCCGAGTCCGCCAGGGACCAGGATTGCTGGATGTCGCTGATAAAGGTTTTATCCAAATCGGCGATCAGGATTTTCATAAGGGGCCCGTTAATTGAGGCTTTGGATAATTTCCTCGACCTTGGCCCTCAGTGCCTGCAGGTCAACGGGTTTGTTGAACGTGGCGGCAACGTCAAAGTGCTGGGCCGTGACCAGGTAGTCGTCCGCAGCCGTACGTCCACCACCGCTCACCGCGATAGTACGATTGCTCATACCCATACGGCGGAGGTCCAAAATTACTTCATAACCATCGACATCGGGCATGATGATATCGGTGATGATAACATCGTACTTCTTGTTCTGGTAAAGGGCTTTAGCTTCTTTGCCATTCGTGGCCGTTTCTACGTCATAGCCCTTGATTTCCATGGCGGACTTCAACATCAGGTTGAATTGTTCGTCATCATCAATGATAAGAATCGTGGCCATGCTTACTCCTTGTTGTTCGCTTTATCTTCGTACAGATTCCAATATAGATTAAATGTGGTGCCTTCGCCAACAGTAGTTTGTATGGTGAAATAGGCATTTCCCTCTTTTAGCAGGCGAACGGCACTCGAAAGACCCAATCCGAGGCCTTCTCCGGGGGCCTTGGTCGTGAAAAATGGGGCAAAAATACGTTCCAGGGTCCCGGAGTCGATCCCGGTGCCCGTATCGGCGATGGATATCTTCACGTACGTCCCGGGCGGTATTGGAGGGGCGTAGGGGGACAAAATCTGGTGGTCCAGGACTTCCTGCTGGACGTCGAAGCTCAGCGTTCCGCCCTTGTCCTTCATCGCGTAGATGGCGTTGTTTGCGAGGTTACTCAAGATGCGTTCCAGCGAAGGAACCTGGGCCTTGATTTCGACGGTTTCGTTCATCTTCGCCGAGACGACCTGGATGTTTGGCGGCAAGGTGAGAATTACTTTGTCTATAACGCTGCGTACGATGGTCGCCGGCGGGAAGACGGTGCTCGGAATCTTGCTTTCTGTTTTGCCGCGGACGGTATCGAGCAGCACGTTCAGCGACTGCTTGCCTCGCTGGGCTGCGGTAGTCGCTTCGCTCACAAAGCTCGACGCCTTGGCGAGGCTCTTCTGCACCTTTTCGTCGGGGATGGTGGGCGTTACAGAATTGAGCAGTTCCTGCGCCAGCTGGCAGAAGCCAATCTGCGAACCTAGCAGGTTGTTGTAGTCGTGGGCGAATGCGCCGCAGGCCGTTCCCAGGTCTTCCAGACGCGAGTGGATAATCTTTTGCTCGCGCAGCATGTTCCTTTCGCGTTCGAGGCGCTTTTCTTCGCTCATGTCGATCTTCAGACCGATGACCTTGTAGGGAGGCCTATTGACGATAATCGGGATGAAGTGGTTCTGGTAGACGAAAATCTGCTTGTCGTTCTTGATATTGATGCTTGCTTCTTCTTCGGAAATCTCGTTGTGGTCGGCATCCTCGAAGGTCGTGAAAATCTTGCTGCGGCCGTCTTCGCGCGCTTCGATTTCTTCGGCCTTGATGGTGTCCGGAGCGTCGGTCGTCTTGTTGAGGTTCCCGCGCATGGTGATGTCTTTCAGGTTCTGCGTCAGGTAGACTCCGTTTTCGTTCTTGGACCAGAACTGGAAGGGCAGCGCGTTGATCAAGGTGGCGTTGATGTTTTCGGTTTCTTTCGACCGCTTTTCCGAAATATCGAGGCGTTCCTGGTAGCGGATGAGGTCTTGCTTGTATTCCGTGAACTGGCGGTTGAGGGTCTTGATCCTCTGCTGGTAGAACAGCAGGTTCGTCTGGTCGCTGAGCAACAAGACGTTGATGGATGTCGTAAGCGACTGCTTCAGCGTGAAGATGCCGATGTTGAAGGTGTGCAACTCGTTCTTGATTTTCACCTTCACGTTTGTGTAGGTTGCTTCTTGCTGTGTATCGATTTCGGGGAGCAATTGCTGGATGTTGATGTTGGCGATGTCGGATTCGCTCATCTGGAGGATCTGCTGCGATGCGGGGTTCGCGAACACGATGTGCCCCTTGGAATCGTAGTAGATGACGCAGTCACCCATATGCAAGACAAATCCGTTGAGGAACCACCACGAACTCTTGTTCTTGAACGAGACCGAAGTGAAGTATTGGCCGCACAGGATGGCGATAAAAATCGTGCAGTACTGGAACCACTGTAAGAACGAAACGTGGTCGTTAGTGTGCTGGAAACTGTAGGTGAGCGGTACGACGAAGTCGAGTAGCATCGGGAAGAAAACCGCGAAGGCGAACGTCGTGAGCATGTAGGCGTTAATCTGGATCAACGTCTGGTCGCTAGTCTGCAAACTGCGCTTCAGCATCATGTAGAACGTCATGAAGAGTTCGGGAATGACGAACACGAGGAACAGGATGCCGTAAGCGGTGTAGGACGGATGCTGGTCGAGGCCAAGGAACGGCCAACCGAAAATCCGGTTCATCGTTTCGGGATACAGGCAGAACAGGAAGGTCAGTAAGATAACGCTGAATTCGCTCAGGATATGTTTCAGCCTCCACAGGGGAGTCTTCCGTATGGTAAAGCTGATTTCGGCAACATGACGGGTGGCATCGCCGGCCTGGACCCAGGCCATGGCCTGGATACCGAATAGAATGCGTGCGGGAATGCTGCAGGAATTGCTGAACAGGAGGTTCGCTACGATGTGGGCAGAATTCCATAGCGCGAGCGTGATGATAAAGTGCTGAAGCGGCTTCGGCAACTGCTTGACGCGGGTTTTCTGGCCGATAGTGAGCGGGAAGGTTATGACAAGAAGGAATCCTACGATAGATAGGATGGTGTCAATGGGGGAACTGGAAAAGAGAACTTCTTGCATACCTAAAAAGAAACATATAAAAAAAATTGAGAAAAAAAAAGAAAACGCGAAAAGCTCGCGTTTTCTTGACACTTAAAAGCGTTTTCGGCCGTCTAAAACTAGTTAGGGGCGTTGTAGCGCTTGATACCGAAGATCTTCGTCTTGTCGTAGGAGTCTCCGGAACTGAACCTTTCGCGTGTCTTTTCGTCCTTGTCGGCGTTAGGCACGAACTTCGTCTTGATTTCCGCCTTGTAGATGTAGGCGCCCGTACCGACGGCGCGACCGTTCTGGGAGCGGACGCCCATGCCCGGCACGTTGGTCCATTCCACCATGAGGGTGACCTTGTTGGTCGAGGAGAGGTACTTGGACGAAGGAATGCTGAAATCTTCGGACAGACGGTTGACAAACGATCCGAGGTTCGTGTAGATCGGCAGGTCGTACGATACCTTGAGCGTATCCCAGGCGGCATTCTCGCCGAGGCCGCTTCCACGCGGAACGGTGAGGTCGAATACCCAGACGGCGCCGGTGAGCGGGGTGACGGTCGTGTCGATGCCCTGCTTTAGGACCTTGCCGGTCTTCGGATCGATGGCGTCAAGCGTTTGCGTGCTCGGATTGACGATATACAACATCATGGTCGGATCGTTCGGCGTAGCATCGCCCTTAGCCGTGTTGATCTTGGAAAGGTGGTCGCGGATGTATACGTTGAAGGTAATCTTCGGGTCGCCTTCGCCACCCACAGTCACCCACGGGTTGTTCGTGGCAGGGCTGTTACCGCTTTGGTCGATAAAGGCGCTCTGGGTGAGCGGGGCCAGGCGTACGCGGTCACCATCCATAATGAAGTTGTCGCTAGTATCGATGACGCTGAAAACGGTCGGCTTGAAGGTCCACTTGTACAGGTCGGTCTTCTTGGCGAACAGATCGTCGCGTTCACGCAAGAAGAATACCTTGGTGGAGTCGATCATGGAAACCGGTTCGCTGAAGTTCATGTTGGTGGTGACGAAGGAGGCGCTCTGGACCGATGCAGAGATGAATATCGGCCCGACCTTGTCTTCGGCGAGGATAGAGTTGCTCTCGTAAGAGGCTCCCGTGCCAAGATGTTGCATCACGAAACCGGCTCCCACGAGGTTCTTGCCGTTCACGACGCCTTCGTAGGTGCCGTTCGTATTGCCAAGCGCAAAGGTGGGATTGAGTTTGAGGGTTCCCTTAGTCTTGGAGTCATCAAAGCTCAAGTTGCTCCCCTTGACCCAGAGGGTTTCCGGGAGGGCGCTACCGAAGATGACGGAAATGTTGTCAGGCGTATGCTTCGTGTCGACCGCCTGGGAGAACGTGATGTTGACCTGGTCGGCAATACCGTCTTCGTTCGGGTCGGAAATGCTGGCGTACGTCATGGGGACGGGGCGGATCTTCAAGAGGACGGGCAGGATTTCCGGTGTGCATTCGCCAACTTCATTACCCGCGAGGTCGCGGATTCCGCTGGTGGAGAGCAACTGGACTTCCATGCCTTCGGTAATCAGGGAGCTGCCACCGGCACCGAACTCGATTTCATATTCCCAGATGTTCAGGCTGTCGTTATAGATCTTTGCAGCCTTGACCGTGATGCCTCTATCGTTCGGCAATACCTTGGTGGGCCACGTGAGCCCAGGTGCCTGGATTGCTTCGCTAAACTGCAGGTACACGCGGTCGCTGGTCGCCGTATCCAGTTTTTCTAGGACGGACGCAGAAATGAGCCTCGGGGCAATGCCGTCTTGGTAGAAGTCCGAGGAGGTTTCCTGCTTGCCGGCAATGTTGCTCACGAGTGTGATGCTCCCTGACGGGCTTGTGTTCATAGTCGTGTCGCCGATCGATGCGGCGACGACGAGTTCCTTGCCGTTTTGCGAAATGACAGTGGTCGAGACCAGCGTGTCGTTGCCGTAAACGTACTTCACGGAGTTGAAGCTTTGCTGTTGGTCCGCGACGTACTCGTTCGAGAGCGTAATCTGGATGGCGTCGGGGATTCCGTTACAATCCATATCGACCATCTTCGCAAAGTCAATAATGGGCCAGGGCGGCAAATCCTGAATGATAAGTACCGCAGGATTGTTGTTGTAGTGCACCTTGGAGGTGTTCGGGCCAATCGCGCGGAGCAATGTCTCGGTGGCTACGTCGGAACTCACGTAGAATACGGCTTCTCCGTTCACGATATCGATGTTGAAGCCGTCGTCTCCGGCGATGGTCGCGTCGCTTGACGTGAAGTATTTTGCGAGGCCATTTTCGGAACTGAGCTGGATGGTAATGCGCTCTGTCGTAATCAAGGACAGCGTACTGTCAAGCAACTGCACGTGGACTTCCGCCTTCTTGCCAGTATAGGCCGTGATGGTGTCGACGGTGAATTGCAGGTAACGCTCTTCTGGCGGTGCCGTGATGGTATCGATTTCAACGTTGGTGCGCATAATGGCGCAGGCGCAGTCATAGCTACCGTTGATGTTCGCACCGTGGTTGTGCCAGCTGACCCATTCCATGTAGTTGTTGCCGTAGACGAGCGTCGTGTCGAGACCGAATACGAAGGCGTCCTTGCGGTTGGCCGGGTCATAGAGGGTGTGCGAGAACTGAGAAACACCGTTCATTTCAAGGTCGTCAAGGATACCTGTCGGGGTCACCTTGCTGGATCCCTGATAGCTTGTCTGGTAATCTTCCTTTTCAACGGAGTAGTACGGAGTTACGAACGGGCTTGCGAATTCGAGCGTAACGGTTTTCGGCGTCATCGGGCCGCTTTCAGGCGTGTAGTCGGGGCCGTAACCGTAAATATGCCTGCCATGGTAATAGACGGCGATATAGGGGTCGCGCGTAAAGGCGACAACTTTTTCGCCCTTCGAATTACGCTCGATGAAGGTTGTTTCAGATCCTTTGAAATAGGGAGCTTGAGTCAAGTCAATGCCTTCAAAGTACTCGGGGTCATCTTCTCCGGTATGTGGCCGGAGCGACCAGGAACCTTCGAGGTCGCTGTATTTCGCCGTTTTTACAGAGGGGTTGTAGTCATGGAGTATGGTTTGAATGATCAATTGTCCAGAAACTTCCAAGACGCCAGTTACGTTAATGGGCAGGTAATATCCCCCAAAGCCATCAGGTTGTGCTGTACCAAAAGTGACACTGATGGCCTTGCCCATTTGTCCGTCGCCCCCGAAGTTCTGGTGGCAGTTCCCTAGGGCAGAGAGGTTTGGATCCTTTAGGTACAGGCGGACTTCAAAATTTTCAAAAGGCATGGTATCGTTGTTTGCGATAGACAAGATAAATCCACTGCAATCTTGCCATGAACTGCAACTGGCTTCGCTGCCATAAGAGCTTGGCTTCACATAGATATCAAGATTGGCGTAAATGGCGTGCTCCTCCGTTGTAAAGCTGTAGAAAGCGCCGCCGTTGTCGTCGGTGGTTGCTCCAGACGATACGCTGAAGTAGTAGGTCTTGCCGGCTTCCAGGTTGGTAAGCGTTGCTTCGTGGAAGAGTACCGCTCCGCCGTCGGCCGCTTGCGTTTGTCCCAGAGCGGTTGTGGTTCCGTAGTTCACGACGCCGTTCATACGGTCGCTGGACCACCAGTAAATCTTGGCACTCCTGTGGTCCACCTGGCAAATCGTTACGCCGCTGATGGTCGTCATGACGGTCTTCATGGTGAACGTGTACCATTGTCCGTGATTGTCGTCAGAGGACATGTTGCGCTGGGTGTCGATACCTTCCAGGTAGAAGTAATATGTCTGGCCGGGCGTGAGGCCGTTCAAGGTGAGGGCCCCGTCCTTGCTGGCCTTGTCTTGCTTGACGGACTTGGCCGTTGCCTTGTCGCGCATCGTATTGTAGAATACCGTGGTGAGGGCGACTTCGTTGGAGTTCCAGCTGATAATCGCAGAAGTGTCCGTAATCGGCGTGCCAACGATGTTGGTGTACAGCGGGCCTTCAGCATCGATGGGGAGCGTTTCTGCAAGGCTCTGTGCCGGGAACAGGAACTGTGCCGAGAAGTCGATACAGGTTTCGGTAGATACGAAGGTTTCCCAGTCTTCAAC
Organism: Fibrobacter succinogenes; assembly: GCA_902768325.1. Taxonomy (GTDB): domain Bacteria; phylum Fibrobacterota; class Fibrobacteria; order Fibrobacterales; family Fibrobacteraceae; genus Fibrobacter; species Fibrobacter succinogenes_A. Next base: position 20,318 of record CACXKY010000010.1, read on the forward strand.
CAGGGGCTTTGTCGGTTCACGACCGCCCATGAGTGCGCCCTTGGGGCAGCGGTACTGGTAAGGCATGCCGCCCGCGTTGTAGCCATCGGGGTTTGCCGCGCGGTTGTGCGGATGCTGCGGGTTCTTGTCGCCGGCGCCCATCAACAGGGAAATGTCCCACGGGTTGGCACCCAGGGCGTAGTACATGTTGTCGAGGGCGACCTTCAGGTAGCGTTCGTCCTTCGTGATTTCGTACATCAAGAAGACGGCAACGGCAGTACCGAGGTTGTAGCGGACCACGCCCCAGTCAAAGCTGACCCAGAGCAAGTTATAAGGAGAAATGACGTGCAGGTAGGAATCGCTTGCATGCGGGTCACCGGCTGTGTGCGGGTTGTGGACGACAACCGAGTCGCCGTCGTTCGTGGCGTCATTGATGACCTTGTGGAACGTATACATGACACGGAGGTTCAAGGAATCGCGTTCCTGCGGGGTCAGGCCGTACAGTTCCGTGGAGTTCACGTCGTCGTCAAGGATGAGCTTCTTGAATGCGAACAACACGTACGAATGGATATTCTGGTAGTCCGAAGCCCAGCCACCGGGGGTGAAACCGCTGGTATGTCCGAGGAAACCGCCCTTGAAGTATTCCAGGTTAAACTGGTAGTTCGTTGAGTTGTCGTTGAGCTTGGGATTCTTGTACAGGTCGTAACGGTAGGTCGTGTCACCCGTTGCATACCACAGGGCGAGAGCTGCTGCCGCGCCATCGTCGTAGAGGGGACCACCACCGGTGTAGAACCCCGGGAAATAGGTGTTTCTTCCGGGGCTGCCTGCTTCTGCATACTTGTCGAACGACGGCATCAGGACCTTGGCGTACATGTCCTGGGCTACCTTGAGCAGGGAGTCGGAATAGACCGGGTCGAAAGGCCTATAGCCGACAGACACGTTGGCGAGGGCGGCAATGAACATACCGGCCACGTTGGAACCAATATCGTCGAGGACGACGCGGTCAGGGCCACCCTTGGCCGGGAGCTGGGCATCTTGCTTTTCGGGAACATCCCAGTATTCGTGGTCCGCCTGGCTGACGCCGACGGAATGGTACATGTTGCCCTTGGCGAGAAGGCCATCGGCTTTCGATGCTTCATAGAGCTTCAAGATATAGTCCGTTCCGATATGGGCCTCGTACAAGACGTCCGGAATACCATCTGTAAATACCGTATCGGCGTAGGAGTTGCCGTAGCGGTCTTCCGCCTTGTTCTGGTAGGTGAGGTAGACCATCGAAAGGACGTAGGCCGCATAGCCTAGGGTTTCAGAAACCTTGAAGTGGTCGCCGCAGTCGTGCCAGCCGCCGGTGAGGTCGTGCTTGATCTTGGAGCCGTCTTTCAGGTGGCAGGGCTTGTGGAAGTGCGATTTGGTGTCGCCGCAGCGCTGGATGCCGAAGAATTGCAGGGAGTTTTCGAGGATGGCGTTATAAATGGACGGATGTACGTGGAAGGTCGCCGAGGTGTCGGAGCCTACGACAAGGTAGTACTCGCCCTGGGTATTGAGCGTCGTGAAGTCGGCACGGTAAAGGTCTTCCGTTGCGGTACCGGTCGTGTCGCCAAACTTATAGAGCTGGTTTTCTTTAAGGGAGTTGAATGCCCCGTTGACGTGGATGCCGGGTTTTACGACGCCCTTCTTGATGAGGGAGAGGTTCCCGCCGCCGGAGACTTCCTTGCCCGTATTGGCGTCAATAACCTTGAAGGTCATTTCCTTCGGGTCGGCCACATAGGCGTATTTATAGTCTTGCGGGCGGAATCCGCTCTGGTTGACGCGGATGGAGCGCCTGTTGTAGACGTTCAGGGAGTCCAGGTATCGGCGGCTATGGACCTTGTCGGTTCGGTCGATAACCGGGAGCGCGGCCTGGGCGAAGTCTGCTAAGAGCAGACCGAGTAGGACTGTTGCAAAAATTGATTTTCTCATAGGTATATACTTATGTAACTTTTTTCTTAATATAGATAAAAAGTCGGGAAACCGGATGCCGTGGGTCGCCCCTCCAGAAGGGAACGGCAAAAATCTGTGACGAAAAAGAGGCTTGTAAGCAAAACGTAATAACGAGTTTACAATTTTGTGTAATTTTTATTTTATAGTTGTTTCCTCTCCTGAATGGACTTAAAATATCTAAATTGGAACAAACTAAAGGGGAAATAATGAACAAAGTTGTTTATACTAGGCTTATTGGACTGTTGATGGTTGCCCTGCTTGCTGCGTGCGGCGATTCGGTTACCGAAACGACAACTGTATACCATAACGACGATATCGCGGTCCTGGCTGCTGGAGACAGCTTGAAGAACCAAACCTGCGATTCTTCGAGCATAGGCGAATTGCTTTATGTGACGGATTCCACGGAATTGTTCCTGTGCAATGGTAAAAAATGGACTTCGCTGAAGGGTGAACGCGGAAAGACCGGCAAAACGGGAAAAGATGGTAAAAAGGGCGATGATGGCCCCAAGGGCGATGATGGCGAAAGTCTTCCGGGTGATAAAGGCCTCCAGGGGCCTAAGGGAGACGATGGTGTTGCTGGGACCAGCTGCAAAATCGTGAGCGACAAGGATGGCGTTGTCGTCATCAAGTGCGGTGACGGAGAAGATGCCGATTCCGTGAAAATGTACAAGTCGATATGCGGTTCCACCCCGTTTGACCCGGAAAAAGCTTCTTGCGTGAATGGCGAAACGTTCTCTTGTGGTGGAAAGCCCTATAATCCGCTGAAGGAAGAATGCGTTGACGGAAAGGCGTACTCCTGCAATGGCAAGCCGTTTAACCCTACCAAGCAACTGTGCGATGAGAGGGACGGCCAAATGTACAATTTTGTAAAGGTCGGTGATAACGTTTGGATGGCCGAAAATCTGAATTACAACTACAATGTTGGATCGGCCAAGAGCATGTGCTACGATGACGAACCGGAAAACTGCGAAAAATACGGTCGCCTGTACACATGGTCCGCCGCTATGGATAGTGCGGCCAAGTTTAGTAATGATTGCAAGAACTGTGGTTTTTATTCTTCAGCGGAATCCAGTGTAAAGGCTGGTTCTGACCCGATGCGCGGGGTGTGTCCCGAAGGATGGCATATGCCCTCTGTAGGGGAATGGCAAGATGTTGTGAGCGCGTCTGGGAAAGCGAGTGGGTCTGCCGCTCCGTACTTTAAAAGTACGACAGACTGGCTAGTAAATGAAGATGTGGATGGAAATGGAGCCGATGAAATGGGAATGAACATTCTTCCGGCTGGCGAGTTTGTTACCAACAAGCTAAGAACAGAGTATCAGAGCCTTCATGAAAAGACATATTTTTGGACAAGCCTAGAAATGAGAGACCAAGATGTGTCAACAGTTGCGTTTACCGCTTGGTTATCGTACGCTGATACCGAATTCTATGTGGGTAGTTTCTTGGATAATAGGCATGGCAAAGATCAGGCTATTTCTGTTCGCTGTGTCAAGAACAATTAAAGGGAGGTAGCATGCGATTTATTTATGCCATGCCTTTCTTGGCCTTGTTCTTTGTCGCTTGCAGTGATGACACTAGCAGTGAAGTTGTCGATGTGTACGACGATGTCAACCAGATCCTGGCTTCAGGGAAAAAATTGAAGTCGGTGGATTGTGATTCCACAAATATCGGCGAAAAACTTTTCGTTGTCGATTCCGGTGCATCTTATTTTTGTGATGGCCATGACTGGAATCTGCTGAAAGGCGGTGACGGTAAGCAAGGTAAGCAGGGTGCCGATGGCAAAAAAGGGGCGCAGGGCGACAAGGGCGCTAAAGGAGATTCCGCCCAAACTAAGGGTGAAACTGGTGCCAACGGTGAAAAAGGCGAAGCTGGCGATTCCTCGAAGGTCAATTGCGGTGTAGCTAGCGATTCTGCCGGAGTCATCGTCCTGAAGTGTTCCGACGGAGAACCTTCGGTGCTCTATACGGCCCTATGTGGTAATTCCGGTTACGATCCGGAAAAACAGTTCTGTTTCCAGGGAAAACTCTATAATTCTACAGAGTTTCTCATTGATTCCCGTGACAACCAGGTGTACCGCATTGCCCTCTTTGGCAAGGGCGATTCCGCCAGAACATGGATGGTGGAAAACCTGAATTACGCCCTGAATGAAGGTGAACAGAGCTGGTGCTACGACAACAATGAAGAGAACTGCCAAAAGTACGGAAGGCTCTATACTTGGGCTGCTGTGCTTAACAGGTCCGAGGAAGAATGTGGCTACGGGCAAAAGTGTAACGTGGCCAATCCGTTCCGCGGATTGTGCCCTGAAGGCTGGCACGTTTCTACGAAGGACGAATGGCAGATGCTGTTCAAGCTGGAAAAAGAAAAAGACACTGCTGGAGAGATGCTGCGTTCGAAGACTGGATGGAAAGAAGACGTTAAGGGTACCGATGCCCTTGGCTTTGCCGCCCTTCCGGGAGGCTATTACGAAGAGGGTGTTTTCCACGGGAAGTCGGAAACGGCCTTGTTCTGGACATCGAATTTCATTGACAAGTTCAGCGCTCAGTCTTACGGCATGACATACGATAGCAAGGATGTCACCTACGAGGCCCTTGATGAAGATATGGGCCTGTCTCTTCGCTGTGTGAAAAACGATCGCTAGTACGAGAAAACGGATTTACCACCAGAGCTTTAGACGCAAGAAGTCGATGGCCTGGTGGGTCAAAATCCACCAAAGCGTTTTCTTTCCAGCGTAAATCTTGGCAATACCAGTCATACCGGGGCGGAACCATCCCGGTATTTTTTGATTGAATTCGCCGCGGACCGGGAAGGTGTTTTCTTGATCCTTGACGGTTGCGGTGGGGTTAATCCTATCGGAACGGAATGTAAAAGTCTGTTCCGGGTGGCTTTTTACAGCCAGAAGCCCGTCGCTGCCGAGGCGGATGTTTTCGATTTCGACCTCGTTGACGTCCACTTCGACATAGATGTTTTCGATAAGCGCCATTTGGATGAGTTCGGAACCTTGCCTAACAGGTGCGCCCAGCTTTTTCTGCAGGTCGCCTTCAATAATAATGGCGCTGTCGACGGTAGCGAGAATTTCTGATTTAGAAAGCTTGTAGCGAACGGTTTGCAGTTTTGCGAGTGTCTGAGACAGCCTTGCCTGATGAATTCTCATATCGGCGAGTTGTCGGTCTGCTTGGGCCTTCTGAATTTCGCGACGGTTGTTCTGCTCTTCGGCAAGCAGGTTTGCCTCTTCGAGCTTGAGTTCTTTTTGGTCGAGCCTCAGGAGCATTTGTCCCTTGTAGACAATGTCGCCCGGCTTTACGGAAACGCTGTCGATATAGCCGTCAAAAGGTGCTGTTAGGTATATAATCTTGTCCGTCTTTAAAATTGCAGGGGAGTTAACCTTGTATTGGAGAGGGACTAATGTTGCAAACAGTATAAATCCGATCGCCAGGATGCCGAAAAACTTTGCCCAGGTATGGTCAAAGCCAAGCAATTTGCCGAGGGCCTTGCGTGTTTTCCTGGCGAGGCGAACACCGAACCAGCTACTTTTCTGGTAGAGTTCCTTGAGTCGGGCGCTAGTAAGCGTAGTGACAAGGTGGATTTCGGTGGCATCGATATCGCTAAAGGGTTGTTTTGCTCGTTCACAAGTGATGACACCGATAGTTTCGTCCCCATTGCGGATAGGGACGGAAAGAAGGCAATCGGCATTATAGGATTTGCGATAGTGCTCGTGAGCGCGGACAGAAAGAGTCCTGTTTTCGGTTGAGGGGACCAGAATGGCGGCATCCTGCTCATAGGCTTCTTCCATGGCAGCTTCCAGGTCTTGGATAATCTGCATCTTCTTTTCGAAGCGGTCCGTATGGCTGATGGATTTTATCTGGATGTAGTCATGCTTAAGCCATCCTAGGCTGACCCTTTCGGCATGGAGCTTGTCGGCGAGTTCGCCCGTAAGGGCTAGCCCGGCCGTCTTGAACTTGTCCGCTTCGTTCACCTTGCGAGCCATGTCGAGGACGGAGGTGAGCTGGACGATTTTTTTGTTGGACGAATTCAGTGCTCCCTGGAGAGCCTTGATAAGCTTATCGGATTCTATTGGAGTGTTCTGGTTACTCACTTAACAAGTCCTCCCGCAATAGCAACTTTCCTTCGTGCCAGTGTTCCAAGTTATTCTGTAGTAACAGTTTTCCTTTGGACTTGGATTCCCTGACCTTGGTTACGTGCAGAGTCCGGATGGTTTCGAGGTGGCGCTTCTGCGATTCGCGCAGGTCTTCCTCGATATCGAAAATCTGGTGGTAGTTGCTTTTGCCCATCTGCATTTTCTTGAATTCTTCTTCCAGTTCCTTTTCGTGGAACTCAACGGAGGTTGCCCCGAACAGATACTGGTCGCGGATTTCGGCTGTTCTTTTCCTCAAGATACGGTATTCTTCGAAGAGCTTGTCGAGTACGAGCGAAAGGCGGACCGTAGAAGAACGGACATTCGCTTTTTCGGCTGCAATCTGGTGCCTTTCCTTGATGTTGGCGAAGAGCGGAACGGCGAATTCGAAACCTCCGGCAAGTACCGATTGCCTGCGCCGATGGTCCTTGAAGTTATGAACTGCCATGCGGGCGTTGTCGTCACGGCTACGAATGCCGTAGCTGCCGACGAGATCGAATGTCGGCAAGAAGTTGGACTTGTGCCCCTTCAAGATGGTCTCGCGCAGTTCCAGGTCTGCTTTTTGATAAAGATAAAGCGGGTGCATCAGCTTGATGGAATCCAACAGGGCCAGCGAGTCTATGGCGGTCGAGGTGTCAATCTGGAGTTCCGGGTGGATGGCGATGGGGCGGGTGTCTTGCATGTACTCCGATGAAGACAAGGTCAATAGGAGTGCGAGCCTTGCGCTCCGGAGTTTGTCGAGGGCTTCCAGCCTTGCGCTTTCGCGGTCGGAATATTCAGCGACGGCTTTCTGGTAGTCCAGGGGGGACAGCAGTCCAAGTGTGAGTCTTTTGCTCGCGTCTTCTACAATTTCCTTGGCTACGTTTGCGGACTTGGTCGCAAAGAAAAGAATTTGGTCGGAATAGTAGTAGTTCCAGTAGGCGTCGCAAAAGTTCTCGATGATATCGGCCAGGGAATTGCGGTATTTCTGGTATGCGGCTTCTTGCTGTAACTGTGCCTGGCGGAGGTTGTTCAGCGGTGCGGCATAGATGGGACCGTCCTTGAGGATATGTTGCCTCAGTTCGCCTCCAAAGTAAAGCTCGGACGTGTAATCACTGTGGGTGTAGGTGGCCTGGTTGAACCCGACGTCGTATTGCGTACCTGTAGGCAGGTTCCCCTGGATGCCAATCTTGTACTCATCCTTGGTCTCGGTGAACAGGGCGCTGGGCCGGTCGGCGCGTTCCTTGTTCATGCGCCCGACGAGCGTCGGTTCGAAATCCCCGTAGGCGCTCGATGCATTTTCCCTTCGGCTTATCCATTCGTATTTCGCTTCCTGTACGTCGGAATTGTGCGCGATAACTACATTGAGGGCGTCCTCGAAGGAAAGGTACAGGGAGTCTTGCGCCTGGATAAAGGCGGTTAACAAAAGCAGGATGGAGAGGAAATTTCTCATTTTAACAGAATTTTCCCCGTGACACCGGGCTTGACGGCGTGGTCTTTGTTGTCGAAGATGACCTTAACAGTGCGCAACATGCTGGATTTGTCAACCAAGGGGGAGATGAACTCGATTTTCCCTTTTTTAATGAGGGACCTGTTGCCTCCGTTGAGCTGCAGCTTTACCTGCTGGCCGACCTTGAGTCCGGCGGTCTTGTTGGCGAGGATGTATGCCGTGAGGCGGCAGGTTCGAACATCGGCGATTTCGAGTACGGGAGTGAGGGCTTCGACGCTTTCGCTCTTGTTCTTCGAGATCGAGACAATCTCGCCATCGAAGGGGGCGATAAGGAATTGCTTGTCCAGCTGGGCGCGGGCAAGGTTGTATTCCAGGGTGTCCTTGCTCTTGTTCACCTTGGCATTTTCCCACTCGGCCTTGGCGACATTGTAGTTGAGTTCCTTTTCCCAGACTTGTTCAGCGCTGATGGATGTACTGGTCTCAAAGAGCTTTTTGATGGCCTTGTAGTCTTTTTCGTAGGTGTCCATCTTCGCTTTGGCGGACACGACTCCGGAAACATCCCCCGCAGTAACCTTGGTAACCTGCACGCGGAGTTCGTCTTCGGTCTTTACGAGGTTCATCAGCGTATCGCCCTTGCGGACCATGTCGCCTTCCTTGACCCAGATGCTGTCAATCTTTCCGGGAATGGTGAACCCGATTTTTGCCTGCTCGATGGGCTCCGTGATACCGTCAAAACTGCCGGCAACCGCAAAAGACGCCCAAGCAGAAACGAAAAGTGCTGCTTTAATGTGGTTAATCATGGTGCGCTAGTCGTCAAGGGGGGTATCGAGATTGTCGTCTTCGTCATCCGCGTCTTCGTCGTTACCCGAGTTTTCTTCGGTCCCTTCGGTGTTGCTGAGGGTGTCTTTCGGCACAATCAGTTCGGTACGGAGGATGAAGGAGTCTATGTACGATCCGTCGTAGGCGTAGACGGTGATGTTCATACCAACGGAATCCCCGCGGTCCCTGTTGACGAGGATGTCTTGCAGCATCTGGACAAACAGCGTGTCCTTGTTGATCCAGGTGTTGGCGTTCGCGTAGTAGCCATTGCCATAGATGGTGCAGTCCACTCCGCTGGTGTAGTTCCACTGGATGCGGTCGGTATTCTTGGCCAACTTCTTGGAGAACTTGACCCACATGGTATCTTGGATGCCGAAGGAGGCCTTGAATTTCTCGTTGCTGGGCCAGGTGTTGCTTGTGACCGCGTAAATGCCCCGCTTGGTCTTGAAAGCGGAATCGTTCGAAAGCTCGATTTCAATGCGTTCGCCAGACTTTTTGCCGTAGGCGACAATCTTCACGGTAATCAAGGCTGCTGGGGGGAAGGCTGTGTTGTGGTTTAGGAACAGGGTGTCCTGATTGATTTCGGGGACAACCGTGAATACATTGGTGTCGGCCATGACGGTGACGGAGAGGTTACTGGAACTGATTTTCTCGTTGAAAACGTAATACGGAACTGCCTGCTGGGATACATTTTCGAGGCCCTTTCCGTTTTTGTCCATGACGTTCGACGACTTGATCTTGGGAACGGGGGCAATCAGGGTGTCGCGGGTCAGGTAGATGCGCCCCATGTCCGTGGCCGATTTGGATTTAAGACGGGGGAGTTCAATATCTTCGGCGATGTAACGTAGTCCGTTGTAGGTAAAGGGGTCGATGGAGAGGATTAATCCCGTGTCTGCGGGCAGTCCCTTGAACGTGAATCTTCCCAGCGAATCCGTCTTGGCCTCAAAACTCTTGGGGTCGAGGTTCACAAAGGCCGTGTCCTGGTGCATCAGGTGCAATTTTGTCTTGCTTACGGGGATTTTCTTGTCGGTCGATTCCTCGGTAATGTAGAATTCGCCCGAAAGAGATGCATTGAGGGGGCTCAGGCGGACGATCAGCGCGGTCCCGGCGACGACGCCTTCCATGCGGCTGGATTCTCCCGAGGAACCGATATTGATGACCTTCGGGGTGTAGTAAAGGGTGTCTTTTCCCTTGATGCTCTTATAGTTAAAGGAAAAATTCAGGGAGCCGTAGGGGAGTTCCTTTATAAAGAAGTTTCCGCTCGCGTCGGTCTTGACGGTCTGGATGTCGCCGTCGGAATCCTGGTAACTGATGACCACGTTGCCCAGACCCTGGCCGTTCTCGGAATCAATGACGGTGCCCGAGAAAGTCCACTTGGAGTATTCGCTGTCCACGGAATCGGAGACGGAACATCCGGCAAAACAGAGGAAAGAGGCCGCGAAAATGGCGGCAAGTAGTTTGTTCTTCATATAGGGAAGCCCTTAAGTCAGTGATAAGCAAGGGAAAGATAGAAATCTTTTGGTGGAGAGAAAAGAAAAAAATACTTAATATGTTATGGAATTAGTTAAGTTGTTATTTTTGTTACAAAATTATGATAAAGTCATTTTTCTGCATAAACGAATTTGTAAAAAAAATTTTCAAAAAGTCTTGGTCGGAACTTGTACGTAATTATTAAATTATAATGCGTCTGTTTTAGACAAACTTATAATAATACTATTTGGAGCGCTTTATGGCCGAAAATAATGAAAAGAATGAATCCCAGTCGACTGTCGTCTGGAATGATACCAATATGAAGAATCTTTATGCCAATGCCACTAACGTGATTGCTGGTCGTGAAGAAGTGATCATGCTTCTTGGTGTGAACAATGCCTGGCAGATGGGCCAGGAAAAGGTGAATGTGGATATTGCCGAACGTGTGATGATGACCCCGTTTACCGCGAAGCGTCTCGCCATTATGCTTTCGGCCACGCTGCGCGCCTACGAAGCCAAGTACGGTACGATCGATATCGGGCTGCCCAATGCCGCGGCAAACAATGAGGCCAAGAAGGCTTAATTGAACAAAATCAACCCAAGTGCATGGGCTCTTGGGTTACTTTTTCTTATGGGGATAGAATGAGATCTTTTTTTCTGAAAAAGCAGTGGGCTTTTTTTGCCTCTTTCGCGTTTATCTTTGCAGTGGTTTCTGCATGCGGTGACAGCGATTCATCGAGTTCCGTGGGTACCGATTCTACGGAAATAGAAAGCGATAGCAGTGAGCATTCTTCGGATAGCGAAGAAATGTCCTCGGGCGCTTCCAGCAGTTCAAAAAAGAAGAGTAAATCTTCTAGCTCCAAATCCAAGACATCGTCTTCCAGCAAGAAGACCGTCTTCCAGCAAGAAGACTGATGCTTCTAGCAGCTCGAAGGGCAAGTCATCTTCGAGTCAAAAGACGTCGTCTTCAAGCAAGAAAACGTCTTCTTCGAGTCAAAAGATATCGTCTTCGAGTAGTGTGGAATCTTCCTCGTCCAGCTATGCGCCCGACAACATAGAGGATTTTGATTTGGTTACCTGCGAGACGGAAGGTCTCGTTTCGTATTTCCTTAAGGACATGGGTGAAACTGTTGAACGCGTATGCCATGATGGCGTTTGGGTTGAGGTGGAATCGAGTTCGTCTGCCGCTCCAGAGTCTTCAAACGATGGAACTCCATCTACCTGCAATGTGGAACACTATAAGATGGATAGTCTCTTTAATCCGGATGTGGAGTATAAGGAATTTAGGGATTCTCGTGATGGTAACAAATACAAGACGGTAGAAGTGAAAGGAACGATTCCTTTTGAAGTGTTTGCAGAAAATTTGAATTACGGTACGCAAGTTAAAGGCCTTGTTACTGATTTTGATGATAGCAAGATTGAGAAATATTGCCTTGAAGATGATTCGTGGTATTGCGAAAATGGCTTTGGTGGCCTGTATTCCTGGAGCGAGGCGATGGGCTTGCCGAAAGCCTGTGATTACGTAGAAGCCGGTTCTACGGAAGATTGCCCGAATCCCCTTGCGACAGGTGTTTCCTCTGCTGCAGAATGGGCGAAGGTTCAGGTGCAGGGAATATGTCCCGATGGTTGGCATATCATGAATGAATACGAATGGTCTACCCTGGCTGGCGGGACTTATGTGGGTGATTTGATTTCCAGAATGTTCGGCAATAGGGATGATTATGGTTTTTCTGCTGTACTTGGCGGAGTACTCAATACGACTGGTAAAGTAGAATATCAGTTGGCTCCCAAGTATGGCTTTATCTGGCTTCCGCAAGAGAAGGGGGCTAGTATCGCTGCTTCAATAGCCTTTACAAGGTCCTTATGGGATAAGAATTTTGATGTGTCGCGTAAGACTGACGGAATGTCTGTTCGTTGCGTGAAGGACTACAAGGCTAACTAAAAAAGTTTAAAATAAGGGGATGAAAATGTCTATTTCTAAGAAGAACAAGAAAAACAAAACTGCTCAAAAGAATTACAAGATTGAATCGCTTGAACCGCGTTTCTTGATGGATGCTGCATCAGATGAGTCGTTCCAACAGTGGAAAAATGAACTCGAGTGCATTGTCATTCCTTCGTATTGGGATGACCAGAATACTAAGCAGTACAATGAGTACGTAAATAACAAAAATGTGAATGTACAGGTAGAAGGCCTTTATAAGAACGGAGATGGAGCCCTTCAAAGAGCCTCTGTGTATGATTTTCTTGAATTTGATAAAAGCTGGGATAATAATATAAAGCTGGATGGAAAAACCATTGGCTCGCTGCTAGATTCTGTCAAGATGGATTTGACCGATAAAATGGAGGATATTTCCAAGACAACAAAAATCACTGCATCGGAACTGAGTAAAAAAGTTAAATCAGGCAATACGGCGAAATATCTCTATGACACTTCGAAGTACTATGATGCAACGATTGCATACAAAAATGTTGCCTTGAAAAATGACAAACTGACAATCGATGTGAAGATCTCGTTTAATCTTAACTTGGATAGGGAACTTTATTACGATGTTGCCGGTATTATCAGTAATTATGATGAGAAAGTAAATGGAGAGATTGGTGGTGTAAAAGATTTTGGCGATAAATTTTTTACAGCCGATATTCATGACACGGATATTCAGATAGAGTCCAACTTTGATTTCGCCAAATATGAAAAGACCCTTGAATTTTCGTTTGTTTTGGATGGAAAGGCCGATAACGGTGTCGAACAGAAATCTTCGTTAGAGGTCAAAGCCAATTTTAGTGAAGAAAAAACTGATTATAAGGAAGGACGGATTGCAAGATTCGGTGTCCTTGATTTAGAAAACAACTCTAGTTCGGACAAGGACTTGATTTTGGGCACGAAGTGGACTATTTCTGAAGGGAATAAGTCGACGGTTGTTTCGGATATTGGTGCTGATCTGTCATATAAAGTCAAGAGTGTCAAAAATGATTTTTCTGAGCAGATGATAAAGGAGGATACCTATAAAAAGACCCTCTATTCCAATGATGGACATTGGACTAATACTCAAATTGAAAAGTATGCGAATTTCTCAATGGGAAGGATTCTGGGAAAGCTTCAGGAATTGTCTGCAAAGCTGAATGCAATCCAGAATGGCGAATTTTATAATAACAATGTCGACTTTGCCCATCTGCTTGCTACAAATACGCATTCGTTGCTTAATTTGTCTGCAATGTTCGAAGATGTAATCAATAATCCGCCAAATTCGCTTCAGGAGTTGATTGAGCGGATGAATGCATCCCCGTACAGGGTGCGGAATGATTTAAAAATAACGGTGACCAATGATAAGATTACCATTCCGTTTGATTTGAATTTTGCTGAGATTGAGTCTGATGTTGCTCTTGCGAAGGAAAGGCTTGAATCCCTTTTGCATGCGGAAATTCTGGAAAACAAAACGGTAAAGGTCAAATCGGCTGCAACGCTAAAATTTGATTTAATTGTTCCGCTCAATTCTCCTGAAATGGCTAAGAGTGGAAATACGCTCTTGCAACTGGGCCTTGACAAGACGGATGATCAGCTTGGTACTGTAATTGGAGCAAAAGCCCTGGTTGCGGACAAGATGGATTATTGTTTTAATGACAAGACTTCTCTTGAGGATTACGTAGGTGAAATTCTGCAAAATTGCAGCAGTAGAGGATATAATGGTGTTGGCCAACTCCTGAAAAAAGAAAGCGTTTCGTATGCTTTGTGTTATGACCTGGATGCCAGTATGGCGAAATTGGGCATTACGGCGGAAAACGGAGCACGAAAATTTGATCCGACCAATTTGGTTGAATTCCAGGGAACGATCGCAAATAAAGGCCTTGTTCTTAAATGGGATAATGAATATAAGAAAATAAATTACGGGAAGTTTACGTCTCAATCAAAAGATCGCGATATTGTTGGTAAGACGGTTGAGGAAAAACTGGATTCCGTGGCATCAACGTTGAATGCGATTTTTACACAAACTGAAAATGAAGCCCTGAAGGATCTCAAGGCCGTTGCGTTTGACGATTGTGTTGTTATTCTTTTTGGTGTGAAGAATGTCGAGGCGAAATCTACTGATAAGTCTTCTAAGGATACTGAAGAAGTAAAAGATATTTTGGCGGGACTCAAAGAAATTGCCTTCTTGAAAAGCGGTAAGACGAAATATGCTATTGACAATCTTGAATTGAAGGAAATCTGGATTTCGAATGAGCTTCCTCCTCAGCACTATGATGAAAAAGCGGTAATGACTGTTACCTTTGGTAACACAACCTATGACTTTGAATTTTCTGCAGGGTATTTTAATTCGGCAACATGCGTGGCCGATATCGCTGCATGCCTTCAGGAAAAAATCAATGCGAAGTTCCGTTGGAATATTGTTGACAAAACCGGTAAAATTAGCTATGAACCGATTCACTTGTTTGTAGATTCTTCTGAAGGACGTGTAAGATTCGTCTCTCGGCAGGATTTTTCTATTGATTTCCATGACAAGGCTTTTGCAGAATGGCTTGGCTTTGAAACGAGTGCGTTTGTAGTTGATGCAATGATGGATGAACATGCCATTATTGCTACGTCTTCTGACGAGGTTGACAAATTCCTTGAAAATAAGATTGTTGCAGAAAGTAAATTGGTCGCTGCGACTTTGCCTTCAATCGAATTGTATGTTTCCGTTGGCTCTCAAGAAAAAAAGATTACGGTGGATGCGAGCCAATTGAATAAATTGAAATGGACTTCGGAAGTTGCCGCAGTCTTGCAGTCTGCCATTAATAAAGCTTTTGGCTGGTCTAACGATAAGATCTTGCTTACGGTGGGTTCCTACAACGATTTGATTTTCTTCAGTTCCTCAGAAGATATTTCGATTGCTGCCCCGTTCGGTACCACAATGACGAGACTTGGTTTTGATTATGTGGAATACAAGAATGTAGGAACTGAAACGCGTCTTTCCCGTCAGAGCTATAAAGAGTATTATTCCTCTGAAATTGGTCAAAAAGAAATAGACGCTTTGAATAATGTTTCGTCCGATATTAAAATATCCCTTGACTTCAAGAATGGTTCTTCTTTTTATATAGTGTGTGAAGAAGAAGAACTTGCTGAGATAGAAGACTTGGCGAGACTTGTATTCCTCATTAATGATAAGTTGAGCGAGGTTTATGCGGAAGGCTCTATGCCTCAGGTTGTTGCTGGCGAAGAAGATGGCTCTCTCTACTTCAGGTGCCACAACTCTTTCGTACTGCGTTTTGATTCCGAGGCCGATGCCAAGCTGTTTGGATTCGTAAATCACCTGAAAAATGTTGGCAAAAATGGGCGAGAGGTCTTGGGCCTTTATGCTCAGGAAGAGTTTGAAGACAATGTAAAGACCGAGTGCATGGAAATAGGTGTGTCGGTCAATGGTAAGATAAGCAAATACCTAATTGACATTGGCTCTATCATAGATGATTATGCGTCCAAGAATGGTGTAAAGAATTGTACGCTTGATGTCTTGGTCAAGAAAATTGTTGATGTATTGAATGCTAAAATAGGTCATGATTATTTTGGTGTTGATGTCGAAAAGGATGGAAGAAAACGTATTGGAATCAAGTCGGTGTCGGCTGATGTGTTGCTTGATTCAATAACCGATATCAATGGATATACTATTGCTTCTCTCCTTGGTTTGGCCGGTCAGTATGGCACGAATACGGAGGATATGCGTAGTGATTTCTATGTTGAAGCTTCGCTAGTTGATGATTATCTTGAAGATTCGAAGGTTCCTCTCTTTACGAACTTTAATCTTGTTATAACAAACAAGGTGGCAAACGATCAACAGGTCGTCCTTCCTGTACGTTATGGCGTAGTCGGCGAAAAACTCACCTTGGACTTGTCGAACGAAAAGTGTACGACTACGATAAATAGCGGAAACACTAATTTCCGTATGAAAAACCTTGTTGGACCGGCCTACTTGTATAATTCGGATGCGGGCAGCCTTTTCCGATTGAATACGGTTTCGGTTAATAAGGGGCTCGATGGCTTGAGTAAGGACCCTGGGGCGATTGCATATGGTCGGTACTATGATGTGGCAAGCATGAGCAGTACTGATGATACGGGAAATAAACAGAACCAAACTCGTACTGTTGGCGCTCAGTTCGTTAAGGAAAAAAATAATAAGATTTTCAATATCCCTGGCAACGCATTTTATGACTATACCAAGGGAGATCTCTATTCGGATCTTTATGCCGCATGTAAATCTTGGATTGAAGAACTCTATGGCGCCAACGCTCCTGGTTGGGTAAATGCCCAATTCCCCGTGTTGGGAGACACGCTTTTAGAAATAATGGGCTTGCAACCTAAATTGGCTGAATTGGAAGCCCTGCTGAAGACGGACATGTCTTGTGATACTGTGCAGGAACTGGTTGCCTATATTACAGAAAAGACAGGGATAAAGACCACTGCAACCCTGCGGAATGGCGATTCAATTGTACTTGATTTTGTATGGAATACAAGTGTAAAGAATAAGCGTATTGAACTGGATCATCTTTACTTTAACCATGATAGCTTTGGCCTGACTGGTTTGTTTAAAACGTTCCTGAATGCGGACTTGACTTTCTCTGCTCAGGTTGTTTTGAAGGAAAATGGTTATCTGCATCAGGTTGTAGGCACTCCAAGTAAGCCTTCGATTACGGGAACGGTTGATTTTGTTGCAAAGAATATCAGCGCTGACATGGTGGTCTACTCTGTAGAAAATGGTGTCCGCAAAGAGACCGAATTGCAGGTGGAATCGCAGACTGGTAAGGAAAGTAATATTTTCTTCCGTGCGCAAGTAGGTAATGATCAAATTCTCATGAATGTGGGCGGTGAGCTGAATGTGTACCTTTATGGCGCACCTTCGGGTACTGTGAAGATTAGTGTTGCCCAAGATAATAGCTATAACAATAAATCTTCATGGAACGGTAAATTGGAAGATAAATCGGGGTCCTTGATTTGTAAAACGGCGACCCCGAGTGCCGTTGTCGTGTGGAACAAGAATGGTACCGCAACACCGGATAAGAACATTCAAAAGGGTGATATTCTCCTTGATTTTACAGGCGTTAAAGATATTGAACTGAAACAGTCTAGCTTGTTTGATAAGTTGAGGCGGTCGGTAGATGGCTTGAGCGATGTTGTTCGTCGTTTGCAGAGTAGCCTGAATGCTACTGTGATGAACGAAGATATTCGCAATATTCCGCTTATCGGAGATTCTATCATAAATGTGGGCGACAGCCTCTCATTCCTTAACGATCGCTTCGTGGAACCGTTCCGTAACTATGTTTACAAGAAAACAGAAGGTTTGAATGCCGGTGTCGTAGCCCAGAAGCTTTATACCATTTTGGGAGAGTATATTTCTCCCAATGCGGAAGGCGGCCTTTCTATATGTAACGATGATAGCCCGGTCAAATGGGCGAAAAAACCGTTCAATAGATATTACAAGGGTATACAATTCTTTGAATCCGAAGATGAAGCTTATTGGCATATCCGTCTTCGTACGACTTATACTCTTGAAAAAGATGCCGACTTTGACCTTGGTTTCCCCGGATTGGGGCTTAAAGGCGAAGCTGGTGTCAATATTGTACTGGAATTAGAATTTGATTTCGGCTTTGGCTTCTCGCTGAAGGATGGCGCATTCTTGCTCTTGTCTAATGGACATGATGATGCTTCTAACAAAAATGCCGAAAAAGCCGCTGTTGAAAAAGAATGGCCTAATGGTCCTACTGGCGCCGCACAAACGTCTACGGAAAAATTAAAGCACGCTGGAGACGACCTTACCTTGGTTATTCGAGTTACGCCGAATGCTAGTTTGAAGGGATCGTTGGGCTTTTTGGCAATGAATGCCTCTGTGAATAAGAAAGAGATTATCCTTAGTCTAGGCTTGGATTTGAATGACGGCGATGGCTATAAGGAAAATGCGCTTGAAGATTGGGATAATGATGGGAAAGTCAATTCTGTTATCAAGTTCAGTGAACTGATATCGAATCTTTCTCCCGAAGCGAACCTTCGTGGAAAAATGGACCTTGAAATTCCAATGATGCTTGGAATAGGCGGCTACGGAAAGAAGGCTCCCCATATTGACACGCAATTCAACGTCAAGTGGCAATCGGAATTTGGTGACGGTTTTGGTCATCTAGAGAAAGTTGCTTTTGATAAGATTGTTTTTGATTGTGGTTCCTTTATTCAAGGTACGGTTGGTGGCTTGATCCAAAAAGTCAACAAGGTGATTGATCCGGTTCGTCCTTTGATAAAGTTCCTGCAGTCGGAAATCCCTGTGCTCAATAAACTTCCTGCGGGCAAGGTTAAGATGACTGTCCTTGACCTGATTAAGAAGTTTGGCGAACAAAAGGGCATGGACTTCGGATTCCTCGATGACATTATTGAAATAGATAATGTCATGAAGAAAATGGAAGACATCGTTAATAAGGGCTATCAGATAGATGGTTGGGTTATCTACGAAAGGCCTTCGGACAAAACCAGTGCTGGCGGAAAACCGCAACAGGCGCCTTCGAATATGGGTGTGCTGAGGGCTGCTCCTGCATCGGGCTCTGATTCTGGGAATAGTTCGGATAAAAACTCGAACGGTATGGATTTCCTGAACGGGAAAATCACGAATGTAGATAAGTTCTTGACCGAAGACCTAAGCTCTCTGGGACTGACTGGAGGATGGGTTGATAGGTTGGGTAGCCTTTCATCGCTTGGTGGCAGTGGCTTAGGCTTGGGCGACGTTGTTGACTATACGAAAGATTTTGTCAATGACAAGGTTGACGTGGTTAAATCGGCGGCAGAAAACTGGGCTGGAACGCATACCAGTATCCAAGTGCCTGAATTTGGCGGTAATTGGGAATTCCCGATCTTTGAAGAACCGACAACAGAGGTTATGAAACTTTTGATGGGCGGCCATGCGAACCTCGTTGTCTTCGACATGCGCCCGCTAAAGTTCAACTTTGACTGGCGCAAGAGTTTCCCGATTATTGGACCTCTCTGTGCCGATGTCGGCTTCAACTTTGGTGTGGATATTGACCTGTGCTTCGGTTACGATACTTACGGCGTAGAACGCTGGGCTCAGTCGCACTTCAAGAATATTGGGGCCTTGATTGATGGCTTCTTTGTGGCTGATTGGGATCTCAAAACAGGCGAAGATGTCGCTGAAGTTGTGTTCCATTCTGGCGTAGTGGCTGGAGCCAGCATTTGTGGCAGATTCGGTGTCAATGTCGGTTTGAACTTGAATGTAAATCTTGATTTCAAGGATCCGAATGATGACGGCAAGATCCGCTTGGGTGAAATGGCAGAAATGTTGTCGCTGAATCCGCTGGATACCTTTGATGTCTCGGCCACGATTAGCGCTCGTGCATACGCTTATCTCGATATCGTGTTCTACCGCAAGGAATGGACGTTGTGGAGCAGTGGCGCGTTTGAACTCTTCAATACGGCAAGTAAACAAAACGCTAATTTGGCAACACATAGCGGTGAAAACCTCATTGTCAACGTAGGTGAGTATGCCAAGGAAAATGGCATCGATGGAGCCAATAAAGATGGTGATGAAGAAGTTGAGGTGAATATCACTAATTCAACTACGGTTGAGATTATCCTGAAAAAAGGTGAAAAAACACTAGCTTCTAGGACATATAAAAAGATAAGCGAAAATAATCTCTGTATCTATGCCGGAGAAGGTATGGATAAGATTACGATTACCAGTGAAGGAAACGCGGATCTGAATGTCTTTGTATATGGTGGTAATGGAAATGATTCAGTCGATTTGAGTGGCCTTTCTATTGCAGACGGATGCTGCGCTATGGTTGTCGGTTCGAAGGGAATGGACACCATACAAGGTGTGGCTTCCGGTGTGGACTATTTGTTTGGCGATGCAGGCTATCTGACCTTTACGCCCGAATCGGAGGGTAAAAAGAAAAAGACTGTAGCGCAGGCAATTGCTTACCCGACAGATGCTGGCGCTGTTGACATTATTGTGGGCGCAAATATTGAGGATGAGAAAAAGCCCCAACCGACGAATTACATCTTCGGAGGTGACGGAAGCGACTTTATTGTCGGTGGTTCCGGTGAAAACGTCATCTTTGGCGACTTTGGCCGCTTGAAGAATGAAAACGGGACGTTTGTTGCCGACCGTCACGATACCTTCGATGAAGGTGGTGATGACTTGGTATATGGCAGAGGTGGTATTGACCATATTTATGGCGGTGCCGGCAATGATATGATTCATGCTAATGGTGGCAATGACGAAGTCTATGGTGGCCAGGGAAACGATGTTATCTATGGCGGCTCCGGCAACGACGCCATTTATGGCGGTGATGGTACGGACGTTATCTTTGGCGATGCGCCGTTCAAGTCGGACTTGCTTATAGCACGCAGTGATAATGGCGAAGGCTCTATGTTGCCGTATAGCTTTGTTCCGCACGATTTGAAGGGAATGGTGGATGCTCTCGGAAACTGCATTAGCCCATTCTTTATTGTAGAAACGGAAAAAATTGACGGAGTGGAAACCAAAATTGATGAGATAAGGCTGTTTGACTTTGTCGAGGGATATGTTGATCGGGCTTTCCCTGTATCGAAAAATCAGACGGATGAGACTCAGCTAAAAATAGAGAAACTCGTTAATCAGAGTCGGAAAATTGTGCTGGGAGCACTTGCATATGAAGAAACTTCTCCCACTAACGGTTCCGACGTAATTGATGGCGGTAATGGTGCCGATGTCATTTTCGGTGATGACGGCAGGAACGCTGCTGACATTGGTAAGGAAGCTCCTACGGTTAGCCGAGACGTTATTAAGGGCGGTGCCGGGAACGACTTTATCGATGGCGATGCCGGGGACGATATGATTGATGGCGGCAGCGGCATGGACGTCGTTTATGGTGGCCAAGGAAACGATGTGATTGATGGTGGCTCTGGCAAGGACTTCGTCTTTGGCGATGATGGCTGGGCCGACTATGAATCTATGAGTGAGGGCCAGTGGTTCAATAAAAATGGGGTTACCTCTGCTGGCGAATCCGTGTTTGGCGAAACCATTGTTTCTGTAGGTAAAACGTTCGGTATTTCCAATGAGGCCAAATCTAAGGCTGGCGGTGGCGACGATACGATTATCGCCGGTAACGATTCTGACTTTGTCGATGGTCAAAGCGGTAATGATACGTACAAGGTCCAGTTTATGGGCGGTTCTGGTGCGGCCTATACGAACGTCATGGATTCCGGTGATGATGCCAATGATTCCTTGAAGGTTTTTGGTACTTTGGCGGATGACAATCTCTTGATCCGTGCTTCTGACAAGGGTCTGGGGATGATTGGTCTTTTGCCGAATGGTGCCGATAAGACTGCGCTTGAACGAATCAATTACTGGAAGGTTGCAAATCGCAAGAATAGCGGTATAGAGTTTACTTCTCTGGAATCGGATTATGGTAACGATACCATTTCCATTGACGGAACTCTGTCTGTAATGGTCATCGACTCGGGATCTGGAGACGATGTTTTCAATGTCGGCCAGATGTATAATACCAAGCGAACGACTACAGCAGGTCTAAATGCTCTTGATGTGTTTAGTGATTCTACGCTTGCAACATCGGAAGGGTATTTAAGCGTTGGTAACCAGTTCTCGCTTACCATTAAGGGAGGCTTTGGTGCAGACGTATTTAACGTATTGCATACGGGGGCTCCGCTTAGTATAGAAGGAAATGCTAATATAACGGCTGGCGATGAATGCAATGTGTTCACCTTTAAGGACGAAAAGTCTGATTCTGTAATTAAGAACGCAGGCATCATATCGTTGCTGAATAAAATTAGTCATGTGAACTACTATGGCTCGCAGGTGAAGGATACCATTGTTTATGATGAAGGGAATATCCTGTCTTCTGCTACGGAAATAGAAAATCTCAGCAGTGCTACTTCAAAATATGATATTTACGGTGGTGATGGAAAGGATGCTGTATATATCTTGAGTGGAGGCAGCAATGTTGTTTATCGTGGTAATGACTATGATTCCGTTAACATCGCCGAAGAAGCCGATTCGACAAAATACAGAAGTGTAATTGAGAATCTGAGGAAAGAGACCTCTTCGTCTAATAATATTGATGTCGTTGAATACTTGCGTATAGATAACACGGGTCGTGGTGGTAAAATTGAAACGAAGGCAATGACTACCATAATGGATCTTCAGGAAGGGGCGATTCCTGTTGAATATGGAGTACAATTGACAAAGAAACCCAAGGGAACAGTGTATATTACCCTTTATGCGCCTATGCTTTCACAGAATGAAAAGGGCGTGGGTGATCGGGATATTTTCTTTGTCAATGATAAGGGCAAGTACGTAAGATCGATTGTGTTGGAATTCACTTCCAAGAATTATGATAAGACACAATTTGTAAAATTGATTTCTGTAGATGATGATCTGACATATAATGCGCAGCGCCTTGAGTCTGTTGCGTATGATATTACGTCGACTTCCACGGAAGATGTATTCAATCCTTATAGGAATTTGACTATTTATTCTAGAGATAGCTACATCGGCTCGGCACAGGGCGATACAAGACCTGTATGGACGATGCAAGCGTATATTGCAGATTGCGATGTCAATAAAAATAAGGAATTGACATATTATGAGTATTCTCTTGTTGTGAGTAAGCCGATTCCTGCATCGGCGTCGCTAGACACGATAAAAAAGAGAATCTGGTTTGAAGGAATAAATGAAGACATTCTAAAGACGATGTCAATCGAGGCTTGTGAAGGTGGCGCAAGGATTTCTTGGCAGAGTGCAACAAAATTGGATCCTACTACAGAAATCCATATGTCGTTCCCTAACCAATACTCGTATGTCGAAAATCAGTCAGTGGTTCTGTTCCATACGGATATTAATAATACCCTTATAGAGATAGGATTCGCTTCGGAGGGCGAGACGGGTCGTCATACCCTTATGAGGAGAGACTATTATGAACAGGGGCTTGAACGAGATCCCTCATGTGAATGGTATTTTGAAACGCAAGGGAACCAACTGCTATTCTATAGCAAGGCTACGAATGAACTTGTTGAACTTACGGGAACTATAAGCCTGTCTGATAGGTTCGGTGCGGGTCTTAATACCGTTCAACCTGATTCAAATGCGAAGATTGGAGATTCGTCTCGTGAAGCTCGTATTGGTTTTAACCAAGATCGATTCGAGCAAGCATTGGATGGTTCAAATTCTTATTTGAATGCTAATCCGACAATGCTCCCCGGTGAAAAGAACACTGCGGCGACTCCGGCTCCGGCCGCAGCCCCTGCAGCTGCTTTGGCCGGTTTCGATAGCGAAACTGAACTGGTCGACGGC
>CACXKY010000011.1 GCA_902768325.1 Fibrobacter succinogenes
GTCTTCGCGCCCTTGGACTTATAAAGCTTTTTCAGGGTGGCATCGGGGCCTTCTACAAGCCCGACAGCCAAATGTGCCGCACCCAAGTAGGAATGGGAGCAACGGTCACGCAGGCTCTGCGCCTTGGCCAACACCTTTTCTGCATCGTTATTAAAATCGGACATAGTGTTTTTCCTTTATTTTTTACCGCCATCCATATGCAAAAGCCATGCCAACGCGAAATTCGGGCAAAAAAGCCCCCTCCTGTTTCAAAAAAGCACCTAAAACAGTTCATTTTGTGCCAAAGCGGATTTCAAAATGTTCCGAGATAAACTTTCGTAAACATTAGGGACGTTTACTCTGCGAAAAACGCCCTTTTTAGCGAGAATTCGTCCCTTAAGGCATTTCCCAATGCGTTGTCGGTGTTGTAAAGCTTTACAATGGAAATTACCCTGTCCTACTTTCTCGGTACGTTTTTTGAAACTATTTTATGAACATAAATCCAAACATCCCATACACCAACAACGGCATCTCCTCGCGGGGTGCCGTTGTTTATTTCATATGTTCTGGAATTTTTGGTCGCGACGCGGCAAACAAGCTGCCGACTTTCTGGCTGTAGGATAACAGCTGCCGGCTACCGCCCACCGACGAGAATCTGATCTACCTTGATACTCGGCTGGCCAACCGTCACGGGAACGTGGCCCGAAGAGGCTCCGCAAACACCGGCGGCCTGCTCAAAATCAGAACCCACCATGCTGATACGCGGCATGATTTCGTGGCCCTTCCCTATCAGGGCGGCACCACGTACGGGTTCACAAATCTTTCCGTTACGGATGACATAGCCTTCGTCGACCGCGAAGTTGAATTCACCCGTCGCCGGGTTCACCGAGCCGCCTGCCATACGGGCCGCATAGAGGCCATTATCGACGCTTGAAATCATGGAATCAAGCGTATCCTTGCCCGGAGCAATAAAGGTATTACGCATACGGCTCACCGGAGCGTACTTGTAGCTTTCACGGCGGGCACTTCCTGTACGGGCAATCCCAACTTCAGCCGCACCCACGCGGTCGCTCATATACGTCTTCAAAATGCCGTTTTCAATCAAGACGGTCCGCTGCGTCGGCGTACCCTCGTCATCGTACTTGAGGCTACCCCACACGCCGTCCATCGTACCGTCATCAATCGCGGTCAAACAGGGCTGGCCAATCGCCTCGCCAATCTTACCGCAGAAGGGGCTTGCCCCGCGACGGACAGATTCCGTCTCCAGCGGATGGCCACAGGCTTCATGGAAAATCACACCGCCAAAGCCATTCCCCATCACCACGGGCATCTGCCCGCCCTGAATATAGCCCGCATCCAGCATGCGCAACACGCGCTCGCCGCATTCCGTAGCCAAGGCTTCAGGCGAATAGTTCGACAGCAATTCATACCCGCCAAGCGCTCCCGGGGCTTCGTGCGTCGTAATGCGCTCCGTTCCATCGGTCGCCGTCACATTCACGTTCACGCGGAGGCGGCCGCGGCTCATTTCTAGATGCAACCCTTCGCTGTTCATGAGCGTTATCTGGGAACTGCTATCCGTGACGCTCACGCCCACCTGGGCGATTTTCGGCGAAAGCTTACGAGCAACCTTGTCTGCACGGAACAAAAAATCCTGTTTGAGGGCCTGTCCCAACAGGCGCGGGTCCTTGTAAGCCTGCGGATTGTAGTCAAAAACGCGCTTTTCCGGAGCAAATTCGAACGGGGCTACATTCTTCGACGCCCCCGCTATACGCCCGAAAGCAAGCGTCTGTACCAGTTTTACCAAGGCTTCTTCGCTGTCATCGCTCGTAAAGCCGTAAAGTACTTCGGTGCCGTACAAAAGGCGAATCCCAATACCGTATTCGGTTCCTGCCGTCGCGGATTCAATCTCACTGGATTTGAGCCCGAGCGAAGAGGAACGCGTCTCCTCCTCGAATATCTCGACAAAATCGGCTCCGGCACTGCGGCCAGCCTCAAATATCTTGACGGCAATTTCCTGGTTCACCTAGACCTCACCGTTCATCTTCTTGCGCACGGGGATTCCGGCGGCAAGCATTTCCTTCTTGATGCCCGGGACGGTATAGTCTCCGAAATGCACCATAGATGCCACCAAAGCCGCATCTGCAGAAGTCTTACGGAACAAGTCGACGATATGGGCTGGAGTCCCCGCGCCACCGCTGGCAATGACAGGCACCTGGACGGCGCGCGCCACCTGGTCCGTGATGTTCAATTCATAACCGTTACGGACTCCGTCCGTATCGATAGCGTTCAGGCAGATTTCGCCCACGCCTAAATCTTCGGCCTTCTTGGCCCACTCGACAGCATCAATGCCCATCGCCTGGCGCCCACCGCGGATATAGACTTCGTAGCCGCTCGGGAATTTATCCGAAACACCCACGAACTTCGCGTCCATACCGAGAACCACGCACTGACGTCCGAACGCCTTGGCCCCGTCAGAAATGATTTCGGGGTGCAAGACGGCGAGGCTGTTGACGCTCACCTTTTCGGCGCCCGCCAAAAGCGCATCGTGCATATCATCGAGATTGCGGATACCGCCACCCACCGCAAACGGAATAAAGACCCGCTTTGCAATCTGGCGGATCATTTCCATGTCGCAGGGGCGATTTTCGGCACTTGCCGTGATATCGTAAAAAACAAGTTCATCGACACCGTCGGCGCTGTACTGCGCTCCCATTTCCACGGGATCGCCAATGTCGATATTACCTTTGAACTTGACGCCCTTCGTGACCTTGCGGTTGCGGACGTCAAGACAGACTATCAAACGTTTCGTCAGCATGAATACTACAGATTGCGATCGATAACGGCCTTGACCGTCGCCTTGGGTACGGCGCCAACGACGTTGCCCACTTCGACACCGTTCTTAAAGAGCTTCATATTGGGGATGTTCGTGATACCGAAGCGAGCGCAAATGTCCTTTGCTCCATCGCTGTCCACATCCATCTTGGCAATAATTGCCTTACCCTGGTATTCGTCAGCGAGTTCGTCAACGATCGGGCCCATCATCATGCACGGACGGCACCAGGTCGCCCAGAAATCGACGAAGACGAGCTGGCCCGACGAGATGGCCTTGTCAAAATTCTCTGCAGTCAAGTGAATTGCTGGCATACGGAATCTCCTCTAGTGCTCCAAATATAGCAATTTTAGAAGGCAAAGCCCACCGAGAAACTACCCGTTAAGCCACCACCCACGGCAGCAGCTTCAGCCACGTCATCACGGTTCTTACCCTTCAGAGAAAGCTTAGTGTAGGCATAACCGATGTCGCTAGCCATGGTGAAATGGCCGCTGACAATCTTGTAACCGATAACGGCGCCGCCACCAAAAAGGTTACCAGAGACATTGTAGTTTTCCTCGGAATCATAGCTATAGGTATAATCAAGTCCGACGTGTTCGAAAATAAACTGCGGTTCGACGTACAAGCCCTTGTGATGAGCGCCAAAATAATAACGGATACCTTCCGTCACACCGAAATCGAACAGTTCCACTTCTTCCTTTTCGTTATAGTAAGAACGTTCATCGCTCCAATACATAAAGATTGGACGGGTAATAATAGCGAAACTCGGGCCAATACAACCTTCAATCGTCAAGCTGATTGTCGGAATATCCAGGAGGGCCCACCAGAAAAGCATGCTGATCGGGTGCACGGACACGAAGAAAATCGGATCCGAACTGGGCACTTCGTTGATGTTCACGACAGGCGTTTCCGGAGCGGGAGCACCCGACGTATAGGCGGAGACATCCTCGTACTGCACTTCATCGGAAGGAGCCGGGGCGTATGCATCCTGGGCAAAGCTAAAAGCAGCCAGCGACAGGGCCAGAATCAAGCATTTTTTCAACATATGTTATCCTTGGTGTATGTTGTACCGAAATCTAGTAAATCAGCCGCAACTCATCAACAATCAGGAGAGCCCCGTCGGTACCTTCATAGAAGTTTCCTGCCGCGCTGGAGGCCATGACAACGCGGATATGCGTCACCGCATCCGTCCCGTCCCCTTCCACCAAGGAATTATCGATTGCCGATTTCTGGCTAGACTGGAGCGAAGTCGCAAAAACAGAGGATTTCTCGATGGGAGAGCCCTCCAATGGCGCCCCGTAGGCAAACTTCAGGCGGATGGTCCGCATTCCATTCTCATCCTTATCCGAAACGTAAACGACATCGGGATTCTCCCTTCCCGTATTGTCGTCCGTCGTCGAGCGGTACCAAGCCGATGCGACAAGCGTGTTCACGTCGGCCGCCTGGCGCGCCGTATTCTTATCACCGCTACGACTCTCAAGCAGAATATACAAGTCACAGCTGTCGCCCTTGCCCGCATAGGAGAACTTGAATTCCACGTATTCCGGGCGCGCTTCGAATCGCTTGCCAAAGTTAATCAGTTCGTTGCCATCGGGCCATGTCTTCGCATTCGCCATCGAAAGAGTCCCGACGCCGTTGGGGTTAAAATCCGCCGTGTAAGCGCTACCGCTCGCCACCTTGCCCAACAGCACGTCTGTTTCCATCCGCACTCCGATAACCCCTCCCGACGAATACTTCTCTGTCGTCGTGAGGATCGTATTCGCGTTGTCCCAGATGGAATCGGGCAACAAGTTATCGCCCTTCCAACCGTTAAAATCTGCCCCCGGGAGCTGGTAACCCGCCTTGACCGTATAGACGCGCTTCTCACCGTCTTTCCCCGTCACGACGACCTCCCTGTTCCCGCTGAAATCATAACTCTCTCCGACATCGATATCGCATTCCGCCCCATCGGACAGTTCTACCGCAGTCACCTCCAAGTCTGTCAAGTCCACGCGGAAATCAAGCGAATCCACATGGAAATGGTAAGCATAACCATCCCCGTCTTCGACGCTATCGAGGACAGCCGTCACCCCCGCAATTTCCAAGGACTTCAGTTCGGGAGGTTCGGCAGGCTCGCCACCTTCACTAGAGCTGGACTTTTTGCTGGAACTCGATGATGCCGTAGAACTAGAACTCGTTTTTTTCGAAGAGCTTGAACCTTTGGACTTTGAAGAGCTGGACGCCTTCGAAGAAGAAGACCCCTTCACCATCGGCATGGAAAATTCAACCTTCCAAATACTGGGTTCTCCACTTTCCGAAACCACGACTACGTACACGACACCGCTTTCGGGAATACGGATTCTATCCCCTTCTTCCAATTCTTTCTTGGAATACGCAATCTTTTTCGCGAGGGAATCGATGGACTCAGAATCCGTCGGGAACTCGTCCAAGCCATCCTCGACCAGGTGAAGCGACGCCATATGGCTCATATCCACGGACTTGATCGTGACAAATTCCCACGTAGACTTTTTTCCCGTAGGTTCTGCCAGCGAAACTGATATACGGTGTTCGTCCGGATAGACACTCACCGAGCCGTTCTGTTCCGAAAACTCAATATCGTTCAATTTGTTGTAATCCGATTCCCCGAAGGTATCGTAATCCGCCGTACAGGCGACAAGGGCAAAAGCCAAAGCGAAACAGAATTTCAAGTTCTTCATACCTGCCCCCTAGAAGAAGTAGACCAAGGAAAAATCCAACGCCAAAAGATTAATCGTGAAATTCACGATATTGTACATAAACTCACTATGGGTTTCGCCGTTTTCTTCTACCTCCATAATACTCGTACTGAGGCCAAGCAAGCCGACCGACGTTTCAAACGCAAAACGGTTCAACACCATGATGCACAATCCGGGATTGAGGCCTACATCGATAGACCATTTCCTATTCCGGGTCTTGTCCATATCTTCGCCATCGTCCGACTGGGAAATGCCATAAGAATATTCCACCCCTATAGAGGTTTCGTTAAAAAAGTATATGGTCCGCGTATTGAACACCTTCAGATAATTCTTGAGGAATGGGCGTACAAAAAAGCCATTGCTCACGTACTTGCGGTGTTCGGAATGGTCCATCAAGTCTTCCAGTAGCGAAAACTCGATATCGAACCAAGTCCGGGAATAGCCGGTATGCATACCCAAAGCCATGGCGTCCCGTATAAAGTAGCCTCCAAAAACTTCCGCCGTAAAGGTGTAGCCTTCCCCCTCATAGATATCGCCGATAAGGATATTGAGGGCATCCCCATCCGTAGTTCCCTGGATCAGCGAAAGCGTGGCTCCGCCAAAAATCCTCTTTTTCGCAATGGCCTCGTCCGGAGCAACCGGGTACAGGGCATCCAAAAGACCCCCTCCTTTTTTCAGGGAATCATTCTGCACCGGCTTTTCCTGGGCCAGGGCCGATACGCAAAGGGCCAACAAAATGAGTAAAATATGACGCATACTTTCAATTTACATTGCAAAGCGCCTTTCCGCAATAAAAAAAAAGCCCCCTATGCGGAAAAGCACAGGAAGCAGGCTTTTTTCAAGAAAATACGGCTTTTAGGGGGATTCCGACGAAGAACTCGATTCGGAAGAAGAGCCCAATTCCGGCTCACTCGATGAAGACGAACCAGGTTCCACGGTAGACGAACTCGATTTTCCGGAAGGACTCGCTTTAAAGGTATCCGGGGTCACGTCCTCCAAAGCGACGCAACGGACTCCATATCCCGACGACTTGGCGTATGTCTGACTTGCAATGCTCACGCCACTATAATAATACTCGTACGCACCCAAGGCATTCTGCTCTGTCGATGTCCAGAAGCGGCTAATATCGTCGTCCCGCCAGGACGTCATCCATTCCCCCGTCGGATTGGGGAAGAATGCCGATGCATCTTCCAGACTCATTTGCAGATCCGTCCAATCACTGGCCCTCGGCACGCCCCATCCTTCCGGGCATGCCCCCTGGACAATCAAGTCCTCCGCATTGCACATTTTGTTTGCGCAAGCTTCGTAATTCATCGCCGCCGCATAATTGTACAGGGCTCCCTGCAAGCCGCTACAGCCTTCCTTGCAGTACACTTCTCCATCCAGCGGGTAGTCCTCGTCGCCAACATAGCCGAGGTTGTCGACCATCCATACATGATCCCCGACCTGCATCACGCGGTACACTTTGCCATCGCGCTCATCCGTAATGGCATTTTTGTTTCCATTCGTAATAATCGTTGTCACAGGCAAGTCCCTCTTGCCCCTTACTAAGGACTTCATCGACGAAGAAGACAACACCGAGGAAGACGATACAAAGGAAGATGAAGAAGACGAAGCTTCAGAAGACGAACTAAAGCTAAAAACCGCATCCAAAGTCACGTCCTTCGTCGCAACGCAGCGGATTCCATAACCCATGGTCTTCGCATACCCCTGGCGCCTGATTATTTCATGGATATAGTAATATTCAATCCCGCTTTTTTCCGTATCTTCCGAGGAGGTCCAATAACGGCTAACCCCGTCATTGCTACAATAACCATTCCATTCTCCTGTCGGATTAACGAAAAACTCCTTCGGATTTTCCAAATACTCCTTCAGGTAATCCCATTCCAGCTGGTTCGGCAACACCCATCCTTCCGGGCACGCTCCCTGAACAAGATCATCGTCCTCGTTGCAAAAAGATTGGTCACAAGACTTATCGTTCATCGCCGCCGCAAAGTCATAAAGGAGTCCATTGCATATTCCCTTGCAGAACGTCTTACCGGCCAGCGGGTACTTATCATTCCCCTCAAAGCGGAGGTTGTCGAGCATCCACACGTGATTGCCCACTTGCACGACGCGATACACATTGCCGTCGCGCTTATCCGTAAAGCCGTTATTACTACCCGTCTTGATAATCTTTGTACGCGGCAACTGGTCCACGACACTCGAAGAAAGTCCCTCTATCGATGACGACGACACGCCGGAAGAGGAAAGTTTCGCTGAAGAGGACGACTTTGCCGAAGATTTCCCCGAAGACGAGCTCCTTGCAGAAGACTGGTTCATCCTGAAAGCCGAGAGGCCCCAACGCTTTGTCTTTTCTTCAAATTCTTCGCACTGTTCATTCAATTTGGCCACGACCGATTCCATCACATCCGAAACGCCTTCCGCGTTCGACGTGATGGTATACGACATCCCAGAATGGTCGCACTGGAATGTTTCCGGATCATAGTGAGCCGTTTGCGCCTTGCTCGCACAAAGGGAGTCTATATCCAGGTTGTAGCCTTCGTAAAAAGATTCTTCCAGTTTCGAAACGACTTTTTTCCCATTGTACAATACTTCGATTTTTGCCTTGAGCTCATCCGGATAGAACATGTCCAGCACCGCCTTTGACGAAGAATGACTGACATGGCAGTACGGTCCGGATTCCTGGTACTGTTCAAAATCAACCGAAGTATCTTCACCGCAAGCGCCCAGAATCAAAGCGCAAAAAACCGAAGGGAATACACCAAATACAGGATTAATCCTTGAGAACTTCATATTCAACTCCAATAGCTAAACTAGAAAGCCAATATAATGCCAGCAGTCAAGAGCCCTATGCCAAGAGCCCCGAGGCCTATCGCCACGCCGCCCTTGATATCGCCACTCCTGTTCAGGTCGTGGTTATCCTTGACCATCTGCTTCGTATCTTCACTTGCGAACGCGCTCTTTTCGTAAGCCTTCTTCTTGTCGGCAGCGTCGCTCCAGTTACGTTCGGCAAGGAACCACATCACGCCACCCGCAACAAACGGCACGATGGAGCCCCAAAGGAGTCCGCGACCGATGCGGCGCTGGCTACGTTCCTTGTTGAACGCATTCTGCTGTTCGATAAATTCCAGGTCATCGAGCACCGGAGTCATCTCGACGTTCACGATGTTCGGCATGTACGCCTTGATTTCGGTAGTAACCGTCGTATCGCGGTAACCCACCTTGCGGAAAAACAGCTGCACGCTAGGCTGCGGCTTGATGTTCTCGACAACGACGTCCGTGATGTAATCCGGGAAAATGTTTTCCGTCGGCTGTTGTCCGATAAAGACTTCCACCGCTTCCGGGTCGGTATTGAGCGTAAGCCTTGTCGACGGGCGCTGCACCGGGATTTCCACCTTGTTCAAGCTATCCGCGTTGATTCTCACGACGGCAGATCCCCACCATTCCACATCCTTGAGCACCTGCATCACCGAAATGGTGTACTTGCCCGGGCGGATGTTCTTGATGGTATCCGGAGCCAGCTGCTTCAGCGGGATTCCGTTCACGAACAGCGAGCAGGCAGCCGGATTGGACACGACAAGCAGGTTCGCCTTTCCCGGAGGATAGAGTTCCATCTTTTCCTCTTGCTCGATAATCTCGCGAACGACGTAGTTGGACAACGACAAGTCGATCATCACGTTGTCTTCGAGATTATACAAGCGTTTCAAGTTCAGGCGGAAAATCTTGATGAACGGGTTCGCATTCGCGGCCTCGATACTGTCCTGGATTTCACGCTGGCGGATTTCTTCTTCCACCTTCGCGACTTCGGCGTTCTTGAGCGCCGTCTCAAAGTCGTCCGAGGCATCCTGGGCCAACTGTTCAGCCGCCTCACGGGCAGCCCTCGCAGAATCGCTTTCCTCGGCCAAGGAATTCTTGACCGCGTCCGTCATAATGATTTCGGCGGTATCCTTCTTGATTTCGACTTCTTCGTCGTCATCATCTTCTTCGACTTCCTGGCCATTGCTTTCCTGCAGGGCATTATTCGCCCTTTCCAAGAGCTTTTCGATTTTCTTCTGTTCCGCTTCGTTCGGAGCCTTCAGGTACACCGTATCGTTCTCTATCTTGACAAAGATGGCTTCCTGTTCCACGGAATCGCCGGAGACCCAGTAACGGACGGGAACCTCGCGGGTGACCACAATGACGCTGGAAGAACTGGACTGCACTACCGGAGCTTCGGCAGAGGATGCCGGAGCGGCAGTTTCAACCGAGGAACTGGACGCGACGGCAGTATTGTCCCAGCCTTCATCTTGAGCCCATGCGCACGTGGCGACAACGGCGAAAATCAAAGAAAAAATTCTTGCTGACATACCATAAAGATATATAAAAATTAACGTTTACGCAATCTTGCGCAATAAATCGGTCCGCATCCGTGAGCCCTATCCGGCAGGATATGGACCCCGTATTCCGTACGGTCTGCGCCTTCCGGAATATCCTCGATGCGAACAGCCTCCAAAAAGGGGCGCTTCTTGAGGATTTTGGCGACAACCGCATCGTTTTCAAGCGGGGCCAGCGCACATGTTCCATAGACAACTTCACCCCCCGGCCTAAGCGCATCGGCCGCCGAAGCAAGCAAAGAACCCTGTTCCACCGACAAACGCTTCACCCTCTTGGCAGACCATTCGGCCAAATGCGTGGGAGAAGCCAACACGTGCCTATCCGACGAACACGGTGCATCCAGGAGGATGCGGTCATAACATTCCTTCTTATGGAGCCCGAACTTGACTCCATCATACCCCGTCACGTTGATGATGGACCGCCACTGCGGCGGGAGGCTATTTTCAATGACGCGCTGCAGGCGGCTCCTCCGGTCGGGAGAACGGTCATTGCTCTGGAGCGAGCCCTTCCCCTGAAGCATCGAGGCCAGGACCAAGGTCTTTCCCCCGGGAGCGGCGCACATATCCAAAACATCCATACCTGGTTCAACAGGGAGCATCTTCGCCGCAAAAACGGACGCTTCGTCCAGGAAATACGGTTCCAGGGAATCCCCAAACTGCAACCTCACCGCCTTCCCCTCGCCCTTCAGGGCTTCCAGGAGGGCCGGCCAGCGGTCGCCATAAACCTGTTCGAAGTAGTCGAAAAATTCCATGCTAGTTACGGGTCATTAGTCAATGGTCATTGGCAGCAATCCATTGACCTGTGGTATTTTTAAGATAAAAAAAACTCTCTGCTCAAGGGTATGAACAAAGAGTTTTTCGTTGAGCTACCAGGATTCGAACCTAGACAAACAGAGTCAGAATCTGTTGTGCTACCGTTACACCATAGCTCAGTGTGGGCACAATTTTAGTAAAACTATCAAAATTGTGCAAGGGGTAATATCGAATTATTTTGAAGAAGTCGACACTGTAGGGGGTGTATAGGTCATCCACTGCTGGTCCAGGGACTCATCCTCGGGCAATTCCACGTGAGTTATCGTCACATAGTTCTTCAAGGGGGTTTCGGCCTCTTCAAGCATCGAAATCACCTTGGTATCGCCAGAATAGAGCACGATATCCTGTGTTCCGGCCGGCAATTCCTCCATTTCGAGCATATTGCAGGTCAAGCCACGGATAAAGTGAGCCGTTCCCTTGATACCGATGACGACGCTGTTCGCACCGCAGTTGGTGGACTGGTTCGTATCACGCTTGTCGATCACCAGGGTCACACCGCTGAGCAGGCCCGAAGGTCTGGCAAGCGTGGTCTTCCCGATGCTGAGGGTATCCTTGACCTTCTTGACCTCGGAAGCCTTCACGTAACGGCTCAGGCCCGCCTCGGAAACGGTGGAATCCTTGTTCAGGCGACGGAATTCGACGCGGAAGCTATCGAAGGGGACCTCTTCCGGAATCGGCAAATCCCAGTAACCGAGGCTATCCGTCACCGTCTGGGCCACAAATTCCGTCTCGTCGCCCTGGACAAAACTAAATCCGTACAGATCCGTAATCAGCTGGACTTCAACGCCCTGGCATTCCTTGCCGGACTTGCAGTACACGCGGCCAGAAATACGGCCCTTTTCTTCTTCTTTCTGCTTTTCCTTGATCAGGGAGTCGGCCTTCACGTAGGGGCTCCAAATGAACGGACCGGCGAACAAGGTATCGCCTGCCTTGACCTTGGAATTCATCGACCAGCTACGGAAGATCAGGGAATCCGGGACCTTGTCGTCCTGGAGCTTTGCGATAATCTGCGGGTCTCCCGGGCAGAACGTAAACTTCCATTCGCCAGCAGGAATCATCATGGAGAACGAATCGGCCACAAAGACGCTCTGGAAGAACGGCGTACCGGGCATGACGACCTTGAAATGGGAGCCAACCGACACCGGCAGTTCACCAGCTTCTTCGTAGTACAGGACGCCCGTGAATATGGCGGCCTTTTCGAGATTGATCTTCTCGAGAGCGCTGGACTGGGCGGTGGTTCGCGGCAAGTACGATATTTCCAAGCGGCCGGAATCGATTACGGCCAGCTGGAAGGTGTCCGCCAGGGCGGAATCGAAGGTAAACTGGCCCTTGGAGTCCGTCACCGTTTCAACATACTGCGGCACCTGCAGGGAATCGTCATCGTCCACGATCATGGCCATACGCACCGTCGCGCCCGAAGCCGTCTTGCCGTCGGAGAACGCCACGGCACCGGTAACTTCGCGAACCGCGGCAAGGGTATTGCCCGTATCGGTAACGGTACCTGCAAAATCGTCAGAAGAATCCGAACACGCGGACAGGAACGCCGCCGCCAGGATCACACTATATAGGCTAAATAAACGCTTCATCACTCAACCCCCTCCTTATCCGTTTCAGGCGGAAGGGCCGTCTTTTCCTTGCTCAACGGGAAGAACTGGATGTTCATCTCGCAGACCATGGATTCCCCTTCGTCGGAACGAACGATATCCACTATTTCCTTGCGGAATAGGTCTATCTTACTGATTATGCGTTCAAGACCCTGGGCGGACACGCTCATCGTCATGCACGACACATTCCTGCGTTCGGTGCTGTAGTGGTCCAGGGCGGACTTGCCCAGGTCAATCATCTGTTTCTGGAATTGGTGAACAAAGAGCGGAGCGATTTCGCTACCGTTGGTAATGGCCTTGTTCACGGAACGGTAGAAACCGTCTTCGGCAAGTTCCACGAGGCCCAGGTTCAGCAAAAGCTGGATTGCCTGCTTCGCTTGCGGAAGCGTAATTTTCGGGTTCAAGAAGAGCGCCAGTTCCTGGATATTCTTGTCGTTGATATTCAGGACGGCCAAAGATTCGCGAACAACCACGTAGTACCACTTGCTGTAGTACTCCTGCTGGTTCTTGGTAAGAGTCTTGATGGTACGCGGCAACAGGGCAGACATCTGGTCGAAAATCTGCTGCTTGGACGCAGCCGTCGTCGCATGCGTAAAGTCCACCATCAAGGTGAAGTAGCGGCCTTCGCGCTCATTGAGGCCAAGTGCCGCAATGAACTTGGGCAACATCTGCGGAGTCAGGGACTTACGGCCGCGGATGAGGTCCAGGTAAAAACCAGACGAGGAATATCCCGCCTTTTTCGCAAAGGACCTGTAGGAAAAATAGCGTTGAACAGACTTACGGTACTCGTAGTAGTCCTGCAGGTATTTTCGGTAGTTGTAGTAAGCGTATACGTTCATCGAAATTAAAAATAATTCTTTCTTTTTTTGGGAACAACCCTTATTTTCAAAAATGTGACAAAAACCCCACCAAATCTAACGTAACCCATAATTTACGGGGCCATTGGGAACATCAAGAGAACACTTTCACAAAAAAACGCAAAAAAACTATACCTTTCCGCCAAATTTTTGGCTAATTTTAGGGAACACCCAATCCCATCCCTTGGACTTCCGGATGTACTCCACCGGAAGTCCTTTTTTTTACATAAATCGGCCCTTTCCATTTTCTATATTAGACGCAAATATGAGCCTAAAGCAAGCCGCACAGAATCTCGGTTTTCGCGTACTCCGCCTCATTGGCGGGCTCTTGCTCATATACGTAAGCATCGTTTTCTACCTCGCCCTCACAGAACGGCAGAACGCCTACCCGCGCGCCATCACGCATAAAGAAGCCCAGGCAGCCATCAAGGCCACGTCAAAACCGCTCACCTGCACGCTTGACGACGGAATTGCGCTGGAAGGCTGGTCCATCGGTGACGCCCAAAGCCCCGTTTTTCTGTACTACCCCGACGCCAACGAAGACGCCGCCCAGTTCTTGGCCGAAGTCAAAGACATCCCGGGGATCAACCTCGTCGCATTCAACTACCGCGGCAGCGGCAATAATAAAGGAAAGCCCTCCACCGAGACATTTGTTCCGGATGCGAAGCAGATTGCCGAATGCGCAAGCCAGGTCAACGGCAACAAGCCCAGATTCCTTGCGGGGCGCGGGACAGGTGCCATCTTGGCCGCCGAACAATTGGGCGAAGGACAAACTTTATTCCTCATCGACCCGTACCTAAGCATTGCCGATGCCATTGCAGAGAAATACCGTCTTTTGTACCCAAGATTTTTAATCCGCGCCAAGGAAAAAATCCCCGAGGAAACAATCGAAAAGCACAAAAAAAGTGTGATCTTGCTCCAAGATAGTCAAAATTCCTGTGACAGGTATCACAAGGTAAAACAGCTTTTTTCATTAACAAAAGTTGACAAAAGAGATAAAATTTTATTAAGAAATTTTGTCATCAAATCTTTACAGTCAGCATCAAACCCAGCAATATCAAGGAATTAGAAACAATGGTAAATTAATTTGTCTACAACTACAACTTTCCAAACTTGTGTGTTGAGAACAAGACAACGTATCCATTTTTTTTCTTACAAACTTGCAAATTCACTTTCAATTTGTTACTTTATTTCTAAAGCAACAAACAAAAAATGAGGTGTATATATGGAAAAATTCACAATCAAAATGGACATCCGCGGATTCATCCGATTCAACGAGGAGGTCGCCAAGGAGCTCAAGCTCGACAAAAATCCCTATGCGGATATCGAGGTTGACAAGGACGGCAAGCGCATCGCCGTCACCCCTTGCAAGACCATCAAGACGACCTCCTTCAGATTCATGCCCAACGGTACAGGCTACCTTCTGTATTTCAAGGGCGCCATGAACGCGGTCGGATTCAAGGTCGTCACCGGTGCCTACACCATGACCAAGGAAGGATCCAAGTTCGTTTTCACCGGCAAGGCCCCCGCCAAGAAGAAAGGCGCCTGGGAACTGATTGCCTGCCGTAACTCCGCCGGCATCCCGATGCTCTCCATCGACAGCCGCGGCACGATTATTTTCGACAAGCGCAGCTGCACTGCCGTCGAAACCGCCAAGAACAACACGATGATCGCCGAGTACGATACGGCCAAGAAGACTTTCAAGCTGACCTTCAGCAAGAAGGGCTTCATCAATGTCCGTACGATTGCCAGCCACGCAAACGCCTCCTTCATGGGGACGCTCTCTTCCCACGGTATCGCACTTCCGAAGAAGAGTTTCCGTACCGCTTGCAAAATCGACGGAAAAGTTATTACCTTTAGTGTAGCCCAGCTCATCGCCGAGCAGAAGGCTGCCAAGAAGGGAAAATAACAAAGGATCAAAATGATTGAAGTTCTCAAGGTATTCTACCCCACACACTATAATTTCGCAGCACTAACCATTCTGCTGATACTTCTCCTTATCTTTCTCCTTTCCAAGAAGAATTTTAAGTGGAGCATTATAGTCGGGGTAATCCTCATCGCGTTCAACCTATTCATCTACAACCGCACCGAAGGCAAGGTATGGACTATCGTTATCGAGCCTGAGGAAACCGGCGATGCCTACAACAAGCCCCAACCGCAGGAATATTCCTTTTCTGTCCACAAGAACTGGAAGATTACCGACGAACAGGGCAAGGAGCATCACTGGTGCTGGGTAGAGACCTACTGGCAGAAGTTCGCAGGTCTTGACCTCGTCAGCGCCATCTGGGGCGAAAACTCCAGCAAAAAGATGATGCAGGCTACAGAACAGCGTGCGGGTACCATACCCGAGTAATCGCTAGATAGACTTCAATTTTATCCCGCCTTTTTCCATCTGGAGAAAGGCGGGATTTTTCATCCATTCACCCGGGGACGCGACAATGCCGTTCTCGACATCCCAGATACCGGGTATATGGTGGTGACCGTGAACGCAGATGACACAGTCATTCTTTTTCAGCGCCTGGTTCGCCCACGCCAAATATTCATCCAAGTCGATATTGCGGTTTTCACCGTACTTACGGCTGTTACGCCCGACAAAGCGAGCGATAGCCATGCCGACATCCGGATGGATCTTCCGGAAAAGGGTCCGGTTGAGAGGGAAATCCAGGATACGCCGCATAATGCGGTAGCCGCGATCCGATTTCGGGACTCCGTCGCCGTGCCTGAAATAGACGCGCTTGCCCTGTAATTCCAGGATCAATTCGGTGTGGACCTGGACGCCAAGTTCCTTCGGGAAAAAGTCCCCGTAGGCAAAGTCATGATTCCCGCGCAGCAAGTGCACCTGCACGCCAGACTGGACGAGCTCCGCAAGAACGCGGTACAATTCCATGTGCGCCGAAGCGACATAGTAGCGGTATTCATACCAGAACTCGAAAAGGTCGCCTACGATAACGACATGACTCGCCTTCCCCACCCAGGTTTTCAAAAGGCAGACAAGCATCGCTTCCCTGTCGGGAACGCATCCCGGAGGGTCTATGCCCAAGTGGGCGTCACAGAGGAAGTAGGCAGGCAATTCCATACCCGAAATATAACATTTCGAATTTATGTTCTATATTTTGGATATGCACTTTATCAGGGACATTCTGCTTTTAGGAACCCTCGCCACGGCATCGCTTTTGGCAGGCTGTTCTTCGGACCTGTCCAAGGCCGATATGGAAGGGATTCCCCTGACCACCGAGAAGTTCAGCTTCTTCGGGAGCATTCCGCTCATCGTCGGCACCGATTCCACCGAGCTCAGTCAAGACCTGCTTCGCGCTTATACCGCCGCCGCAAGCGCCGAGGCGTTCCCGCGGGAACGCTGCCGCGGCATCGCGGCCATCCAGGCGGACGTCCAGCAGAATTCCGAGCGCAGCGCCTGGATCCTCGGCGCCACCGTCATTCCCTTCTGGCCCGCCCTCCCTGTCGACGAGACGTGGACGTACAATCTCTCTGCCCGAATCTTCTGCGACGGGACTCTCGTGAAGCGCGTCGAGTTCACCGAAGAAGCCCGCGTCAAGGCGTTCTGGTACGGCATGATGCGCAGCGACCTCCTGAACAGCGCCTCCAGCGAAATGCACCGCAAACTCGTACAGAGGCTCGCCTTCGAACTGGAGAACCGACAGGCCGACCTCAATAGCGCGAGCGACTACTAGAACAATCGGCAAAGTTCTATATTGTAACTATGCCGCATACCCTTTATATAGTCGCGACCCCCATCGGGAACATGGAAGACATCACGTACCGCGCCGTACGCATCCTCAAGGAAGTCCCGCTCGTCCTCGCCGAAGACACGCGCCACAGCCGAGTCCTGTTCGACGCCTACGGCATCACGACTCCCATGGAAGCCTACCACGACTTCAACAAGGAAAAGGTGACTCCCAAATACGTGGAATACCTCAAGAACGAAGGCGACATCGCCCTCGTGAGCGACGCGGGTACGCCCGGCATCGCCGACCCCGCCTTCAATCTGGTGCGCGAGTGCGTACGCGAAGGCATTCCCGTCCGCTCCATCCCGGGCTGTTGCGCCATGGTGACAGCGCTCGTGAGTTCCGGCATGCCGACCGACCATTTTGCCTTCCAGTACTTCTCTCCCAAAAAAAGCGCCCAGCGCATCCACCTGTTGGAAAAGTTGAAAGACGAAGAAGCGACGCAAATCTTTTACGCGAGCCCGCACAACATCGACAAGTTCGTCGAAGAAATCGGGCAGGTCTTTGGTGACGTGAAAATCGCCATCATGCGCGAGCTCACCAAGAAGTTCGAAGAACACCTCGTCGGGACTCCGGCCGAAATTACGGCGCACTTCAAGGCCCACCCGCCCAAGGGCGAATTCGTGCTGATATTCAACCCGAAGGACAAGAGCGGACTGTAATTGATGTGGAATGTGAGATGAGAGATTTTTTGACTAAAATTAAAATGCAGCTTAAAGCGCTCCCGAAGGTTTACTGGATACACCTCGCCGTCCTCCTTGTCGCAGAAGTTGTCGCGATGGCAGTCCGCCCCGACGAGCCGGGACTCTACGTCCATATTCCGCAAATCGCTCCGTTCGCCATTACCCTCCCCTTCTTTATCGCAAAGTCCATCCGCCAGAATTTCAGGCGCACGCTGTACACTTACAGCATCGTACAGTTCATCTTCCTCGCCATAGATTACCTGACCGCCGGCCACGCCGGGCTCCTCCAGCTTTCATTCACGGTCGTCCCCGTCGCCATCTTCTGGTTTATCCTCTTTGTCATCTGGAACACCAGGCAATTCCGCGACTTCGATGCCCGCCGTGCCCTATTGCTCAGTTCCATTTCCTGGATCCTGTTCGGATTCGCCTTCCCTCCGTTCCCGCTCGGCCCCGCCACCTTGATTCTGCTCGTTCCCTGGTTTATCGTCTTGAACCGCTACAACCGCGGGCAAATCCTCTTTGCGACGTTCTGGTCGGGAATGCTCTACAACACCATCAACTACTACTGGATTTACAACGTGATGAACGTCGAGACGGCCCCCTCCGGGCTCATCTGCCTCGGCGTCGTATTGCTCATAGCCTTCTTCAGCGCCTACGCCGTATTTGCCGCCTTCATCTACACGGTCGTCCGCGAAATAAAAATCGCTAACCGCGCCTGGCTGCTTGCGCTCTACCCCATCTTTTTTGCAAGCCTCGAAATGACCCGCACCCGCGGTGACTTCGCCTTCCCCTGGAGCCACCTGGGATACACGTTCGGCAGCAACCTCGAAATCATCCAGCTGCTTTCTGTCGTCGGCATCTTCGGCTACACCACCTTGATTATCGCGTCGAACATGATTGTCGCGAAGGCCATTGAACGTCCGGGAATCCGCGCGAAATGGCCGGCACTGTTCCCCGCCGTCGCCCTCCTGCTTCTTCTCGCCTACGGACACAGCGTCCTCTCCAAGCCGGAAGCCCAGCCCTTCTACGGCAGCGACTCCGACGAAGCCCCGCAAATGGCACTTGTGCAGCCGAGCATCCAGCAGGGCGAAAAGTGGAGCCGTGAACGTTACGACCGCATCATCGCGAAAACGTTCGGCATGGTCAACGACAGCGTCCCCGAAGGCACGAACATCGTCATCCTCGCCGAAACCGCCATCCCGGACCACATCCGCCGCCAGCGCAAGACCATCGACGACTTGCATGAACTCGCCAACCGCCACAACGCGAGCGTCTTGACGGGAGCGCTGGACTTCAAGCGCAACAAGCCGGGCAGCCCGCGCAAGTACGACATCTATAACGCCTCGTTCCTGTTCACGCCCGATGACCAGGACCGCTACCAGCGTTATATCAAGAAGCACCTCGTCCCGTTCAGCGAACGCATCCCGTTCGACGACATCTTCCCCATCTTAAACTACGTGGACCTGGGTGAAGGCGACTTTGTGCCGGGCAAGGAAACGCCTGTATACGGGCCGTACAAGTGGACACCGTTCATCTGCTACGACGCTATCTTCGGCGATCTCGTCCGCGAAGCCATCAACGAAGGTTCCCGCCTGATGGTGAACATCACGAACGACGGCTGGTTCGGCCGCAGCACGGCCCCCTACCAGCACTTGAACCTCGTGCGTTACCGCGCCATCGAGAACGGCATGCCCACGGCAAGGCTTGCGAACAGCGGTATCACCGCCTTCATCGACCAGTACGGCCACTTCGACAAGAATACGAAAATTTTCACCGACCGTGTCGTAATCCGCAAGATGCAGCTGAAGACGCGCGATACCGTGTACCAGCATATCGGAGATTCCGTCGAGACGGCCCTCCTCTGGTTCTTCCTGATTTACCTGATTGCCGCATTCACGTTGTGGAAATGCGGGAAATTCCGCCAACGGCCCTTACAGGAGTAGCATCGGCGGCCAGTGCCCCGCCTTGGGGCGTTCCCTGAACGAAGCTTTCGGCAGGAACTCTTTCAATTTCAGCGTCTGAGCCGGCGGAATCGCCTGGTCCATGCGTCCATACAGCACCTGGATGTCGTCGCTGTTCTCGAGCGGCTTCGAAAGTTTGTTCTGCGCCAAGTAAGTAATCCCTTCCGCCAGCAGTTCGGGGTCCATCTTGCTTGCCGCGCGGCGCCAATCATCTTGCCATTCGCCAAATTCCTCGTTGAACTGTTCCTCAAAAGACTTGAGCGCGGGCTCGACGGTCGTGCGTATCTGGCGCGCCATGAAAGTCAGGTTCTGTTCCGTCCAGTCTCCGGAGTCGTCACAGAAATCGGCAAAGGGAGAAAGCAAAATCCATTTCTGGCCCTCGGGCCTGTTCGCAGCGTTCATCAGCAGGGCGAAAGCACCCATGCCCCAGCCCACCACGGTACTGGAAGATGACATGCCGTTTATTTTATAGAGGCTGTCGAGGCTCTTCACCATTTTTTCGTAAGGGACAAATACATGATGAGCTGAAGAGTCGACTTCCGTCAAGTCGTCTTCCCACAAGGTCAAATCAGAAGCCCAGTCGGGCAGCCAAATCCACTTTTCGCTCATACGATTATCTCCACACACTTACATAAAAACCTTCTTTTCGACATTCACCTAGCTAAAAGATATATAGGCAAATCAAAAAAGAACAGCTTTAACAAAAAAAAATGAAAAAAAACACCGCTTTTTTCAAATAAACGCAATCTTTCATTTTTTCCTTGACTTTGCACCAGGATTAAAATAACTTTACAATGTATATGAAGATTAGTTTACTTGTTCTGACACCTGCAGTTGTAATCGCTGTCACAGCGTGTTCCACGGGCCCCAAGTACGCACCGGACCCGGCCTTGACCCGTAGCAAGGCGGACCAGGCCTATGCCCAAATGGACGGAAACACTACACGTTCGTCAGAAAACACCCCCTCGGCTTTTGAACCTGCCGAAGATTTGCCCTCGTTCCCCACCATCATGGTCATCCCTTCCGAAACGCAGAAGGACGCGCCCTTTTCCAAGGCGATGGCGGAAACCATCAATAGCTACCTTACACAAAGGCATTACGAAGTCAAGTCCGTTGAAGGCGGTTCCCAGCTGGACGCCGTGATCCGGATGCAAAACGATATCGCAAGTACGGAAGACGACATGTCTTACCTGGCAAGCCTCGCCTTGGGCGCCGACATCTACCTCA
This sequence comes from Fibrobacter succinogenes, assembly GCA_902768325.1. Taxonomy (GTDB): domain Bacteria; phylum Fibrobacterota; class Fibrobacteria; order Fibrobacterales; family Fibrobacteraceae; genus Fibrobacter; species Fibrobacter succinogenes_A. The sequence continues at coordinate 20,788 of CACXKY010000011.1, forward strand.
AGTTTTCCGGCGCCGCACAAGCCGAAAACATAACCGTCGAGCTGAACGCCTACGAAACTTCTACCGCAAGGCTGCTCGGGAGCCAGACCGCCGAAGTCAAGAACAACGGCCATACGGACCAGGCCAACATGCGCGCCAACGCCCAGTCCGCCGTTCGCAAGGCCATGTCCGGCCTTGAACAGAAAATCCGTTCCTACTGGAAGGCGGACCTCGTGAAGGGCCAGCAGTACAAGGTCATCATGAACCTCAAGGGCGAATACACCGACGGGCAGGTCGAAGAACTGCAAGACGCCGTATCCAAGTTCATGAAGAGTTCCTTCAACAGCATCGTCATCAACGTGATGACGGAAAAGACCATCGACATCACTGTATATGCCGACCCCGCCAAGTTTGCCGACTCGCAAGAAGTCTACAGCCACATCCGCAACCAGCTGAAATCCCACGCGGAAGCAAAGAAGCTTAACATCACCAAGAAACTGATTCTGATGGACATCCTCTAAATGAAGACTTCCGCCATACTGCTCGCCCTCCTCACTGCACTCCCGGTCTTTGCCGGCCGTATCATCACGTACACGGCCGTCTCCGACAAGTCGCAAGAAGAAGCGAACAACGCGGCCATGGCAGGAGTCGCAAAGCAGATCGTGGTGCAGGTCAATTCGAACCAGACGCTCACCAAGAAAGAGGTCAAGTCCAAGGGCAACAGCACCCTGGACGAAACCTTCTTTTCGAGCAACAACGTCAAGAGCAACCTCAAGCTGAAAGGCGTCAAAATCGAAACCATCAAGGTGTCCAAGGGCTACAAGGCAACCGCCTCCCTCGACATGGACGAATTCACCGCCGACATCCAGTTCCAGATTCGCCGCATCAAGACAGAGGTGATGAAACTCGAGAACAAGGCCCGCGAATCCCTAAAGAACAGGCTGTACGCGAAGGCCGCCACCGACCTGCAAGCGGCACAGGACATGCTCCCCGAATACGAACGGCTCCTATGGCAGTTGAGCAAGGTCTACCCGCTGAACGATTCCCTCCGCATCTTGCATAGCCTGCCCGAAGTCGAAACCGCCCTCATCAATAAGCTGTCCCAGGTAAAGGTGACCGGCCCCGCCGAAAAATTCACGCTCACTACATCCGAGATGCCGGAATGGAACGTCACGGTGAGCGACGGCGAAGGCCCGCTCCCCGGATTCCCGATTATCGTAAAACAGGGGCGCCAGACGCTTTCCGAAAAGAGGACCAACGATAAGGGCGTCGCCACGTTCCTCCTGCGCAACGTCAACTACGAAACAGGCCCTTACTCCATGGTGGTCCTGCCGAACCTGCCCCTCTCCATCGCCAAATCTTGCGGACTTGACCGCGGGATCGAAATCACCTACGACGTAAAACTCTCCCGCTGCGAAATCCAGCTGGAATGTAGCCAGATTGCCAACGCGTGCAGCGCCTTCGAAAAGGAACTGAACCAGCGTTCCATCTTTGTCGTAAACAAGCCCAAGGTCCCGAAGATTTCCGTATACTTCTTGGCCACCGAGAAAAACTCGCTCGTCGCGGGGAACAACACCATACGCTCTTACGACGTTTCCATCTCGGCCAAGGGCGACGGCATCAACTACATTACGACCAGCAAGGGCGCAGGGAAAAACGAATTGGACGCCACCATCAAGGCCATACAGAAGGCGGACCTTTCCAATCTGCAGAGTCAGCTGAAAAAGCACTGCGAATGATTCCCGCCGTCCATATTTGCTAGATTGTCACCCATGAGGCTTCCCCACATTAACGGATTCATCGCCGCGGCCGTATTCGTCGCCACCCTTACCGGGATAGCCCTCGCCACACCTTACGAAAGCAGCGTCCTCGACGAAGACCACCTGATGAGTGCCGTCCAGGTGGAATCCTTCGACAAGCTTTCTGAAGAACTCCTCCGCAAGACAGGCATTTCGATGGCCGCCTCCCTCCTTGACGACCTCCGTTCAAGGGACGCCCGCACTTACGCCCGTCAATCCGCCGAAGAATGGAAAACCTTGAGTCAGGCGGACGGGGCTATAATGATCCTCTTGGCACTCAAGCAGCGCCGTAGCATCGTGGAAGCCGCCGGGACCGCAAGCCAAGTCTTGAGCGGAAAAGAGATAGAGCGTATTCAACAGCAAAAGCTCTTCCCCGCCTTCCGCCAAACGAAATACGGCGAAGGAGTCCTCGCGTTCGCTTACGCCGTCGCCACAGAAATCGCCCGCGAAAAGGGCGTCACGCTAGAAGTAGACGCCCCAAACGTTTCTGAAGAAGCTCCCATGACGGTTCGGGGCTGGATTTTTATTTTCGCAGTATTCGCCACCCTCCTGCTCCTGCGTTACCTACGCCCCAAAAAGGAACGTCACCTATCGCGGGGGGATTTCGGCGGAGGAGGTCGCTGGTAAGATGTCCAAGTTGTTAAGCATTCAGGAAATTTTGAAGTCCAAATGGCCGACAATCCTGCAGAACGCTTTCGGTGACAACCTCGTTTCGGCCTTCTTGCATGGAAGCTGCCTCATGGAAGGCTTCAGCGCCCTCCGTTCCCCCTGGACCGTGAGTTTTATCCTCCAGGACAATGCGCCCGACCGCCTTGATAGAATCCGCGGTCTCGCCAAGCAGGCTCAACGCGAGAACATCCAGTTCCGCTACTTCTTCAGCCCGGTAGAAATCGTCCAGTCGCTCGACATTTTCCCGCTAGAATACCTGCATATCGCCAACCGGAACATCCCCCTCTGTGGCATTCCGCCCCTCGCCGGGTTTGTTCCGCCACAAGCAGCGCTCCGCCTGCAATGCGACCACGAGCTCCGCGGTTCTATCGTGCACCTGCGTCACGATATCGCCAACGCAAAGCCCGGAACCTCCCTCGAAAAGATTGTCAAGGCGACACTCGAAGACATGCTCCCGCTATTCTACGGCGTATACTACCTCAAAACGCTCACCTACCCCGAGACGCACCTGCAAGCCAAGGAACGTTTCCCGTTCCTCGACAGCAAAAATCCCGCCGAAGTAATCGACGGGATCCAGAAAACGATTCTTTCTTTGAAAGCCTAACGGCGGATGACCTTTCCGAAACCGCCGCCACCGCTCTGACGGGGCGGTTTACGTTCGCGGCTACCCGAATTCGTTGACGCCGCGGGAGGCATCCGGCGGGTATTATCGCTGTTCCTGCCGTACGAAGAATTGTCGTCATCGTCGTTGTAATAAATCGGTACTACCGGCGGGCGGCGTTCGCTACGCGGAGTTTCCCTAGCGGGTGCCGTAGAAACACGGGACGGAGCCGGTTCCGGAACAACGCGCGAAGCCGGGACGACCGTCGTACGGTGCACAACTCCCGGACGGGGTGACGGAGCGGCCTGCGGTGCAAGGCGCGGGGCGGCATGCGGCGCTGCATGTGGGGCGTGATGCGGACCGACATACGGACGATGGCGCGGGCGCGGAGGCGGCCTGTAACCACGCGGATGGCGTGGAATCGGACGGTGGGGGTACCAGCGGGTGTTGCGCACGTAAATGACGCGCGGGCCCCAGTCGAACCAGCAACTTCCCCATCCCCACTCTCCATACCACGTTCCGATCCAGACGCCGGAACCATAAGAAATCCTCGTATAGCCATCGGCATACACATAGTAAACCACACGCGGATTGTAGACCGGGACGTACACCACTTCCGTCTTGACGGGCGCGATGACGATATTTCCGGAGCTTTCGGCGACTTCAACCTGTTCGTTCGTACGGAGGTGACCGTGGTCGTAGGCGGACTGGCGCATGCGCTGGATAGCCTCCATCACGTCGTCCTTCTGGTTGGTGACCGCATCGCCCAGCTGATCGCACCAGGCCTTGTATTTCGACATCATCTCGAGAACCGTTGGGAACGGCAAAAGCGCCTGTACACTCGGGTCATAAGTCAAATTGTCTTTTTCCATGGCCGCCGCCAGGGATTCCCCCTTCAGGTGTTTGTGGCCCTGCGCCCACGCATTGGCGGCGGGGATTTCGTTACCGAAGGTCGATGCCGTGAGGACATGGACCAGGAGCGGGTCCGGATAAAGCGCAATATTGGATACCAGGGTGTCCAGTTCCGACGTAGTAAAATTAGCCTGGGCCCGAGCGAAGCCTGTGATACACAGGGTCATCAGGACCAATAAAAGGAATAAATGCTTCACGGAGGGCCTCCTACCTGGAGAAGATACAATTTTTTTTCCATCACAACAAGATTTACCCCCCTACTTTACGATTTTCGGGAAAAATTCTTACACGCATATGCCGTTTTTGGCGAAATTTAGGCAATTTCTTAGTTGTCTACACTTACAACGCGTAAACAACAATTAACATCTCACGCTATGTAAATTCATATAAATTTATAGTGTAGGTTTTTGGTTAAGGAGTATTTTATGTACAGCAAGTCTCCATTTTTATTCTGTGGCGTCGTTTTAGCCATAGCATGTTCTTCATATGCTCAGACTTACGACTTGCCCATCATTTTCGTTGATACCAAGCAAAAATGTCTTGACAACAAAGTCACCGAAAAGATTCCCGCCACCATGAGGGTGTTGGACGGGGCAACAAACAATGTCGCCGACAGCGCCAAGGGAACCCTCTACGACATCGGCATCAAGGTCCGTGGCCAGTCTTCTGCCATGTTCCCCAAGCCCGGCTACAGCATCGAGGTTCGCGATGAAAAAGGCGAAGGCACGGACGTGAGCCTGTTCGGGCTCCCGCCCAGCGACGACTGGGTGCTGCACGGCCCCTATGTAGACAAGAGCATGCTGCGTAACGCGCTCGCCTATTGGCTCTTTAGGCAGGCAGGCCGTTACGCTCCGCGCACCAAGCACTTCGACCTTTACATCAACGGAGTGTACCGCGGCGTATACGTGCTTGTCGAAAAAATCAAGCGTGGCAAATACCGCGTGAACGTGAGCAAGCTTAAGGAAGACGACATCGCCGGCGACAGCCTCACCGGCGGCTACCTTTGGGCATTTGACAAGGTCGGCACCAACACCGGTGGCGGCGGCAGCAACAACCAGGGTGGTATCGAAGCCGAAGGTTTCAACACCTCCGACGGCCTGAACGTCATCTTGCACTATCCCAAGAAGGAAAACATCCAAAAGCAGCAGGAAGAATACCTGAAGAAGTACCTGAACGACCTCGAAGCACTGTTCAAGAACGGCAAAAACGGGGACGGATATGAAAAATACGTGGATCTCGGTTCTGCCCTTGATTACGTGCTACACCAGGAAGTCACCAACAACGGCGACTCCTACTGGTGCAGTTTCTTCTTGCATAAGCCCAAGAACAAGACCAACAAGGATGGCGTGTATACCGAAGGCAAGGTAACCCTTGGCCCGCCGTGGGACTTCAACCTCGCCATGAGCAACGGCGGCATGATGTACGGCGGGGGCAATAGTTGGCAGATTGAAAGCAGCAGCAAGGCGCCCCAACAAGGTGGTGGCGGCGGCATGTGGGGCGGCGGCATGTGGGGTGGCGGCATGGGTTCGCTGAAGGCCCCCAACTGGCTCGTTCAGATGTGGAAGAGGTCCGATTACCAGAACGAACTCAAGAAGCGCTGGGCGGAACTCCGCAGTGGCGTTTGGCACACCAAGGTCATGGACGCCTACCTGGATTCCATGAAGACGTACTTGACAAAGGCTGCCGAAAGAAACTTCAAGCGTTGGCCGAACCTGGGACAAAACAGCGGCCAGGGTGATACCGACCCGGAGCCGATGAAATACTGTAACGGTAGCGGCAGTTCCGGCATGAAGATGGGCATGGGCGGCAACAACGCCAATACCTGGGAAGGCGAAGTGGAACACCTCCGCACAAAAATGAAAGAAAGAATGCAGTGGATGGACCAGAAACTCGGATTTACGGAACCGGCAGCACCCGTTGTCACCGGCCCTGTAGACACCGAACTCCATTGGCCCCATTGGGAAAAGGATACCGCAAAAGTTAACCCGCCGCTGGCTTTCCAGGACGATTTCAGCAGGCTGTCTCCGACAAACTTCTTTACCGTAAACGACAACTACCTTGAAATTCAGACAAATTTGGGCGGCACCTTCGCCCTCATGGACCTGAACGGAACCGTTCTCTTTAAGACCCGCATCGGAAAGGGACTCACGACCCTGAAGATTCCGGGCAAGGCGATGAACAAGCACTGGATTGCCACGCTCAATGGCAAGATGTTGAATCGATAATAGCTTTGTTATTTGGATTGGGGAGTAATCAACTATGTCATACCTACCTAAAATAATCGGTGCCGCCGCATTATACCTTGCGGCAGGCGCTTTGGCGCAGACCATCGATCTGCCAGCGGTCTTCGTTTATACCAAGGGCAAATGCCTTGATATGAACACCACCGAAAAGATTCCCGCCACCATGAAAGTGTTGGACGGGCCCACAAACAGCATAGCCGACAGTTCCAAGGGAACCGCGTACAACATCGGCATCAAGGTTCGCGGCCAATCTTCCGCCACGTTCCCCAAGCCGGGCTACACCATCGAAATCCGTGACGAAAAGGATGAAAGCATCGACGTGAGCATGTTCGGGCTTCCGCCTTCCGACGACTGGATTTTCCATGGCCCGTACGTAGACAAGAGCATGATCAGAAACACGCTCGCCCACTGGATGTTTAGGCAGGCAGGCCGCTACAGCCCGCGTACCAGGCATTTCGACCTGTACATCAACGGTGTGTACCGCGGCGTGTACGTGCTTATCGAAAAGATCAAGCGCGGCAAGTACCGCGTGAACGTGAGCAAGCTTAAAGAAACCGACCTCGCCGGCGACAGCCTGACGGGCGGTTACATCTGGGCATTCGACAAGACGGGTACCAATACCGGTGGCGCTGGCAATAACAACCAGGGCGGTATCGATGCCGAAGGGTTCAAGACATCCGATGGCGTGAATGTCATCATGCACTACCCCAAGAAGGACAAGGACCCTGCAAAGAACAAACTTCAAAAGCAGCAGGAAGAATACCTGAAGAACTACCTGAACACCCTTGAAGGGTTGTTCAAGAACGGCAAGAACGGTAGCGGATACGAACAGTACGTGGACCTCGGCTCTGCGGTGGACTACGTGTTGCATCAGGAAGCCGTAAACAATGCGGACTCCTACTGGTGCAGTTTCTTCCTGTTCAAGACCAAGGACAGCAAGGGCGGCAAGGTGACTCTCGGACCTCCGTGGGACTTCAACCTCGCCATGAGCAACGGCACCCAGCCCGAAAACGGCGGCGGCCAGCAAGGTGGCCAAGGCGGCATGTGGGGCGGCGGCGGCATGGGCGGCATGTTCAGTTCCGGCACCACTGGCTGGCAGATTGAAAGCAGCAGCAAGTTCGGCGGTGGCGGCTATAGCATGGGCTTTACCGGTCCCGCCTGGCTCAACAAGCTGTGGACTAGCGATGCGACGTACAAGGCCGAAGTAAAGAGGCGCTGGGCGGAACTCCGCAGTGGCGTTTGGCACGACAAGACCATGGACGCCTACCTGGATTCCATGAAAACTTACCTGAAGAACGGAGCCGACAGAAACTTCAAGCGCTGGCCGAACCTCGGCAAAGCTAGCGGCACCTACGATTCCGATCCTCAACCGCTGAAAGAATGCAGCCAGGGCGGCGGCCAGCAAGGTGGTGGCCAGCAAGGCGGCCAGGGCGGCATGTGGGGCGGCATGTGGGGCGGCGGTGGCGGCGGCATGGGTATGGCCATGGGCGGCTACAACGCCACTACCTGGGACGGCGAATTTGAGCATGTCCGCAAAAAGATGAAAGAAAGAATGAAATGGATGGACGATCAGCTCGGATTCACGTTGCCCGCAAATCCGGTCGTGACGGCTCCTGTCGATCCTGAAATCCATGAGCCCCACTGGCAGGCGGATCCCTCGGGCGATGATGAAGGCCAGCAAGGCCAGCAAGGCCAGCAAGGTCAGCAGGGTCAGCAGGGTGGCCAACAAGGTGGCCAACAAGGTGGTCAGCAGGGTGGTCAACAGGGTGGCCAGCAGCAGGGTGGTCAGCATAGCGGTCAGCATGGCGGATGGCAGTGGCAGCAGAGAGAGTCGATTGGCGACTTCTCTGACGATTACTCCAGACTGTCTCCGGCAAACTTCTACACCGTCAAGGGCAACCGTCTTGATGTTCAGACGAGCCTGGGTGGCACCTTCGCCCTTATCGACTTGAACGGAACGGTCTTGTTCAAGACGACCATCAAGAAGGGCCTCACGACCTTGAAAATTCCGGCCAAGGCAATGAACAAACACTGGATAGCGACTCTCAACGGCAAGATGATGAATCGCTAGAATAAGCAATGGCGGCCAGGATACTTAAAAAGCTGGTTTGCACAAAAGCGCTCTGCCTATCGGCGAGCGCTTTTGCGCAAATATATATTTTTATAGATATCAAATAAACACTAAAAAGCGACTCTCATTGGCATAACAAACAAGTCGAGACGCAGGTTGGTTTTATAAAGGAGGTTGGTTATGACAGGGAAAATTAAAAAACTCGTCTGCAGGGTCGTCCTTGCAGCGGCGATTCCGCTATTCGCGCAGTCTTACGATTTGCCACTGGTTATCGTGAACACACAAAACGGGCAAGCGCTCCAGAAGGGCGCCGACAAGATTCCCGCCACCATGAGCATTCTGGACAAAGGCACGAACAGCGTTGCCGACAGTTCCAAGGGCGAAAAGTACAACATTGGCATCAAGATTCGCGGGCAGACTTCCGCAGACTTCCCCAAAAAGGGTTACGGCATCGAACTCAAGGCGCGCCCCTGCACGAACGTCGCCGACACGGCCTGCCACGACACAAGCCTCAAGGTTTTAGGCATGCCCAAGAACGCCGACTGGGTGTTCCACGGACCATATGTTGACAAGACGCTCATCCGCAATGCGCTCGCCTACTGGCTCTACCAGCGCACGGGCCGCTACAGTTCGCGATTCAAATTCTTCGAACTCTACCTGAACGGGCAATACAAGGGCGTGTACCTGTTGCTTGAAAAAATCAAGCGCGCCAAAGCCCGCGTGCATATTGCGAAACTCAAGGAAGAAGATATCAGCGGCGACGACGTGACCGGCGGTTACGTGCTGAGCGTCGACAAGGTGGACAACAACTCTACGCAGGGGCTAGACAAGGAAGGTTTCAAGAGCAAGGACGGCTCCCCTGTCGTGATGCGTTCTCCGAAAAAGGAAAACACCACCAAGGAACAGCAGCAGTATATCCAAAACTTCTTCAACTCCATCGAGCAAAAATGCGACCAAGGCGATATCACAAGCAGCGGTTGCCTCGACATCCTGGATATTGAAGCAGCAACGGACTACATCATCCACGAAGATGTCACCAACAACACCGACGCCTACATCTGCAGTTTCTACATGTTCAAGGACAAGGACAGCAAGGGCGGCAAGCTCCAGCTCGGTGCACCGTGGGACTTCAACTTGGCTTTCGGAGCCTACCAGCGTGTCGGGGGCGAAAAGGCGGAAGGTTGGCGTATTCCGCAGAGTGCAAATGACGGAGGCTTCGCTTTCGGCATGAACGAATGGTTTGTCGCCAAGTGGATCCAGAACATCTGGAGCAACAACACCTTCCAGCAGAAGTACAAGGCCCGCTGGGCGGAACTGCGCAGTGGCGTGTGGCACACCAAGAACATTGACCACTTCATAGACTCTCTCAAGACCGTCCTCAAAATTTCGAACGCTGGCCGAACCTGGGCCAGTCTAGCGGCACCTGCGACGCCGATCCGATGGAATCCGGAAACAATAACGGCGGGAACAACGGCTGGAACCAGGGCGGTTGGAACATGGGCGGTTGGAATATGGGTTGCATGGGCATGAAAATGAACTACTACAATGAACCCACGTGGGACGCCGAAATCGAACACCTGCGCAAGTACGTGAAGCAGCGTTTCGCATGGATTGACCAGCAGATGAGTTTCAAGGAGCCGTCTACCCCCATCGCAACCGAAGCGCTCATCATCGACGACTGGAATTACTATGACAATGACGAGGGCGACGATCCTCCCCCAATCGGAATGCAGCCTCGCCTGAGCGTTACCCGCCTCAACTCCTACACGGTCGCAGGGCGTACTCTCACCGTGCAAAGCGTCGACGGAGGTTTGTTCAAACTAATCGACTTGAGCGGGAAAACGCTGTACAAGACAAACATCAAGCCCGGCGTACAGACATTGCAGGTGCCGAGAAACGCCCGCAACCAGCACTGGATTGCCACACTGAATGGCAAGATGCTCAGCCGGTAGATTTGCTCCTTGCAATCCTACAGGGACGTCCGCAAGGACGTCCTCTTTTTT
>CACXKY010000012.1 GCA_902768325.1 Fibrobacter succinogenes
GTGAACTGGAGCACCAGCGAATTCGGCTACCTCACCCTGCACGACGCCTTCTCCAGCGGTTCCTCGATGATGCCGCAGAAGAAGAACCCGGATTCCATGGAACTTATCCGCGGAAAGTCCGGCCGCATGCTCGGCAACTTCAGCGCCCTCTACACTCTGGTGAAGGGTGCTCCACTCAGCTACAGCCGCGACCTGCAAGAAGACAAGGAACCGGTTTTCGACTCCGTCCATAACGTGAAGGTGATCCTCCGCGTCATGAAAGAGGCCTTAGAAAGCGCGCGTTTCAATTTCGACAAGATGCACGCAAAGATGCTGCCGGCGCTGCTGGCTACCGACCTCGCCGATCTTCTGGTCGAATCCGGCGTGCCGTTCCGCGATGCCCACCACGTGGTCGGTAGCCTGGTCGGCGAAGCCGCCCGCCAAGGCCTCGAATTCACGGACCTCTCCGACGAGGCCTGGGCAAACGCCGGCGTCCCGAACGTGAAGCAGATGAAGAAGACGCTCACGTTCGAATACAGCGTGTCCCGCCGCAACATCGAAGGCGGCACGGGTCCCAAATCCGTGAAGCAGCAGTTCGGCAAGGCCGAAGCTATCTTGAAGAAATTCAAGAAGTAATTACAAACGCTCGACGGCAAAGCCCTTGGCGCGAAGGAGGTCGATGATGTTCTCCTCTTTCCATAGCACGTGCCCCGCCCCGACGATAATGAACACGCTGCGGTCAGCGGCCAGCAGGCCCTCGACCGTTTCAGCCATCTTCCTGTTGCGGGAGATATAAACGCGCTCGTCGAGTTCCTTCATCATCAAAGAATCCCTCGCATCCGTCGGCTCCGAATCCATGTCCATCGCCTGCCGGAACAGCGGGATATCCCCGGCTTTCCACGCCTTCATCATCATCGTGATGGCCGAATCGAGCAGTTGCAATTCGTGCAGCGTGCTCTTGATGTAGAATATGCCGATAGAATCGGGCACCCCTTCGCCCGTAAGTGCCAAGACCTGCTCCTCGACCGTCTCAAGGGAAACAACGGGCTTTTTCGCCTGGTGGGCGGCGGCAATAAAGGCAACATCAATTCCGTACCTTAGGTCATATCCCTTGCGCTGGATGGCCAGGGAACTCAAAGTCATCGCTGCGGCCCAGGGTTTGTAGGTGTTGAGAATACCGACCGGAATCTCCCATGCCTGACATACGCTGTCGAGCGAATTCTGCACTTCCGCAGGCAAAATCTTGTCGAGGCTCTGGCCTTCCGGCAACATCCCGAGCTTCTGGGACTGCCTCATGATTTCCATAACGATGGAGGTATCGCTCATGTCGAGTTCAACGGCAAGCTCACCCGAGCGGAAGAACGCCTGTGTGATGGCGGTATCGAGCGGATAGAACGTGGAATCCGCGAAATGCACGCTCCCGAGCAGGTACACGCTCGAATTGGAATCGGAAATCTTCCAGAAGAAACCGCTGTGATTCTCCGGTTTTTGCGAGACGACTTCAGGCGAAGAACATCCCGCCATCAAAGACAGGATGCACAATCCGGTTGCAAAAATTTTTTTCATGAAGCCACTACTTCTTTTCTTGCGGGTTCAGCTTTTCTACAATGCGGAAGAGTTCGTTATAGATTTCGAGGAAATCTTCAATCCAGATGGGATCGCGCTCACCGACGATATGCAACGTCTCTTCCAGCGTGTGCTGGGCGTTATAGAGGCCGACCTGCGTCCCTTCGGGCTGGGCGTAGTTGCCGGAGCGGTAAGCCATCACGGCAGCGAGGCGCGCACGGTAACTACGGCGGAGGCGGACAATCAAGGCCGTACGCAAAGAAAGAAGCTCGTCGTGGGCATCCAGGAAGTTCTTTTCGGCAATCCACTGTTCCACGACTTTCAAACGGCGGTTGACGGATTCCCTTTCCGTCGCCGGGATAAGCGGGCCCTTCGCCGAAAGCGTCTTGCGGATGCGATTTACGACATCCGTCAGCATTTCCGCATTCCAGATGGAAATCGGTGCAAAATCCGCACGGCCGTTGTCGGCCACCTTGGGGCGGTGAGAATCCACCCAGCGGTCAAGCTTGTCGAGCACGCGGACAGCCTCAGGAGAACGATCCACCGCCATGTAGTCCTGCGCACGCGCAAGGAGCGCATCGGCATAGACCATGCGCCAGTGGGGCAACTTGCCCGACTTACGGATGCTATCTACATCTTGACGGATACTGTCGATTCTTTCCTGCATCAGGCCTACTTCACCTTCCGTTCTTCGTAGCTGGATTTCTGCAACGGGGTCACGCCGATTTCCACACGGCGGTTCAAGCGCCTATGTTCGTCGCTGTCGTTGGGGTACTTCGGCTGGAATTCGCCAAAGCCGGCGGCAAACAGCCTATCCGGGGGGAATCCCTGGGCAATGAGCGTCTTCACCACGTTCACGGCACGCTCCGTAGAAAGGTTCCAGTTGGTGTACGTAGACGACTTCACCGGCGTATCGTCCGTAAAGCCACTCACCATGATGACATCGCTTTCGCCAAGCACGTCAAGCAGGCCCTTGCTGATGCCCTCGATCACCCGGACGCCTTCTGCAGTGAGGTCCGCGCCGTTAATCGGGAACAAGAAACTCGCCTGAATCTGGATCTTTCCGTCTTCCAGGGCAATCAAGCCCTTTTCAATGGAAGACTTCAAACTCTGGGACAAAAGCGCATTGCGTTCGGAAGCGATCTTGCGCATCTCTTCCTGGCAGCTCAGCACTTCCTCTTCGGTACGGGTAAGGTCTTCTGCCTTCTGTTCCTTGAGGGTCGCCATCGCCACAAACGCAAGGATGAACAGCGAAACCAGGGCGACGCCCAAGTCCGTATAGGCCATCCAAGGATTGTTGTTTTCTTCGCGACGGAATCGCATCGATTAGCCCTCCTTAGGCTGCTGGGCAGAAACCTGAGCGCGCTGGGTCTGTTCCATGACCTCGAGGAGGATTTCCTGCGTCTTGACCGCATTTTCCATGAGCACTTCGCTCGCACGTTCGTGGAAGGCTTCAAGAGACTGGTTGAGGTGTTCGACAAAGTTGTCTTCTTCCTCGTGTTCGGCCGTATCGCCGCTGAGCTTTTCGAGAATCGTCTCGAGAGCGCTGCGGAGCATTTCGAGGTTCGCGCTGAGTTCGGACTGGTTGACGCGCATGAGTTCCGCCGTCTCGACGATATTGCCACCGAGGGCGTCCGTCGCTTCCTTTTCCTTGACGACGCGATTGTCGATGCTTTCGGTAAGGGACTTCTGGGCTTCGAGCAGCACGGCAGAAGAATCGGAAAGTTTCTGGAAGGCCGCGAGGATGTCGTTCGACAGCGTGCTGAGCCTTTCGGCCACGGCACCGCTGAGTTCGGCAGAACCGGCCTGGGCCTTCTCGGCCACCTGGAGCGCAACGTTCTTGAGAGTCTCGAGACCCTGCTTTTGCGATTCCACGCTGGCGGTCGTCTGGTCGGACAGGCGCGCCATGAAGGCGTTCCACTGTTCGCCCGACTGCTTCACCTGATCGGCAACGGATTCCGCAATATGGCGGGAAGCGGTCGTGGCCACCGATTCAAGGCCGTTCTTGACGCCTTCCGAGATGTTGCCCAACTTGTCGTCAATACGGGCCGGAATCGTTTCGATGCCCTTCACAATAGATTCCATGGAATTCCCGAGCTTGGCGGTCGATGCCGAGATTTCGGCGCCCACCTTGTCCACAACGCCAATCAGGCACTGCTGAACCGAGTTCACCACGTCGTTCAAGTTGCGGTTGACAATTTCAAAGAGGCGTTCGATTTCGCCCTTGTCCTTCTCCACTTCGCTAGAAGAACCGCTCTGCATTTCAAGAGTGAGGTTATCCAGGCGCACCATGAAGGCGTCGCGCGCCGAAATAAAGAGGGTGCGGCTCGCATTCAAAATCAACGCGGCAAAAAGACCGCAAAGGCTCGTACCGAAAATGCCCTTCATGTTCTGGAACAAGAGCTGGATCGTATCGAGGGTGCCCTGGGTCGAAGAATTGTCCATCACGCTACCGGCCGTCGCGACCGAGAACATAAGGCCGAAGAACGTACCCATAAGGCCCAAAAGAATCACGGTGCCGCTGCTGCTGCGCGGGACAGCGACATTAGAACTTGCCGAAAGGATTTCAAAAGCAATCGGAGAATCGAGGCGGACGCCCTTTTCGGTGAGGCGGTGCGCCATCTTCAGGCGGCGGGCGACAACGCCATCGCCATTCACGATAAACGACTTGCGGTTTTCGCAAGACGCAATCAGTTCATTTTCTTCATTCACCTGCTTGACCGCACGGAGGGTCATAATCTGTTCCGCCAGGAACACGGCGAAAATGGCGATCATGATGATCCAACCGAAGAGCGGCGCCCCAAAATAGATGGCTCCCGTCATCAAGACGACGAAACCGACTATCGTAAGCAATAAGATTGAATTGAATGCGTTCTTCATAGTTTACCCTAATTTAATTTTGGCTTATCCAAGGCCAATGTTTCAAACAAGTTAAGTTGACCACGGTTGAAACCGCGGAGGAACAAGGCCCACTTGTCGTGGTACCATTCGATAATCTGCATCGTAAGGCCGCGCGCATAATCGCAGAAATCGTCCGTAAAGGCGAGAAAGCCGTTTTCGTAGGCGTAGTGCGGGTTCCAGTAGCGCCCGACGTTGCGGGCACAGGCGGCTGCGGTCGAATAATAGCGCGGCGGATTCTTGGCCGTAAAAGCGGCCGCGAAGCGCTTTTTGGCAATCTGGTTCAGCGACATGCGGAGCGAAACAATCATTGCATTTTCTTTTTCGCGGAGGCCTTCTTCCAGGCACGGAAGGAGCTTGCTCACGGCGTCCACGGCACTTTCGCTGTGCCAGTACTTGCAAAGTTTTTCCTGCAACTGGGCCACGCGGCCATGCATGCGCACAAAGAGGGGTTCGGCATCGCTCACCAACAGATGGATCGTAGCCGAATAGAAGGCATTGATATCCTGCTTGCTGTTCTTGACCGTAAAGGCCCAACCCTTTTCTTCGTCGTGGGTCAAGAAGTCTCCCCCCTCCAACAAAAGGCGAAGGACTTCTTCGGTCGAAAAACGCTGCATCCACTTGGTGCGGAATTCATCGTAAAGCTTGTTCGCGGCTTCCGCAATCTGCGGAAAGCCCGTATCGCAGAGTTTC
Organism: Fibrobacter succinogenes; assembly: GCA_902768325.1. Classification (GTDB taxonomy): domain Bacteria; phylum Fibrobacterota; class Fibrobacteria; order Fibrobacterales; family Fibrobacteraceae; genus Fibrobacter; species Fibrobacter succinogenes_A. The sequence goes on from CACXKY010000012.1 coordinate 5,137, forward strand.
CAGGCGGATTCGCTATAGCTGATAAGCTCGGTATTCGCCACGGCGTCTTCGCGGTTGTTGAGCATCGCGTCGAGGTGTTCAAACAGCGCAATGGACCACGTCACCATCATGGACTGCGAGATAGTCGCCATCATCACCGAACGGTCCGGACGGGCGTTCAAGCGAACGCTCGTACCCGTCATCTTGCGAATTGCCCGTCGAAATGATTCCTGCACTAGCTCCTCCTAGAATCCCGTCTCGATACGCTGCCAGACATTGCGGCTCACGCGCTTGCCCTGGCTTGCCATCTCGTCGCTTTCCTTGCGGACGTCGGCTTCGAGGTTGCCCTTGATCAAGGAGACGTCGCCATCATAGCTGCCGCCATCTTCCAAATAAAGCCCGTAGACGTTGTTGCTCACCTTGGTATCGGCAGCAAGGACCTTGGCCGCACGGACGGATAGCGCAAAGCGGTTCCGCGTGAAATCGCAACGGCTCAGGAAAATTTCCGGGGAATCGTCAATCCACAACCCGTAGTAGTTGTTGATGTACTTGACGTTCTCGAAGATACCGCGGGCGCGGAACACCGTATTGCGGAAGGCGTTCTCCACAACCAGGTTCTTCACTTCGAAAGGCTTGCTGCTAGACACAAAATGGATTCCGTTCCAGCTCTCGCTGGAATCCGCACTGCGGAACGTGACCGGTTCGGACTCCGTCCCCAGGATTTTGACCGGACCGCGGAGCATGATCTTCGCGTATTCGCCCATGAGAACCGTCACCCCCGGTTCCACTTCAAACGTATCCGTGGCGCTCAAGACGACACCCTGTTCCAGGATGTACGGACTGTCCTTGGCAAGCAACCTGACCTTGCCGTTTTCCACCTGCGGGAACGGCATTTCGCCCGCCGAAAGTACCCCGGCGAGTACAAGCAAGCCCGAAAGGGCGACCTTACTGAACCTGTTCAAGTTCGCCCCTCAGTTTAATTTTTTGAACCACATGCATATTCGGCAAGACCTGCGAAGACACAATGTCATGGATGTTCAGGTGACCCGAAAGTTCCAGGCTACCCGAAGTTATAACGCCGTGGGTAATGTCGAACAGGATATGTCCCGTTCCGACGATAAATCCCTCGCTCTCCATACGGACGTCCGACGTGGAATCCGGCAGTTCCTTGTACTTGACGTTCATGCCGATTTTCGCCATCTGCACGCCGTCGTGCAGGTACACGTCTTCGAGGGTAAAGGACTTGTAGACCGTCGTGGTGCGGCCGTTCGAAGGAATTTCCACGGGGCGTTCCCAAACGTCGCCCTGCTTGACCGGAGAGCCCGGAAGAACAGGCTGCACCTTCATGAAAAGCTTCATCAGGTTCAATTCTTCGGAACCCGGCTGGAGCGCCACATCTTCTACGGAGGGGTCGCTAATGGCACCGTCGCTCGCCATCTTGAACTGGAAATGCTGGGTAGAGAGGTATTTCTCGATGTAACGGAAGTCTTCGACAGAGCGCTTGTCGCTCTTGTAGTCCACCGTATCGATTTTCATCTCAAAACGGGCGGAGCCGTTATCGAACGCGACCGTCTGGGTCAGGGTGGAACGGGCTTTCAGGTGGGTTTCCATGGATTCCGGAGTCACGGACATGGAATCCTGCGGGGCAAAGACGTTCAGGCTCGATTCGAGAGAAAGTTTCTGGACCGGCGCATTCTGGGTATTGAACGCCAAGGAGATGTCGTTGCCGTTACACGAACACAGTAAAAGGAGCGCTGCGGAAGAAGCGCATATCTTAATAAAATTCATATTCGAAATTTAAGTTATTTCTCGTTCGAAATTGGCGGTTTTGCGCCGGAATCGCCCTTTTCGAGCCGCATCTGCTGGAAAAACGCCTTCAGGAGCCCAAGGCACTCGTCGGCGAACACCCCGCCCACCACCTCTACCTCGCGTTTGAGGGCATTATTCGTAATCACGTCGACAGTCGTTCCGCAACCGCCGAAACGGGTGTCCGGGGAACCGTAGACCACGCGGGAAACACGGCTGTTGAGGATAGCCCCCGCGCACATCGGGCAGGGTTCGAGCGTTACATACAAAGTACATCCGTCCAGGCGCCAGTTATCGAGCTTGCCGGCAGCCGTGCCTATGGATAGAATTTCGGCATGGGCGGTAGCGTCCTTGAGCATCTCGATCTGGTTATGGCCCTTCCCTATCACCACGCCATCCTTCACGATGACGCAACCGATGGGAATTTCCTTCTCATCGAAAGCCCTTTCGGCTTCGCGGAGCGCCATGCGCATGTACTTTTCGTCGTCGTTCGTGTTATCCATCATCAACCATTCTCTTCAAAATCTTTCATTTGCCTTTTATATTCAGCTTCCTTTGTTGAAGTGTTCTTCCTTTCACGTTTTTCTTTACAGATATTCATAGCCGAATCAAAAAGATTACTCACATCATCATCCACTTCATCAGGGTGTTTTTCCCAACGCTGAGATAGTCCTGAAGAACCAAAAAAAACAACTGCTATCAAGACAAGCCAAGTTCCCAAAGTAAACCCTAGCCACGCTAATATATTACTCAAATCAAAATTGCTAGAATCGTCTCCACAAAAAAATTCAATAAACCACAAAGCACAGAATGCCGGTAATGAAATTAGCCAAACTTTCCATTTAAGATTTTCTCTTTCGATATACACCTTTGACTTAAGCAAAGAAGGTATAGCGACGAAAATCAATATTATCAGAATTACCGGCCAATGAGCCACTACTTAATCCCTCTCCCGTAGGCGCAGTAGGAATCTTCCTGCATGTAGTCGCCGTCGTGGTAGTATGCGGCACGGGCGCGGCAACCGCCGCAGCGATCGTTGAACTTGCACTTGCCACAGGCACCGGCGTAAGCCTTGGTACGGAGTTTCTTGAACACCTCGGCATTGGCCCAGATTTCGTCGAACGGCGTATCGTGAACATCACCCGCTTCTTCCATCATGTAGGCGCAGGGGCGCACCTTCCCGATGGGGCTCACGATGCAGTAGTCGAGACCGGCGAGGCAGCCGCGGCTGTAACGCGTCTTGATATCGAGCTGGTCGGCGATGCGCAGGAACTGCGGAGCGCAGGTGGGTTTCACGGGGATGCCGAGCGTGCGGCTCTTTTCCATAATCTTGCGGAGGAGTCCCTCGTATTCGGCAACACGGAGCGCATGCCCTTCAATTTCCTTGCCGCGTCCCACGGGAATCAGGAAGAAAATCTGGTGATTGACCGCGCCGATTTCCTTGACCCAGTCCATGATCTCGAAAATCTCGTTCTGGTTCCAGTCCATGATGGTCGTGTGGATCTGGAACGGGAGGCCCGCCGCCTTGCAGTTCTCGATGCCCATCATCGTGAGTTCAAAAGCGTTCGGGAGGCCACGGAATTCGTTATGGCGGTCATGGTCGATGCTGTCGATGCTGATACCCATGGCCATGGCACCGGCGGCCTTCAGCTTGAACGCCAAGTCGTGCGTAATAAGCGTGCCGTTGGTACCGAACACCGGGCGGAGGCCCTTGCTCGAGGCGCGCGCGACCAAATCCACAATGTCGGGGCGGGTCATCGGCTCGCCACCGCTAAAAATCATGATCTTGAACCCCGCCTTCGCGATTTCGTCAATCAGCTTCATGGCCTCGGCGGTCGTGAGTTCGGCCGACTTGTTCTCGCCCGCGTCCTGGTAGCAGTGCTTACAAGTCAGGTTACACTTGTTGGTGGTCATCCAAGATACAATCATTTTTCTCGCTCAATATGTGATTTACGTAACAGAAATATAGAAAAAAACCTTAAATGCCTTTTCACTCAAGCACTCCGCTCATCAAAAACATATATTGACGATATGCCGATTAAAAAGTTACTCATTCTCGCCCTCATCGTTGGTGCCGGTTACTATGTCTTCGGGGTGAAAGGTTTCAATCCTTTCGCCAAGAAAATCCGTGGAGACATTCAGCTGTACACACTCGACGGCCAGCAAAAGACGCTGAACGACTATGCCGGCGAGAACGGGACCTTCATATTCTACATGGCTACCTGGTGCCCGCACTGCGCCGAAGAAGTCGGGTTCTTAAAAAGCCTACAGGAATTCTTCAGACTCCACAAGATCGGGGTCGTCATCTGTATGACCGGAGGCGACAACGACGAAATCCACGGCTGGGTTTACAAGCAAGACCTCCCCTGGGACTGGCGTACCGTCTACTGGCAAGATCCTCTCTACGACGAACTCCACATGAAAAAAACTTCCGTACCCTACCTGACGGTACGCGACAAGAACAGCAAAGTCATTTTCAGCAACTCTGGTGCGTTCTACTCGAACACGCTCTCAGAAATTGCCACAAACATGCTCAAGAGCTACAAGTAACCGCTATTCATACCTTGATTGATACGGGACGACCCTTCTACATCCCATTTGCGCAATTTCCTTGCTATAAACATAAACGGTATAGGGATGTCCCGGAACATATTCGGCTTCGCAAGTAAGCAATTCGCCTTTGGGGCAGCCCCTACCTGGCTTATAGGCATGTTTATAAGTAGCATGCTCAATTTGCTCTTCGTCACTGCACGGCATAAAATCTTCTTCTACGGATTCGTAACACAAATGCTCGTCATAACCTATGGCGGTGACGTCACAAGAATAAACATCGCTACTTGACGAATCATCACAAGCCGTAAATAACGTTACAAAGGCTATTACCGCCCCCAATACAATTCTATTCATCTCTTTTTCCCCATTAGACATAAGCTGTCATACAGCAAAAATACAAAAAAAAACTCAAAATGACAACTTGGGCGAATGATCCTCCCATTACCCACCGTACATTTGGTTATATTTGCGCCAACTTAACACAAGGAGTTTTTTATGAATTTCAAGTCCCTTTTTGCTGTAGTTTCTATTGCGCTTACATTGATTGCCTGCGACGAATCCTCCTCTGCACCGGCAGAAGAAGTCGTCAATCCGGCCAGTAGCGAAACCATCACCAGCAGTGACGCCGTCATCACCAGCAGCGAATCGACTACCCCGACCAGCAGCGCCGTTACCATCAACAGCAGTGAAACGGCCATCGCCAGCAGCGAATCGACTACCCCGACCAGCAGCGCGATTACCGTCACCAGCAGTGAAACCGTCGCCGCGAGCAGCGAATCTGTTATCGCAAGCAGCGAGACCGCCATTCTCAGCAGTGCCACCGTCAATACGAGCATCACCTGCACCGGAGAAATCAGCGACAACGAATGGGTTGCCCATATCGATATTTCCACCCAGGGAATGACAACCATTACCGAATCCGCCATCTCGTTCGAAGGAACCACCATGACCACCAAAAACACCTCCAGAACCGATATGGTTATGGAGTCCATGTGTGATGCCTTCATGCAAATTTCTGATATGGGCGAAATGGCTGACGACCCGGAAGCCGACGCCATTTATGGCCCGATTGTCGGAGAATCCGAAATGAGGTGCGAAGGCTCCATCTTGATCCTCAATGAAACAAGAGTCAAGACCAACGTCACCGACGCCGATCGTGAAGCCGCCTACAACGACACGATGACCGAATGCAAGGACTTACGCGACGGCAAAATCTCCATTGAAGATTAACAGGAAAACGATTAATCCCTCACTTAGAGCAGACCCATGAACAGAAGAAGAGTCGTTATCACCGGCCTCGGAGCCGTAACCCCCGTCGGCAAGAACATCGCTGACATGTGGAACTCCATTCAGCAGGGCAAGAGCGGCATCGCCCCCATCACGCTGTTCGATGCCAGCAACTGCCCGGTGAAGATTGCCGCCGAAATCAAGGAATTCAAGCCCGAAGAACACGGGATCGACCCGAAGGAAGCCCGCCGCATGGCCCGCTTCACGCAGTTCCTGGTGGCTGCCGCGAACGAAGCCGTCGCCGACGCTGGCCTCACCCGTGAACAGCTGGCCGAAGACACCACCGGAATCGTGGCCGGCAACGGCCTTTCGGGCATGGACGTCATCGACGAGACGTACAACAAGTACATCGAAGGCGGCAAGAGAAGGGTTTCGCCCCTCGCCATGCCGGAACTCATCCCGAACGAGGCATGCGCGAACGTCTCCATCGCCCTCGGCATCACCGGATTCGCACACACCATCGCGACCGCCTGTGCCTCCGGCACCGACGCCATCGGGGTCGCCCTCGACGCCATCCGTTCCGGAAGGGTCGACGTGTGCCTTGCCGGCGGTTCCGAAAGCGGTATTACCGAGTACTCCATCAAGAGTTTCGCCGGCATGCACGCGCTCACCGACAAGTTCAACGACGCCCCCGAAAAGGCGTCTCGCCCGTTCGACAAAGACCGTAGCGGCTTTGTCATGGGCGAAGGCGGTGCCGTGATGGTGCTCGAGGAACTCGAACACGCCAAGGCCCGCGGTGCCAAGATTTATGCGGAACTGGCCGGCTACGGCGCCTCTGCCGACGCCTACCACATCACGAGCCCGCGCCCGGGCGGAGAATCTTGCGCCAAGGCGATGGTGCGTGCCATGAAGGATGCCGGAATCGCCCCCACCGACGTGGATTACTACAACGCCCACGGTACATCGACCCACCTGAACGACATCACCGAGACCGAGATGCTCAAGATTGCGCTCGGCGAGCATGCCTACAAGATCAAGGTATCGAGCACCAAGAGCATGACGGGCCACTGCGTGGGTGCCGCCGGCGTCATCGAGGCCATCATCTCGACACTCGCCATCAGGGACTCGTTCTTCCCCGCGACCATGAACCTCGACTGCCCCGACGAAGGCTGCGACCTCGATTACGTGCCGAACAAGGGCGTTCCGGGCAACATCGACGTCGCCGTATCGGCCTCGCTCGGGTTCGGTGGCCACAACGGCGTGGTCGTCATCAAGAAATTCAACTAAAAAAGTCCGTTTACCTGCTTTTTTTGTATTTTTCGGTAGAGCACGGTCCTTGAACCGTGCCGAACCAAGGAGTGGACCATGTCCGACTGGCTGTTTAAATCGTGGCTCAAGATTTCCGCACTTACGGCAATCCTGTTTTTCTTCTATCACCTATTCATCTCCCAGAAGCTCGAAGAAGAGTACCACTCCTTCGACAAGGACAACAAGTAGGCAGGTACACGCATGGAACAGAACAAGGACATCCTGGATATCCAGGCCGCCGAACAGAGCTCCCGCAAGAAGAAGAAATTCATCCTGTGCTATCACAGCCTTACCGTGAACAACTTCAAGAAGGCTTCCGTTCAAATCCGTAAGCTTGCCGAGGCTGCCGGCGCCCCCATCAGCATCGCCGTCGTGCCCGCCATCGGGGCCGCCCCCGAGTCCGAAGCCGAACAGTTCCGCGAAGAACTCGAGAAGTTCGTTAAAGAAGGCTACGAAATCATGCTCCACGGAGCCCGCCACCGCGCCGACCTCCAGATGAAACGCAGCCTCCAGGGAAAAATCGTCCTCTGGATATCCAACAACGGAGCCGAATTCGCCGGTATCGACGAACGCTTTACCCAGGCTCTCCTCAAGAGGAGTCTCGCCCTCTGGAAGGCGAACGGCATCGGTAAGCCCTCCGGATTCATCCCTCCCATCTGGTTCGGCAACAAGTACCTCAAGCAGCAAGCTCTCGAGATTTTCGACTACTACGAAGACTATCACGGTATATACCAGAAAGTGGACGGCAAGGTCAAGAAATACAAGTCCGACACGCTCAGCTTCTCCGTGTACCCGCCCGCGGTACTAGGCATTCTGCAGACCTACGCCTGCCTCAAGATGCTGCTCCCCGGAGGAGCCCACAGGCTCGTGTTCCACGAGAAGGACTTCAGGACCATTGGCGAAAAGCGCATTTTGAACATGGTCCGCTACATTTCCACCATGCGCGAAAAAATCATGTACAGGGATCTCTAAGGACCAATACGACAGGATTCGAACATGATGTTAAGCAAGTTTCTTTCCCGTACCGAATTCGATTCGTACGAAGACCTCTACAAGAATTTCAAGATAAGTATCCCGGAAGACTTCAATTTCGCCTATGATGTCGTGGACGAATATGCCGCGACGGAGCCCAAGCGAGAAGCCCTGGTATGGTGCGACGACAACGACGAGAGCCATATCTACACGTTCAAGGACCTCTCGCTCGCTTCCCAGCGCACCGCGAACTTCCTAAAGGAACAGGGAATCAAGAAGGGCGACCGCGTGATGCTTATCCTCCGCCGCCGTTACGAGTTCTGGTTTTTCCTGCTCGCACTGCACCGCATCGGAGCCATCGCCATCCCGGCAACGAACATGCTCGCCGCCGAAGACCTGGAATACCGATTCAACGCGGCCGAAATCAAGATGGTCGTAAGCTACGACGAGCCCAGCCTCCAGAAAGAGGTGGAAAAAGCCAAGTCGAAGTGCTCCTCCGTCGAGAAACTCGTGACCGTGGGCCAGACCGCCCGCCAGAACTGGGTCAGCTTCTACGACGACTACGAAATCTACCCCGCCAAGTTCCCGCGCCCCGAAGGCGAAGCCGCGACGCACAACGACGATATCATGGTCGTGTACTTCACGAGCGGAACGAGTTCGAACCCCAAGATGGTCGCACACACGTTCACCTACCCGCTCGGGCATATCGTGACCGCCAAGTACTGGCAGCACGTGGTTGACGGCGGACGCCACCTGACCGTCGCCGAGACCGGCTGGGCCAAGGCACTCTGGGGCAAGATTTACGGGCAATGGCTTGCAGGGTCCGCCGTTTTCACCTACGATATGAAGGTGTTTATACCGGGCAAACTCCTCGAAAAGATGGCCGAATACAAGGTCACCACGTTCTGCGCGCCGCCGACCGTGTACCGTTACATTCTGCACCACGGGCTCGGCAAGTACGACCTTTCGAGCCTCAAGTACTGCACCACCGCCGGCGAGGCCCTGAACCTCGACATCTACAACAAGTTCTACGAGCAGACAGGCATCCGCATGCAGGAAGGCTATGGCCAGACGGAGCTCACGCTCACCACGGGCAACTTTGGCTTTACCGAACCGCGTCCGGGTTCCATCGGCAAGCCCTCGCCGGGCTACAGCATGGACATCGTGGATGCCGAAGGCAAGTCGTGCGCAGCCGACGAAGTCGGTGAACTTATCATCAAGATTGACCAGGGCAAGCCCTTCGGCATGTTCGGCGGGTACTACCGCGACCCGGAACGCACCGAGAAGGTGTTCGAGGGCGGAGTCTACCATACGGGCGACACTGCCACCCGCGACAAGGATGGCTATCTGTGGTTCGTGGGCCGTACCGATGACCTTATCAAGAGTTCCGGCTACCGCATCAGCCCCTTCGAGGTGGAAGAAGTGCTGCACAAGCACCCCGCCGTCCTTGAAGTCGCTGTGACGGGCGTCGAGGACAAGGACCGCGGCCAGGCCGTGAAGGCGACCGTCGTCTTGAAGAAAGGCTACGAAGCCTCGAAGGAACTGGCGAAGGAAATGCAGCTGTTCGCGAAAAACATCGCGGCTAGCTACAAGAGCCCGCGCATCATCGACTTCGTGACGGAACTGCCCAAGACGATTAGCGGAAAGATCCGCCGCGCCACCATCCGCGACAAGGACAAGGAAGCGGCTGATGCCGAAGCGCAGAAGGCGGAGAACGCCGAAAGCACCGCCAACGAAAATGCGGAGGCTCCGGCTGACAACAACGCCAGCGGCGCCGAATCCTAAAGATTCTTGAAGACTTTCCTGGCGGCATCGACAGTACGGTCGATGTCGCTTTCCGTATGCGCGGCACTCACGAAGATGGCCTCGAACTGGCTCGGGGCGAGGTAAATGCCCTCGTCGAGCATCCCGAGGAAGTACCTGCGGAAGAGTTCCAGGTCGGATTTCTGCACGTCGGCAAAGCATGTGACCGGGCCTTCGGTAAAGAAGATACAGCCCATGGAGCCCACCTGGTTTGTAGCCAGCGGGATTCCTGCAGCCTTCGCCGCATCCTGGAGGCCTTCAATCAAGCGCTTGGTCATCGCCTCAGCATGCACGTACAGTTCCGGATGCGTCGAAAGTTCGCGCATCGTAGCAAGGCCCGCCGCCATGGCGACCGGATTGCCCGAAAGCGTCCCTGCCTGGTAAATACCGCCGAGCGGTGCAATTTGCTGCATCACATCCAGGCGGCCGCCATAAGCGCCCACCGGCATGCCACCGCCGATAATCTTCCCGAACGTCGTCAAATCGGGCTTGATGCAGTAAAGTCCCTGCGCACAGTGGATGCCCACGCGGAATCCCGTCATGACTTCATCCACTATCAAAAGCGCGCCATGCTTTTTCGTTTCATCCGAAAGCGTCTGCAAGAACTCGGGCTTCGCGGGAACGACGCCCATGTTGCCGGCCACCGGTTCAACGATGACGCCCGCAATCTCGTCGCCGATCTTGTCGAAAAGTTCTTTAACGCCCGCCACGTCGTTGTACTGGAGCGTAAGCGTGTACTTCGCGAGGTCAGCAGGCACTCCCTTGCTGCTCGGCTTGCCCGTAGTGAGCATGCCCGAGCCCGCCTTGATGAGCAGGCTATCGCTGTGGCCGTGGTAGCAGCCTTCAAACTTCACAATCTTGTCGCGGCCGGTAAATCCGCGTGCGGCACGGATGGCGCTCATCGTCGCTTCTGTACCGCTGTTTACCATGCGGATCATCTCCACGCTCGGCACAAGGCTCATCACAAGCTTGGCGAGTTCGGATTCGAGCCCGCAAGGAGCGCCGAAACTGAGACCGTTCTGCGCCGTCTCGGAAACCGCCTTGATGACGGAATCATGCGCGTGGCCCAAGAGCATCGGTCCCCAGCTGCCCACGTAATCGATATAGTCGTTGCCATCCACATCGTAGATGTGGCTGCCCTTCGCGCGGGCGATAAACGGAGGCGTGGCCCCCACATTGCCGTAGGCACGCACCGGGCTGTTCACGCCGCCCGGCATGAGCGTCTTGGCTTCGGCAAAAAGTTTTTCGCTAACAGAGTGTTTCACGAGCGTAAATATAAAAAAAGGTCCCTCCCGAAGGAGAGACCCGTATACTGAACTCTCAGAAAAACTGTATTAAAGCTTCTCAATGGTAGCTTTGAATTTTTTGCTCTGCTTCACAAGTTCCTTGGCAGCAGTTCTTACAGCCTTTTCCTGAGCGTAAACAGTTTTCAGCTTGGATGCCGAAACGAGATCCTTCAACTGCTGACGCCACGGATCCCTGATGATGCCGTTGATGAGACCGATGATATGGCCGTCGTCATCATAAATGACAGGTCCGATAATCGTCCTCTTCGCTGCAGCCGAGACTGCCTTACGTTCGATTTTGTATTTTGCTTTGGATGGTACTTTTTTGTTTGTAGCCATTTTATCCTCTTTGGTTAGGGGTTTAGAGTTAAGGGAATTTTTAAAGAATTCTTTCCGGAGATGTTGCTCGCTGTAGCTTTACCGCATACTCATCGCAGATTGTGCAAAGTATCCTTTCGTGCGTACAGACTTCCGGTGAAATTTTTTCCAACGTACCAGTTGTATAAAAAGAAGTACATCCGCATTCATGCGCAACGCAACGATACCGAATGGCACATCCGTCACATTCTTTCTTATCGTTATTAACAAAGCGACTGATTTTTGGGGGTATGACGCCCTTGTAAAAACCACTCTGCTTATCAAGAATATTTCCCAAAACATAGGGAGCATTCTTTTTACTCGAAATAAATCGGGTACAGGGGAACAAATTGCCATTTGCAGCAACAACAATAGCCTTAGAATTTATAAAGCAGGTCAAATTCCTTTGCCGAACCTTCCGGGCTTCCATTGTAATTTTGTCCTGAATGACACTCAAATAAAGATCATCGCCGCGCTTCTTTGATTGATACCAAAATCGAGCCAACTTTTCATATTCCACAATCAGGTTATCAAAATCTTCACCGGTCCAAGTCCCATCAAAATCTTGGGTTACGGAAACAGATTTGAACCCTTGCTTGAAAAGCCACTTTACGGAATCGGCAAGTCCCTTTACATGGCGCGGGGTAACAACACTCAGCGCTTCCGCATTCATTTCAATCAGGGTCGGCAAAAATGGCTTAATTGCCGCAAAAGAGCCTTTTCCATCGGAATATACCCTTGAAATATTATGCTTCTTTTCGGGCCCATCCAACGAAAGACATACAATAAAATGTTCCCTTTTCAAATAATCGATAATATCATCGGTAAGTAAGGTTCCATTTGTATTGACCGCAAATAAGATTCCGTAATCTTTTCTGAGTTTTGAAATATTCGCTACTATCAATTTCTTGGTGAATTCCACCGTCTTCTTGATGAAATCCATCCGCAGAAGGGGTTCCCCACCAAAAAAAGTAATATTGAGGAAAGTATCCTGGATCTCTATAGATTTCTTTACGGCTAAACGGACTGCGGCCTCCATGACCTCGTCACTCATCACAGCACAACGTTTGCCATGGGTTTCCCTATAATAGCAATAGCTACAACGAAGATTACATTGTTCAGTTATACTTAATTCAACATTCATTTTATAGCAAAAATTGCAAATAAACTCAAATCTCGATGATTTGATAATAGATTTAAAAGTTTGCACGTAACTTCATTTGTTTGTAAAAACAAATTAACAGAAATACATCTTTATTACATTCTATAGACATTGTAAATCAAATATCTTACAAAGTCAATATCAAATAATTTTTACAATTTTGTTATATAAACGGGCTTTTTTTCGCCGTTTCGCAGGAATGGCGGGTAGGCCAATAAACAAAAAGTAAGTTTTTTGTAACTTTCCCTATCTTTATAAAAAAAAGCATAATTCTATCTTGTCCCCCCATAAGAGGACTTATGAAACTGAACAAGTACCCCAGTGTTGTCGCATACCTTATTTTTGTCTTTTGCGCCATCTTCGTGCAGATGGGACTCTTCGTCCACTTCCAGCGTTGGCTGTCGTTCTCGTTCGAAGGTTCCGCGTTCTGGTGGCGCAGTATGCTGCTCCAGGTCGCCATTTTCGCCCCGAGCATCTTCATGATGCCTGCCGCAAGCTTCTTTGCCGGACGATTCCATAAGGGCCGCGTGATGGCCTGGTCGTCGGTGGGCATGCTCGCTTCCGTCATCGCGATTGTCGTGTGCTACGTGGCGGGTGCGGAATGGGTCGCCTACGGGCTGCTCGGCCTTTACGGCGTATTCCTCGCCGTCCTTACCCCCGCAAAGCTCGGCATCATGAAAGAGATGGTCGAGAGCGAAGACCTCGTTAAAATCAATTCCTGGTACATGGCGCTTTCCGCACTCGGAACCGCCGCTGCCGCCTTCTTCGCCATGGGACTTTCGGGCAGGCCCGACTCCCCCGTAAGCATCGAACTCACGCTCTGGATTTACCTCGGCCTGAGCGTCATCACGAGCATCACCGGATTCTGCATCAAGGCGGGCGTCACCCACGGTTCGCTCAAGCTACGCTCCCCTAGGCGCAATTTCGCCGCCACCTGGCGCCACCCCATCGTAAGGCTTTCCATCCTCGGCCTTTCCGCCTTCTGGGGCATCACGCAGATTTTCTTGATTCTCATCCAGAACATGGCCGACATGCTCAACACGGCAGCCATCCCCGTCTCCATGTTCTTTGCGGCGGCAGGATACGTTGTCGGTGCCGTTATCGCAAGCAAGGCCTCGAAGGGGTTCGTCGAAACGGGGCTCATCCCGTTCTCTGCAGCGGCCGCCGCCATCACGATGTTCTCGCTCCCGTTCGTGCATAACGGTTGGCTCCAGGGCGTCCTCTACGGCATTATCGGCATAAGCACCGGTCTGGCTTTCGTCATTTTGCGCACCGTCATCCAGAACTTTACGCGCCCCGACACGGCCGGACGCATTCACGCCGTCGCAAACATGATCCAGATGGCCTTCCTCGTGCTTATCATGGGCGGCCAGACGCTGTTGCTCATCTTTACCCCGGTGACGCTCAATCACTGCTTCATGATTCTCGCGGTCATCCTCGCGCTGACCTTTATCACGAACCTCAAGAAAAACCCGATGGCCCTTTTGCGCGCAGCGCTCCGTTTCGCTTTCGCGTTCGTGTTCCGCTACCGCGTCAAGGTAATGGGCGTGCAGAACATCCCGGAAACGGGTCCGCTTCTGCTCGTGGGGCCGCACTTCAGCTTTATCGACTGGGCCGTACTGCAGATGTCGAGCCCAAGGCCGTTGCGCATCGCGAGTAACCGCAACACCTTCGCCGACTGGTACCAGCGCTGGTTCAAGCACGGCAAGTCCCTCATCAATATCAACCGCAGGGACCCGGAGCCCGCCATGGCCGAAATCCACAAGGCACTCCTCAAAGGCGAAGCCGTCGTCATCTTCCCCGAAGGCGAAGTTTCCAAGACTCCGTTCGTATCGGCCTTCTCGCTTGACTACTCCAAGGCCATCGAAGGGACGGGCGCGCAGATCGTGCCGTTCTACATCCAGGGGCTCTGGGGCAGCCGCTACAGCCACGCCTCCGAATGCGTGAACCGCCCGCAGTCTTTCAACCGCGTCATCAGCGTGGGTTTTGGCAAGGCGCTCCCCGCGGACACGCCCGAAGAGGCCATCCGCAAGGACCTGCAGTACCTGGGAACCGACATCTGGAATCTCGCCATGGATAACTCGGAATCGATTATCCCGCTCTGGTTCAAGGCCATGCGCAAGCGCCGCTCGCGCGTCATCCTCATTGACCCTGCCGGTCACCACGTGAACGGCTACGGCATGATTCGCCTCTGCCACTACTTCGGTAAAAAAATCAAGGCGCTCACCAAGAACGACCGCAACGTCGGCTTTATGCTCCCCACGAGCCGCGACGCCGCCCTGGGCATCATCTCGATTCTCGGTACGGGCAAGACGAGTGTCAACCTGAACTACTCCTCCCCCGTCGATACCATCCTCGGCTGTATCGAAAAGGCCGAAGTCAAAACGGTCGTCACCACGCACGCCTTCTACGAGAAGCTCTGCGGCAGGAACGAAGCGTTCGGCCAGATTGCCGGAAAATGCCAGATGATTTACCTGGACGAGGAAGAATCGAAGATTTCAAACTTCTCGCGCATCGTAGATTCGCTGATTGTTTTCGCGACGCCCAAGGCCTTGCTGAGACGCCTGTGGTTCACGGCCGCCAAGCTGAACGACGACGCCGTCATCCTCTTCAGTTCCGGTTCCGAAGGCACGCCGAAGGGCGTCGAACTCACGCACAAGAACGTGATTTCCAACGGGCAGCAGGGTGACCACATCATCAAACTGCGCCGCACCGACGTGATGACGGCACTCCTCCCGCTGTTCCACTCGTTCGGATTCACGCTCACCTTCATGATGCCCCTTTTGGACGGAGTGCCGATGGTGCTCTGCCCCGACCCGACCGACATCAAGACGCTCGCCCGCGTGTGCGCCCAGTACAAGGCGACCATCATGATGGGCACGCCCACGTTCCTCCGCGCCATCGTCGTAAGCCGCTGGGTGCACCCGATGTGTCTCGATACACTCCGCTATGTGATTGCCGGTGCCGAAAAACTCCGCCCAGAACTGCGCGAGACGTTCAAGCTCAAGTTCGGGAAAGACATCTACGAAGGCTACGGCTGTACCGAACTTACGCCGCTCGCCACGCTCAACGCCCCGAACGCGCTACTCGACGACTTCCTCACCCTCGAAAAATGCTCCGACCTTACAAGCATCGGCCTGGGCGTTCCCGGTTCCATCGCCGCCATCATCAACCCTGAAACTAACGAATTCGTGAGCCAGGGCGAAGAAGGCATGCTTGTCATTACCGGTCCGCAGGTGATGAAGGGCTACCTGAAGGATCCCGAAAAAACCGCGGCCGCCGTCATCGAAATTGATGGGCGCCGCTGGTACAAGACCGGCGACAAATGCAAACTCACTCCCGACGGATTCGTCCAGATTCTGGGGCGCTACAGCCGATTCGCGAAACTCGGCGGCGAAATGATTTCGCTTACCGCCGTGGAAATGCGCATCAGCGAAACGAACATCCTCGAAGGTACGGAATTTGCCATCACGGCCGTTCCCGACTCCGTCAAGGGCGAACGCATCGTGCTGCTCGTCAAGGGCGAAGGCGATGCCGAAGAAATCGCACGCAAGCTGCGCAAGTCAGGCATGCCGCCCCTGATGCTCCCGGGCTCCGTATTCTACGTGCCCGAAGTGCCGAAACTCGGCAGTGGCAAGTGGGACTTTACCGGGATGAAAAAGCTCGCCACCGAGCTCGTCGAGAACCGCAATAAATAAAGGACCGTTTTCACGGTCCCCAGTTCACGCAAGGCTATTTATGGATAGCCTTGCTTTTTTACTCTAAAGGAATTATTCGTCCTTTACGCAGCGGATGCTGCCATAAATGACGTTAGCGTCATAGCCATTATGGACAAAGGTCTTATTTTCCGCCGTTGGATTGATTACAAAGTAGCGCTGTGAATTACCTGGAATATTGGCCCACATAAAGGCATTCAAATCAATGTTCTTAAAATCGCTGGCTATTTTATATCCGGCAGGCAAAAAGGAGAGTCCATATGTATCTTTTCCAGCAAGGATGTGCTCTGAATCGTTACCCCAGCCCTTCGCAGAAATCAAATTCAGGTAGGATGACGACAACGCCAAATCGTTCAGTTCCGTAGCTTCCGCCTTTGACGGAATATGCCACCCTTCCGGGCATGCGCCCTGAAGGGGGTCTGCCAGATTGCAGTTTGTATTATATCCACACTCTATAGAATTCATCGCCGCTTCGCGGGAATACAGTCTACCATACAGTTCGCAATTGTTATCCTCATTCCCATAGCAAAGAGAATACTCTTTCTGAAGCGGAAAATCCTTGTCGCCTTCAAAATTCAGGTTCTCGGCCATCCAGGTTCGTCCCTTGACCACAACCGTCTTATAAGTCTTGCCATCACGAGAATCAGTCATAGTGCCGTATTCAATATCGGGGTTAAACTGCTCGCCCTTTTTCGTTATAGGCGTAGATATTTTTGCACTGGAAGAACTGCTGGAATAAGAACTGCTGGAATAAGAGCTACTCGACAGAACAAGCTCCCCCTTCACGCAGCGAACGCTGGTGCTGACATAAGAAGTGTAATCATGAACAAACACCGCACCGGATTCAATATTCAAGACCAAATAGCGCTGTTTGGCGTTTGGCTGATAGACCCACATAAACGCCGAAGAATCCAAATGTTCAAAGCCATTGGTGCCATCTAGACCCGCCGGTATAAATGACATACCGTAAGTATCACCATTCGATCTGTCAATTGCCCAGCCTTTTCTTGACACCCAGGAATTCACTGTCATACCCAACAATTTAATCAGTTCATTCGTCTCCGCTAAAGACGGAATATGCCATTCATCCGGGCAGACACCTTGAACGGCTGAGCCCAAGTTGCATGTTGCATTTGGACTACAAGTATTCGAATTCAGCGCAGCCTCACGAGAATATAGACGTCCGTATATTTCGCAAAGGTCGTCATCATTTCCGTAACAGGAAGACTTACCCACTTCATTGCCGGCAAAATTCAGGTTTTCGGCCATCCAGGTTTGTCCATTGATCTCGACCGTCCTGTAAGACTTGCCATCGCGCGGGTCTATCATGGTGCCGTATATAACATTCGGATTGAACTGTTCTCCCTTTGTCTTCAAGAACCGCTTAATACTGGAAGAGGATTGCGCGGAACTGCTCGAGGAATAGCTAGACGAAGATACGCTGCTGGAAGAAACGCTCGAAGAAGACAAACTGCTGCTGGACGTTTCCGAACTGCTAGACGCCGCAGAGCTGCTAGAGTTACCCGAGCTACTAGATACTGCGGAGCTGCTGGAGTCGTCCTTACCCGAGCTGCTGGAAACCTTCTCTCCAGAACTGCTAGATTTTTTCTCGCTCGAACTGCTGGAGTCATCTTCATCCGAACTGCTGGAGACTTCCTCTTCAGAGCTGCTGGAGACATCCTTACCCGAGCTGCTGGATTTTTTCTTGCTCGAACTGCTGGAATCTTCTTCGTTCGAACTGCTGGACGATTCCGCCCGGTGGAATTCCTCGCCCTCGGCAGTAAGCGTATCGTTTTCGCCCACCCAGATATAGACGGAATCCTGGGTGTCAAAAATACACTCGTAGAGGTCTTTATCGACCTCGGCTCTGCGGCCATCGCGATTTTCGTTGCACGGAGTTTTCGACAAATCCTCCGCCGACGTGTACGTATAGTCATAACTGTGACTTTTCGTTACAGGAGAGAAACTACTATCGTCGTCTCCACAACCGGTAAAAGATGTTGTTGCCACGCAGGTCCACAAAACCGCCTGCATACCCAATAAAACTTGTTTGTAGCGCATTCACTTCTCCTTATGGAACTCTACATAAAAAAGGTCAAATATAAAAAACATGTCCGATTCAACAAAGACCTAAAAAGGCGCCTCCAATGCATGGAAGCGCCATTCAGAACAAACTAATTTTTTATTAAGATATTTGTAAGTTTGGCCGTGTCAAAATAATATTTTTCTAAGATTATTTATTTTTATTGACAATCAAAGTCTTGGCCTTGAAGGTCTTCTTGTCGATCCACTTGACCATCAGGGAAACCTTGTTGTCCTTGTCGAGGGCAGCCCAGTACTTCTTGAGCGTGTCTTCGGCGTTGTCGAAGATCGGCATCAGTTTCGGGAAACCGTTGAAGGAGGGAATCGGGTTGCCGTCGGTTTCGTAGGTGCTGATGAAATGGCCGAGGCCCGGGAGTGCCTTCTCGTATTCGAACGTCATGCGTTCGCAACCGGCTTCTTCACAGTTGTTGCGGCTCTTGAGGATGGAGAGCTTGTACACGGCGGGCTGGGCGTTCTTGTAGTGGATGCCCGAGATGCGCGGCGTGAAGTTCGGGGCGTCGTCTTCGTACTGGCGCGTAGCGAGGGCGCTTTCGAAGGTGCCGCCGAGCTTGATGGCGTTATAAATGGTGTCGGTCTGGTCGCCGTTCGTGATAATCTGGACGTCGGTCGTGTGGCGTGCCGGGTAGTAGATAATCAGGTGCGGGTCCGTGAGCTTGGATTCGTCGAAAGCCTTCGTCTTCATGAAGCCGGTCTTGGCTTCCATTTCGAACACGCGGTTACGGCTGTTCACGCTGCGGCCCATGATCCAGTAGACCTGCACGTAGGACTTGCCGTCGGCGCTGGTGCCGAGCACGATGCCACGGCCGGGATACGGGTTCTTGGAGAGGGCCTTGAAATTCTGTTTTGCTTCGTCTGTGTAGGACATAGTAGGTATGAGGTCGCGCCTACGGCGCTTTGAGGTGTGAGGTCGGCGCAAAGCGCCTTTGAGGTTTAGGCACAATTGCGTATTTTTCACAAAAATAAAAAAAAGGAGGCCGGGCCTCCTATGTTTTTTCGAAATTTAGTTCCATTCTTCAAGGCAAGAGTCTCTCGTTTTGCGTGAACTGGCAGGCAAAACATTATAGACGCTCCCATAGAATTTGAGATATTTGATATCGGCATCTGCCGCAGAAATGTCAAACCGGGCCTCGACAGGGCAATCCAACGTAATAACGTTAGGATTTTCAACGTCATCCCAAATGGATAATGTATCACCGGAACGTTCGGAGTAATAATCACCATCAATTTCAATGGAGGTAATCTGTATTCCATCGAGAAGAACCTGATAACCGCCATCCTCCCCTTGCAACATGAATGCCCCTGTACTACGGGGGCAATGGCTGAAGGATTCGTCGCAGTCCCCGACATGCAAGGTCTCATACCGATTTGTTTTCCTTCCGTTGGCACCCGACGAGGACTCGTCTCCGCAGCAGTCATCTGCGCAAGCAACAAGCGCAAACGACAGTGCAGCAGCACATACAAGCATCTTTTTCATACAAACCTACTTCTTTCGCAAGAACGAAATCTTACAACCCTTCTGGCGCCGGGCCGGGCACCACCTTGTACACCGTCTCTTTTTTATTGTAAGGAGCGTGCGCAAAGTACTTGATATCGGCATCACTCGCATCGATATCGAACCAATGGTCGCTCACGCACTTGCACGCTGTCGGAATCATCGCCGTGACATCAATTCGCAGCGTATCGCCAGAACGTTCCACATCCATCTTCACCTTCTCAAATCCGCAATAGTCATCCATTTTCGGGATCATCAACCGGTATTGGCCGTTTTCGTTATACAGATATGCCAACGGCAAATCTTCCGAGTTCTCTTTCATCAAGGACGCTTCCTTGGAAAGGTTTTCGTAGCAGCCCTTGAAGTACATCTTCACTTCTCGAGAAGGGTTCTCTTGGTTTTCGGACGTTCCGGAAACAAGCTGTTCAGAAGTAGCCGGCGAATCATCGCCACTGCAAGCCGTACAGGTGATTGCGACAAGCCCGAGTATAATATAGCCGATATGTTTGATTTTCATTTTTTCTCCTCCTGCTATAATCTGCTAATTGCATTCCTCATCAATTGTATTGAGATTTTGATTCAGCGACTGTTCAAAAGCTTCAGCATACAGTTCGGCATTTCGCCTTTCTTCATTCAAATAGACGGAATCGACCTTGATACGACCAGGAACACCGTCCCCGCATGCACCGGCATCCAAAATTTTCTGCAAGATTTCGGGATAGTAAGCCATGATGTAAGTGGAATCCCCAGGAACAAAATCCTCCAAACCGTAGCAAGGGCTTATTCCGTATTCCGTGGCCCAGTGAGTCATGAAGAAAAAATTCTCCTGGAGGTTTGCAAGGCACCTCTTGGTACTTTCAGAAAATTTCCGCGATTCTGGGGTATCGAGAATAGCCTGAACTCTTTCAGTGACAATCATGTCTGCGTCCTTGGCCCCGAAATCACCCGCTTCGTTGAAGAGCATACTGCAATACTGTTGTGCGGTAACGCAGGAATCCGTTGTGGGTTTCTGCGCCTTGGCAGCCGCGATCAGGGAATCCGCATTGAGGAACGTATTCCTCGTGAAAGAGGTGGACTTGGAATCTTCGGCGCTAGTACCGCTATCTTCGCCACAGGCAGTCCACGCGACAGCGGACACGCCAAGCAAAAATTTAGTGATGCAGTTTCGAACGAACGACATATTTCCTCCTTAGGGATTCTCCGGGATCACATCCATATCGACAATTTCTATGATATCTGGCGTATTATTATCGTTGCCGGGAGTCTCATCAAAGACGAGAACCGTTGCCTGCGTGTAGGCCGGGTCATTGTCCACGGCAAATTCAATCTTGAAATCGCAAAGGCACCTCATCGCATTCGTGCGGTCGAACGCCGCATTCACGTAAACCGTATCTCCCGAGACATTGACATCCAGAGTATCGAGGACAAGGCCGCAGGTTATCGGAAGGCTTTCCAAGGTAAAACCAGTCCGTTCGGTACCGACATAGCGATAGGCAACCGGAGGATGCTTTGTTGCACGAACATCGACCGTATCTATCGAGACTGTATCCAGATTTATATCCAGCAGAGGAGCGCTAGCCAATCCCATTCCCTCACACTGACCATTGGCATCCGTAATTAGATGGTGCGTACTAGCGTTGATCACCGACGAAGACGAGGTAGCTTCTGCAGTTGACGAAGATGATTGATATATGTCGTACGGAAAGACGGTCCGGGTCGAATCATAAACACCTTCGGCAGACGGGATGAATGTAGTGATTATACAGAAGGTTGAATCGTTATCGCCTTCTTCGGGGGCTCTATACTGAGAGGGAATAAGAAAACATGATGTGTCGGGCGCTTTTTCGGGAGCGGGGCCAGGAACGACCTTGTATACATAATCAATGTATTTTAGATATTTGACATCCGCATCTTCTGCCGGAATATTAAACGTGTAGTACACATAACATATCCAAGCCAATACGGCAACCGTATCGCTATAATGCCTGACCTCCAGGGTATCACCAATACGTTCTGCTTTAAGTTCAGTATCTGTGTAATATCCGATAGCTGACACATCCGGAATAATAATCTGATAACCGACTTTTTCGTTATTAGTCAGGTAGGCTAGGTCTCCTCCATTAGTACGATTAAGGCTACAAGGGCCCGAATTGGCAAGCACTGTTTTTTGGGATACCGAATCCGATCCAACGGATACCGAATCGTTATCGGAGATGTCGGACACGTCTTGATCAATCGCGGTCGAAGCCGTATCCCCCATGGACGTTTCTGGCGATTCAAGTTCAATAGCGCTTGAAGTCTTTTCGTCCCCGCAGGACACAAGGGCGAGGGTCATCGGAATGAGTGCCGAGACGGCAATGTGTGCAAGTATCCTTTTCATGTTACCCCCTTACCTTTCCTGAATCGGAATAGGACTCCACTGGTTTAAAATAAAGTAGTTGAAATCCGAGTTCGGCTTGTTTATCGTAAAGGAAACCCTCGCCGCGCAGGTGCAAGTTTCATCCAGACGCATCTGGAGGATGATCATCTGCAACGTGTCACTCTCCAATTCGAGAGGGACTCTGATTCCAGAATAGAATTCCTCGAACAAATGTGCATCTTCTTCCAAATTGCAGGGAGCATTTAGCTGGACCGCCTCCAAGTAAACATTTATAGAATCCCCCTCGACGGACTTATACGCCGTGGGACCTGGAACATCGACGTTGTCAGTCATGCACTGGGCAGAGAAATTCCATGCATAATAACTAGACGAAGAAAGAATGGTATCGCTTTCAACAATCGTATCGAGGATCTGACGCTTTTGAGACGAAGAAGACATCTCTTCTACGACATCTGTTTCCTCACTCGACGAAGTCCTCACATTAGCTTCAAGCGACGAACTCATCTTTTCCGCAATGGCATTGGGGTCCGTAGTGCCCCCCGCAACAGAATCACCGGAGCAGGCCACGACAATCAACAAAAAGAGAATTCCTAAAGCAACAAGAAGTTTCTTAAGCATGGCGAGGCTCCTTTACTTTATCGGTGAACGGGAAAAACTGGAAATTGATTCGGCTGACCCTGTCGGAATCCCCGTATTCGTTAGCAATATCAAGAACCTTCTTGCAACAGGATTCAATCTCCTTAATAATCCTGTGGCTAGCCTTTTCGTTCACGCTGAGGGTCACTCCGGTAAAATAGCGTTCCTTTACGGAATAGCGGTCTACGGCACGGACCGCCATGCGCGCCATTTCCCTATGCATGGAACGGATCGCGATGGGCAAAGCCTCGTTGGAACCGACGACATTCTGTTCCGTCTGCGAATAAATCTTATCGCCGTCTTTTTTCAGGAACCCAGCCTTGACCAAAAAATTCAAGATATCACGAACCTCTTCGGCTGACACGTATTCCTTGCATTCTTCGGCCATATCGCGCGGGTTGGCGCCAGGCATCATCGGGGCAAGTTCCCTTAAGACCGGATACTTCCAAGATTCATAATACTGGAACGCCTCACCATCGACAACTCGCACCCGGTGCTCACTAGCAATCTTCGCCATTTCGAGCAGAGCAGCCTTCTTGACAGAATCCTTCTTGGCGTTGCCAAACGTAACCAGTTCACGAAAGTAATCTTTTTCAAAGCCGACAAGCCCCATAGCCTTCGCGACATTTTCAATCTTGGGTTTGCCCAGCCTGCTTTCGCCCAGGCAGACAAGTTTCAGAAAATTCGGCGAGGAAAAACCGGCTTTACTGCAAAACTCGCGCCACGAGAACGCGCCCAAGCGCTTGCGCTCGTCGTAGTAGTCCTGTATATACAGGCGGTAATCCTTATATTCGAGAATCGACTTCATGTATAATAATATACCTTCCGTTTTTAGCCAAGTCAATAGAATACTATACAAAAATTGAGATTTTATGTAAAATTCTTAGTATTTTTCAACAAAAACCAAAATCATAAACAAAAATACTATACACGTTGTATAGTATAAGAAAAGCCGCCATAAAAGCGGCTACATTTTAATTTACCCGTAAGAACTTATCGCTTCGGATTGTAGTTGTTCATCAACACCATCGCAAGCGCCACGCAGAGCATCACCACGCTGCCAACAACGACTTGTTGGCGATGGTTGTAATCGCGCTTGACGTAAGTCGGATTTTCTTCGTTGAGTTCCTGGAGGGTCGGTCCCTGCTTGAGCTTGGTCGAGTCGACGCCGTAGAGTTCTGCGGCTTCTTCGTCGGTCATGTTCAGCGTGCTCACGTAGGCGCTATCGTACTTGTCGAGCTTGTCGGCCGCAGCAGCGGGAATCGCAAGGGCAAAAAGCAAAAGAAAAATGCAAAGGGTACGAGGTATGAGGTATGGGGTCGGCGCCTTGCGCCTCTGGGGTATGAGGTCGGCGCATTGCGCCTTTGAGGTATGAGGAAAAATAGATGTACTATTTGACATCTTTACCTCATATCCCAAAGCGAGTGAAACGAGCGCGCTCATAGCTCACACCTCGACTACTCCTTCGCGAGCTTGTCGAGGATCTGGTTCACGAGGCCCGGGTTGGCCTTGCCGCCGGACTTGCGCATGGTCATACCGACCAAGAAGCCCTTCAGCGCCACCTTGCCAGCCTTGAATTCGGCGAACTGGGCTGCGTTTTCGGCACAAACGGCACGGAC
>CACXKY010000013.1 GCA_902768325.1 Fibrobacter succinogenes
CCCGAAGTCACTACGGATATTTGGCGTCCACTGCATACAACCTCTACCGGCATGGATTCGCCATCGTACGAATCGCTATATAGTCCTTCCAATTCTTGGCAACTATCATCTATCTCGCTCTGCGGAACATTCGGCATAAACTCCAGAACCATAACCATGGCATAAGATTCACCATAATACTCCGCAGTTAGTTGCATCGAAAGGGAATCAGGAACTCTAGCCGTCAACACAAACGAGTTTTCAGTTTTTCGGGAAGAACAAGTCACAGAATCTTCCGTCTCCGTAGGCCATGTTTCAAGAGTATCCGCGGTGAACTCGTTTAACTGTTCCGTTGATCCATTCATTAGGTTGCAGGTTTCTTTCGCCGAATTCAAAGCCTCATCAAATGTTAGATACGTAACATCTGTCTCCCTAACCAATATAGTGCGTCCATCGCACGACACCGTCGCATTTTTCGACATCGCTTCCTGTTTATTCGTTTCACACAGCGATTCAACATAGCTCTCCGGGACCGACTTTCCATAAGTAGATTGATATTCAATTTCAATCGTAGAACCGTCAATGGTCGATACAATCTTTGTGGCCGCTCCCTCTTGATTATAAGTAATCGAGAAGGAATTGGCGGAAAGTTTTGTAACAACACAGTTGCCATCATCGGTTTTTTCCGAATATTCGTGTCTATCTAAAGCTCCCTTCACAGCGCCGGAATCTTTTGTCGTAGAGGACGGGGCCGTAGAAGACGGGGCCGTCGAAGAATCAGAATCGCAACCCGTAAAAATTAGAGCCACAACGGCGGCAGATAGAAAGAACTTCTTGAACATATAACCCCTTCAGTAAAAATGATTACAATCCTAATATAACATTTCTTTTCTATATTTGCACCCGAAAAAAATTGTTCAAGGAGTGGAGAGATGTCTTTTATCCAGGAACTTAAGGAAAAAGTGCTCGGCGGCTACGAAATCAACCGCGAAGAGGCCCTTAAACTGCTCAACGAGGATCTCGAAGAACTTTGTTCGGCATCCAACGAAATTCGCGAGAAGTTCCACGGCAATGATTTTGACTTCTGTTCCATCGTGAACGCCCGCAGTGGCCGATGCTCCGAGAACTGCAAGTACTGCGCCCAAAGCAGCTATTACCACACGGGAGCGCCCGAATACAAGTTGCTCAGCGCCGACGAAATCGTCGAAGACGCGAAGAAGAAAGAAGCCGCAGGCATACCGCGTTACTCCATCGTCACCTCGGGACGCACTCTTTCAAACCGTGACGTGGAACAGATCGGCGAGGCCATCCGCCGCCTTAAAAAAGAGACGAAACTTTCCGTATGCCTTTCGGCAGGATTACTGAACCGCGAACAGTTCGACAAGCTGAAGGAAGCCGGCCTCACCCGCTTCCACAACAACCTGGAAACTTACCGCAGGCACTTCCCCGATGTGTGCACCACGCACACCTACGACGACAAGATTGGAGCCTTGCAAAACGCACTGGCCGCCGGGCTTGAAATCTGCAGCGGAGGCATTATGGGCCTCGGCGAGACGATGGAAGACCGCATTGACATGTGCCTCGACCTGCGCAAACTCGGCGTCAAGTCCACTCCGGTAAACGTACTGAATGCCATCCCCGGCACCCCGTACGAGAACCTCCCGAAGCTTACGAACGACGAATTCTGCCGCATCGTGGCGATTTACCGATTCATCAATCCGAAAGCATTTATCCGACTTGCAGGCGGGCGCGGCGTGCTGGGCGACGACGGCAAGCGGGCTTTCAAGAGCGGGGCGAACGCGGCCATTACCGATGACATGCTCACCACCGCGGGCGTCAACAGCTGCAAGGATTTCGAACTCGTGAAGGGGCTCGGTTTCAAACCGCACGGATTTTTAGCGAAGTAGTTTCGCAATCATGGCGTCACAGCCTTCGTTCACGTCGTCCCAAGTTGCCTGGAAATCACCGGTGTACCACGGGTCAGCCACATCGCGCGATTTGCCGGTCCAATCCATCAAAAGCGAGACTTTTGACATATCGTGACCGTCACCCAATATCCAGCGCAGGTTCCGCAGATTGTTACGGTCCATGAGCACGATGTAGTCGTAGTATTCGTAATCCTGAACGGTCATCTGGCGGGCATGCTTGCCGCTACAGTCGATTCCATGAGAATTCAGCATGCGCCTTGCAGGCGGATAAACGGGATTCCCGATTTCTTCGGTACTTGTCGCAGCACTCGCCACTTCAAAGCCTTCAATTCCGGCAGAGGCAAGCTTGTGCTTCATGACGAACTCCGCCATTGGACTACGGCAGATATTGCCGTGGCAAACGAACAGGATTTTCACTTTTTCCATACCCGCCAAATATAACTACAATCCATTTTAATTACATTTCATACCGATGATTTCGCTTTCGAAGTTTGTCGCCGGAATAGCGCTCGCCGCCAGTTGCATATACCTGTGCAGCTGTACCATGCCCGTGCGCACCGGATACGACCGCAAGATAGGCGGATACAAGCCCGTCCCCGCAAGCGAAACAGCCGCTTCCCAAGAACAAGCCGCTCCGACCAACGATGCCGCCGCGGAACAGGCGCAAGCAGCCTCGGCGCCGGACTCCGGCAAATACGAAAACTCCGCCGTCAAGGCCCGCAACGCCGCCACCCGCAAGGAGGCCGCCCGAGTCGCCCCGAAAACCGAATCACGCGGCACAATCGAAAGCTACGCCAAGGGCTGGCTCGGAGCAAAGTACGTCTACGGCTCCGCCACCAAGACCAAGACCGACTGCTCCGGCTTTGTGATGCAGGTGTACAAAGGCTACTACAACATCGCACTCGACCACAGTTCCTCCGGCATGTTCAAGGACTCCCGCGGTTCCAAGGTGAGCCGCGGCAGCCTCAAGGAAGGCGACCTCGTGTTCTTCGGGAGTTTCTGGAAAGTTGACCACGTGGGCATCTACCTCAACGGCGACCGATTCATCCATGCTAGCACCAGCAAGGGCGTGATGATTTCGCCGATGAGCGACAAATATTGGAGCCACAAGTATCAGGGCGGGCGAAGGTTTAGATAGTTGTTAGTTATTAGTCAATAGTCAATAGTTTTAGTTTGGCACCTACGGTGCGATTATTACAACCAATAACTAATGACCAACAACCAATAACCAAATTCATTTTATTTTATCTTTTTACCTATGAAGAAAATCGCATTTCAGGGCCGTCGCGGGGCCTATAGCGAAAGCGCCGCCTACCACCTGTTCGGAAACGATATCGAAGTTGTCCCGATGGACACGTTCGAACAGATTTTCCAGGGCATCGAGACCGGCGCCGTAGACGGCGGGGCCATCCCTATAGAGAACTCCACCGCGGGCTCCATCTACGACAACTACGACTTGCTGTACAAGTGGCGCCACCCCATCGTGGGCGAAGTCAAGTTGCAGATTTCGCACAGCCTGTGCGCGCTCCCAGGAACAAAGCTCGCCGATATCAAGGAAGTGCTGAGCCACCCGCAGGGCCTTGCGCAGTGCAGCCGCTTTTTCGGGCGCAACCCGAAAATCAAGAGCACCGCGTTCTACGATACCGCAGGCAGCGCCGAAGAAATCGCCAAGCGTGGCGATAAAACCGTAGGCGCGATCGCGAGCGCCTACGCCGGCAAGTTCTACGGCCTGGATATCTTGGCCGAAGGTATAGAGAACTTGCCGGGGGTGAACTTCACCCGGTTTTACGCCATCCAGAAGACGGCCAACCCGCTCCCGGAAACGGGAACCATCAAGACGACGCTTCTCTTTATGTTGAGCGATTCGGGCAAGTCCGGCGCATTGCATGCCGCGCTCGGCTGTTTTGCAAAACGCGACCTGAACCTCACCCGCATCGAGAGCCGCCCGCACCCTGACCGCCCGTGGGAATACATCTTCCACCTCTCCTTCGAAGGGAGTCCGAAGGACCCGGCTGTCATCGAGGCGCTCGAGGAACTGCAAAGTTACTGTGACTTCGTGTACCGCCTCGGAAGCTTCCGCGAAGGCACGACGGAGAAACTGAGTTATTAACCCAAGCTGTCACCCCGGCCTCTGTGCCGGGGTCACCTTTTAAAAGCGTCGATGCCGGAACTGAGTCCGGCATGACAGAATAAGGAGAACCTATGTACGAACGTACCGACAGAAAGTTTGACGAATATCGCAATCTCAAGATGACCACCGGCTTTATTTCGAGCGCCGATGGTTCCGTCCTCATCGAAATGGGACGCACCCGCGTCATCTGCAACGCAACACTCCTCCCGAAAGTACCCGACTGGCTTGCCGGTCGCGGCACGGGCTGGATTACCGCCGAATACAGCTTGCTCCCGCAGAGCACGGGCAAGCGTGTAGAACGCGAACGCAAAGGCGCCAGCGGACGCACGCAAGAAATCCAACGCTTGGTGGGCCGTTCGCTTCGCGGCGCAGCCGACCTTGCAGCCCTCGGCGAGAACGCCATCGTGGTCGACTGCGACGTGATCGAAGCCGACGGTGGCACGCGTACCGCGAGCATCATCGGCGGTTTCGTGGCGTTAGCGATTGCCCTCAAGAAAATCAAGGAACGCCTCGGCATCACGCAGCAGATTCTCAAACACGGCATCACCGCCATCTCGGTAGGCGTCGTCGATGGCAAGCCGCTCTGCGACCTCTGCTACGTGGAAGACTCCGCCGCCGACGTGGACATGAACGTCGTTATGCAAGATGCCAAGAACTTCATCGAAGTGCAAGGTACCGGCGAACACGCAAGCTTCGACCGCAACATGCTCAATACGCTCCTCGACCTCGGCGAGAACGCCTGCAAGGACATCTATAAAAAGCAGATGGAACTCATCGGCGGCGAACTGCCGTAGTCAAAGGCAAAAAGGCGACCCAGCAACAATGTGCGGGGTGACAAAGTAAGACAAATGTCCAGTGAAAACCCGCCGCGAGTGCGACGGGTTTCATATTATTTGATAACCAGTCCCAGCTTTCCTGATACGAACGGGTCATCGCCCGGTGAACAGAAATTCGTTTTTTCGGAATACTTGCCAAGCCCTCTTATATTAAATCGGCTCTTAGCGTTTGCATCGCCGTGGACAACAAAGAGAACTGATGTCATAAACGTCCAACTCACTTCACTATACACCGACATAAATTTTTCCCAATCGGCACATACCGTCTTTAGCTTAATGGACTTGGGCAATGTCATCTTAGGCATTCTAGAAAGATTTCCAAATCCACCTTCTTGAGTATAAGCCAAAATAACTTCCAAATCAGTGTCCGAAGCATACGTTACACACAAGCCTCCCCAACTTGAGATATTAGCCTTAGCAGCCGGTGAATTACCATCAAGCGGATCAACAACACCAGCGACATGGAAACCTATACCCAAATAACCTTCTTTTGCAAATTCAAATTCGCCACAAGCGCCCATACAGTAATCATAAATTTCATCGCCCGTCGGATATTCAATCCCAAGCGGTTGCGGCAATTTTACAGAACCAACACCGGACATATCGTCGCCAAAGCTGAACCAATATCCTGAAGTTTCGGTACCATTATCTAATCCCGTCTCAACGGTCGTCAGAGGAGGTGCAAATCCATTCCACATTTCGCTAACTTCTTTCGGTTCAGTGCATTGTCCAGAACTGGAACTGCGCAGTACAATAATCCCTTCATAGGCAGCTGCAGGGCCATTATCCTTTGGTAAAACTTCAGCATGGCCATCAATTTCACAAGCTCCATTCGCATCGTATTTACCGATTGCAAAAACAGAAAGGTGTCCCGTTATTTTCTCGGTGCTTTTCATTTTTAATCTAATGCTACGGGCATGTTTCGAGGCTTCTACAACATTCAGCTCATTCCACGTGATGCACTTTTCCACCATATCAATAGATTTGTCAAGCTTGATTTCATATAAATTAGCACTATCGGCTTTTAGTTCCAGATAAACATCCTTATCTGCAGCGTATGTCACGCACACGCCACCCCAATCGCTGATATCCCCATCTCTCACACCATCAATGGGGTTCGACTTCACCGGGTCTTCAACGCCAGCAACATTGAAACCAAAACCGGCATACGCTTCGTTTGCAGAACCCCTATCTAAAACAAACGCACCACAATAGCCGCCGCATTCCCCTATAAGACGTACAATATTTTCCCATTCATTCAATTGATCATCGTCATTAATCGGAAATTCAATAAACGACTTTCCACCTTTAAAACTATCTCCGAAATTATACCAGAAACCGGCACCATAATCGTTGTTAGGATCAAGCCCCGTATTCACAGGACCGTATTCATCCGTTCCCTTCCACATGCAAGCGGCCGTATTTTTCGGAGCTTTTGCACTACTTGAGGAATCTGCAATTACGCTACTCGATGTCGCCGCAACATTTTCGTTGCTGCTCGACGCGACATTCGCGGCACTCCCGCCGGCATCGCCACTGCTCGACTCCGCAACAGACGAACTGCTTTCGCCAGACACCACCGAAGTCCCGCTAGACTCCGGCGAAACGACGGAAGCGTCCGACGGATTGTCATCGAAACAAGCGACTAGACAAAGCATCGCCACGCTTGTGGCAAGCCTCAAGATTCTTCTAAACATAACACCCAACCTCCTTCATTTATAAATTTAATAAACGGTTTTGGGAATAGAGCAAGCCCCATTAGCAGAATACTTTCCAATACCCGCTATATTAAACTGGTTTCTGCCGCCGTTTTCTGAACTCTTTACAATAAACTGCACCGTACTCACTGCCGTTCCCAGATTCGGGACACTCGGTTGAAAATCATCCCAGGCAACACACTTTTCGATAAGCCCTCCCGATGCAGGGAGAGAGGGTAAGCATCCTTTTCGGAATAATAAGTGATGCAAAGGCCTCCCCAGTCCTTGATATCGGCAAATTTAGGCGTTCCATAGCAAGTGTTACCTTCACAAGAAGTCAATGTATCTTCAGCAATATTGAAGGCTACAGCAGACGCGGCATAATCGGCGTTTTCCAAAGTAAACTCCATCGTTCCACAAAAGCCTTTACATTCAACGATAATCGGCTCATACATATAGGGTTCATACTCCATTTCCCTATACGCGGGGAATTCTATTTTAGAATACGCCCCCTCGGGAGAAGCATCGACATCATACAACATTCCGACAAATTCATCCCGGTCGTTATAACCCGTATTTACAATACCAGATCCATTCAAACCCTTCCACAAGCAAGTCAATGAATCGCTATCATCAGCAATCGAGCCGATGTTCTGTTCATTCACACCGCCATCACGCCACTGCGGAAGATTCTCGTCGTAAGTACTGATACCTACGATATTGAAATCTCCCGAACCATCGGAATTGCCCATAAACACAAAGGTAATGGCCTTAATTGCTTTGGCAGCCTCTTCGCCAGAATAGACCTTGCTCAATTTAGCCGCATTGTATTCTGCCCAGGCAGACACCTTAAAATCGCTCCACTTGGCACAACGCGTAATGGCGGCATCAGGTTCAAGCATCTTCTTAAGCGTCGGTGCATTTGTCACCGCTTTCGGGAGTGTTATCATCGGATAAGCCATAAACGGAGACACATTGCTAATCGTATCTATGCCACCGACATCCACATTGAGATAGACATTCACCGGATACTCAGAAGCATACGTTACACAGATGCCACCCCACGCGGAAACATCCGCGGTAGAATCCTCTTCGGCAAGCATGATGCCAAGCCCCACCCAGGGAGTCGATATGGCGTTGCTCAACTTAATGGTCCCGCACATGCCCCCACAAGCATCAACAACAACGTCGTAAGATTCGCCACTATAATCGTTTCCATGCTGCACCGGGAAACTGAGGGTCGACATGCCCCCTTCCACATAGTCACTAAAACTGTACCAGTAACCGGTCATTTCATTATCCGTGTTTATCTTAGCGATACCGTCCGCGCCGTTCCACAAGTCCAACTTGGGCGTCGCCGCAACGCCGCTACTCGACAACGTCGGCGACGAACTTGACAACGTCGGCGACGAACTCGACAACGCCGGCAACGAACTCGACAGCGAATCGGCCAAGGAACTGCTAACGTTCTGGGCCAAGGCATTATCATCTTCCGTCACCCCCGCCATCTTGCCCGATTCGGAGCATGCGGCCAAGGCAAGCAGGCCAACAAATGCCATCAGTTCAACATAAGTCTTCTTCATTTATTTATCCTCCCCCCAAGTCAGCGGGAACAACTGTAAATTCAACCTATAGACACGCTCTACGGCGCGGCTTTTCAATGCTATCTGGGTAATCTTTTTACGGCAAAGATCCAGCTCCTGCAAGACCTGTTCGTAGTCTTCGGCAGAAAGCCCCATCGTAAGTCCGGTAAAATTCCTTTCGGAAGGAGGAAACTTCTCGATGGCTTCCTCGGCAAATTGGGCCATTTCGCGATGCATGGAACGGAGCGCCACCGGCATCACTTCCGAAGATCCCTTCAGGTGCGCATCCGCCTGTTCGTAACCCTCCCCCTTTTTCCTAAGGAGGCCCGCCTTGACCATAAAGTCTAGCGACTCGCGGATGTCCCCCGCACTAACCCCCTGGCAACAACGTCTGGCGATTTCACCCGGAGTCGCCCCTGGCATGACCGGCGCCAACTCTCTCACCACCGGATGTATCCAGGATTCATAATACTTGAAAGCCTCGCCGTCGAGAATCTTCACCTTGCTGTTCTTTGCAAGTTCCAGCATCAGCTCAAAAGCCCTTTTCTTTTCCAGGTTCGATTCCGCATGGCAATAGGCAACCATGGCCTTGAAATAATCCAGTTCAAAACCAGCCAGATGCAAAGCACTGCCAACGCTTTCCGCTCCTGCCGCAGAAAGGCGTGACTTTCCTTCGCACACCAGCTTAAGGTACGTAGGCGATGTAAAACCCGCGGCCTTGGCAAATTCGCGCCACGAGAACGTCGAGACACGCTTCCGCTCGTCATAGAAGTCCTGCATATAGCGTCGATAGTCTTGATATTCAGTAATCGGTTTCATATCTATGAATATACACTCATTTTTTTAAAAAAGCAATAGAAAATGATACAAAACATCTGTTTTTTATACTTTTTAACAATATTTTTAGAATTTTTATAAAATTCACGTTTTCATGATACGATTTAATCGCAAAAAAAAGGGACGTCCCTTAAGCGTCCCTGTTTACTGTCTACTACCCTAGATTTTCCAGTCGCAGAAATTCTTGAGCATGGCAAGGCCCACATCGCCGCTCTTTTCCTGGTGGAACTGGGTAGCCACGAGATTGCCTCGGCCCACAATTCCCTGGAACGTCTGCGTGCCGTAAGTCGTCTCGGCGAAGGCGTATTCCGCGGGCACCAGCGGGTGGTACGAATGCACGTAATAGAAATCGCTACCGCTGCGGATCCCCTTCATTATCGGGTGTTCGCGGGTAAAGTTCACCTGGTTCCATCCCATATGCGGAATCTTGAGACCGGGTTCGTCCTTGAAGCGCACGGCCTTGCCCGGGATAAGCCCAAGCGTCTTCACGCCACCGTCTTCCTCGCTTTCCTCAAGAATAATCTGGCATCCGATACAAATGCCGAGCACCGGGTTGCCGGACTTCACCACCATCTTGATGGCATCACCGATTCCCGTTCGGGTCAGCGTTTCCATGGCCGACGCCGCGGCACCGACACCGGGGAAAATCAACCGCGTCGCCTTCGAGATTTCATCTGCATCCCTGCTGGACTTCGCATTCACGCCGATATGCGCGAGCGCATTCATCACAGACGTGAGATTTCCGGCATTGTAGTCGACCACAATTATGGAATTAGCGGGCATTGGAACCTCCTTCGCACCACGGGTAATTTACCGACACCTGCGGCCTAATCCTCTCGACAATCTCCGGGTAGTCAAGCGCAGCATCCATCTGCATCACGCCTACCACGTAATTAGCCGCTCTTGCATTAATATTCGAAACATCATCCCAGACCTTGGCGTGCCCTGTACCGGCGCCACCGCGGTCATAACCGGCATCGGCCAAGATCGGCTTGCCTGTCGCTTCGTAAATCTCCTGCCAAGTTGCCTTGTTGCCTGCGCGCACCTTTTCTCCACCGGCATACGTCCCGCCGCCAGAAGTGCTCGCATAGTCTACCAAGGACAAGTCGAAGTTAGCATACCAAGCCACCTGAGTAAGGCCTTTCCAATCCGATATCCACGGAGAAATATCGATAGCGATTTTTGCCGCCGGCAAGTACTTCTTGATAATGGAAACAATCTGCGCAAAATAGACGCCCATCTCCACATCGGGAATACCGCCATCCGCCTGAGAGTCACCATCGTACTCGGCCTTCTGCTGGGACGCCGATTCGGAATACTGATAAAAATCCGGTTCAATAAGCCAAATGGTCTCGAACGTATTCGGGTCTTGATCCAGGACCAGTTCCAGCTGCTCCCTCATGCCCGACGCATACGCTTCGTAACGGAACAAGATGGAATCCTTAAAGAACTGGCGGATGATATTGGCGCCCGTATTGCAAAGCGTATTCGGATGGTCCTCGTCCTTCATGTCGCAGTCCACAAGGCCCCGGTCCTTACCAAACTCGGCAATCACGTAGGCATAGATCATGGGAGTCGCATGGATGTTCACGCACATTTCCACCATGCGCTTCTCGAACTCGTTGTACCAGTCGTTGTCGCCCAGCCACACCGCGACATAATCGAGTCCCTTGTAGTTGACTTCATCCTCGTGCGCCGCCTGCCAGGCCGCACCGAAGTTGAAGTGGCACGAATTAAAACCGGGCACATAGGGCCCTGCAGGCTTATCCGGGGTCGTTTCCGTACCAGCGGAAGAGACCTCCTTGGCCGAGGAACTCGAAGAGCCTCCCTGGTCTGCACCGGCAAACGGGTTCGTCACCGGTTCAGCAGAAGTTCCACTTTCATTGCACGATACGAATGCCACAGCACATATCGCCAGGAGTAACAGAGTAAAGACTAGTCTATTCATTTTTCAATACCGAATGGCGGCTCTTATAATCAGCCAGTTTCTGGTTATAATATTGCGCTTTTATGCGGTAGCCATCGGCGGACATATCAAAGCCGAACGAGAATCCGGCCGATACGAGCGCCCCCACCAAAATGCCCTCGCCTACATGGCGACATACGCGACCGTCTCCTTCATCGGACATCAGGAATCCTGAAGCAAGGACACCGAAGCCCACGACTCCGACACCGGCCGCGACCCACAACAAAACTTTTGAAACAGCATGCTTGTGCGCATATTCCTGGCCATTGCGGAACGCCTCCACTTCGTAATACTTGACGCTATCGTCCGAAACCGGACCGTTCCAGTTCAGCGACTGCCCTTCCGGAACTTCCACCATGTTTTCGGGAGCAGGCTGTTCTACGATAGGCGTCGGCGCCGCAGCGGAATCCATACCGGCAGACGGAACAACCATCCCCTCAGGAACAAGCTGAGCCTGGACCAACGCAATCGAGAACAACAAAAATGCCAGAAATTTTCGCATAAAAAATCTGAACACAAATTTAGTAATTCAGCATCATGGAAAATTATTCCGAAACAAAAAACTCCGCACAGAAATGCGGAGCTTTTAAAATCCATTTTTTCTTAGAGGCGAGTAGAAACAAAAGACCCTGCAAAAACTTGCAGGGTTTTAAAATCAGGAATTTTTTGCGCAAGCGCAAAATTCTAGGCTCGGAAATGCGAACGCAAGCGTTCGCGCTTCACTCGCCTTACGAATTTTTTCAGTTGCGAGCAGAGCAAAAAAAGAATCTCGACTTTCATCGAGATTCCCAAAATCCAATTTTTTCTTAGAGGCGAGTGAGACAAGGCGCGAGCCCCCGTAGCGTACTAAGTCGTACGTGAGGGGGCGAGCAACGCAGTATCGCGAAGCCTATAAGGAAAAATTACTTGTCCGTGAGGACAGCGACGCCCGGAAGAACCTTGCCTTCGAGGAGTTCGAGGGAAGCGCCACCACCCGTAGAAGTGTGAGTCACCTTCTTGTCGGCACCGTACTTCTTGGCAGCCGTAGCGGTATCGCCACCACCGATCACGGTGATTGCGCCAGCAGCGGTAGCTTCGACGATAGCGTCGGCCATAGCCTTGGTGGCCTTTTCGAAGGCTTCGAATTCGAACACGCCTGCAGGGCCGTTCCAAACGATGGTCTTGGCGGACTTGATAGCGTTCACGAAGAGCTTGGTGGATTCAGCGCCCACATCGAGGCCCATCCAGCCAGCCGGAATGCCTTCGGCGTCAGAGACAGCCTTCGTGGCAGCGTCGGCAGCGAACTTGTCGGCAGCGATGTAGTCGACCGGGAGGATGATTTCCTTGCCGGCAGCCTTAGCCTTGGCCATCAGATCCGGAACGAGCTTAGCGCCTTCTTCGTCAAACAGAGAAGAACCGATTTCGATGTTGTTCAGAACCTTCTTGAAGGTGAAAGCCATGCCACCGCCGATGATGATCTTGTCGGCCTTGTCGAGGAGGTTGTTGATGAGCTGGATCTTGTCAGCGACCTTGGCACCGCCGAGGATGGCGAGGAACGGACGCGGAGGATTGTTGAGCACCTGGTCGAAAGCCTTGAGTTCCTTGTTCATGAGGAAACCGGCAGCGCGCTGCGGAAGTTCAACACCAGTCATGGAAGAGTGGTCGCGGTGAGCGGTACCGAAAGCGTCGTTCACATAGACGTCAGCGAGCTTGGTGAGGCTTGCGCGGAAGGCCTTCACGGCTTCCTTGTCGGCCTTTTCCTTAGTTTCGGTGCCATCGGCGTTCTTGATCTTGCGCTTGCCTTCTTCTTCGATGTGGAAGCGGAGGTTTTCGAGGAGGATGATTTCACCCGGCTTGATGGCGGCGCAGGCGGCTTCGACTTCCGGACCGACGCAGTCAGAGAGGAACTTCACCGGCTTCTTGATGAGTTCTTCGAGCTTCTTGGCGACCGGAGCGAGCGTGTACTTCATGTTCTTTTCGCCATTCGGACGGCCCAGGTGAGAGGCGAGCACGACGGCTGCACCGTGATCGAGAGCGTACTGGATGGTCGGGAGAGCGGCTTCGATACGCTTGGTGTTGGTGATTTCACCAGTCACCTTGTCCTGCGGAACGTTGAAGTCGACACGGATGAACACGCGCTTGCCGGCGAGTTCGAGATCTTCGATAGAGAGCTTTGCCATTATGGAATCCTCTTTTGGGGTTAAAATTTACGGGCTAAAAAGTAGAATTTTTCGTAGAAAAACACAATAAAACATTAATCAAGCGCCAATATTGTTCACGACTCCTCATTTTTTGCCCCTCAAAATGGCCAAATTCCTTATTTTTTTTTCCATTTCGCAATTTTTTTATATATTTCTTTGGAAATTAGTCCATTTGGAGTAATAGAATGAAGCGTTCTTTTTTGTTGGCAATCTGCCTTTCCGTGGCCGCAGCTTTCGCGGGCCCGTATGATATTGATGAATTTACCGCTCAGGATGTAGGTACACCTGACGATTATATCACCGCCGAATTCGGTGGCGAACTCAAGGTCGCTCCGGCAGAGGAGGTCGAGTCTCTCCAGAAAGGTCGTCTGGTCGTCCGTCAGAAGTTCGTAGACCCGTTCGGTGAAGCTGAAACCACTTACCAGCTGTACCAAGGTGCCGCCGGCGAGCTCAGCTCCATGACTCCGCTTGAAGTTCCGGAAGGAACCTCCTACAGCGCCGTCGTCAAGTCCAAGATTTACCAGCGCCGTGGCATGAGCGTCGAAGAAGATGCCGAAAAGGTCTACTTCGATGGCAAGTATGTCTATGTGCCGAAGCGTACTTCCGCATACGTCTTCGTCGACGGCAACCCCGTCGAACTGAAGAAGGCAACTCCTGTTGCCGACGCGGAAGAAGAGGATGAACCGGTAGCCGCAGCCGCCCCGGAAGTTCCGAGCAGCAACGGCGAAGAATGCGATGAATACGATCCGGATTGCGAAGACGAAGATGAAGATGATGTCGATGTCGCCGGCGACATGGACGAAACGAACCGCGAAGCCGACAGGCGCAGGCTCGCTGCCAGGGACGCCGCCGATGACGTTAGCGAAAACGCTACCGACCGTTTCGGTATTGCCGACGAAGTCCGCTTCTGGTCTGCAGTCGCCCTTTCCGCCCTCGCCGCCACCAGTGCCGTGCTCGGCATCCTCGAACACATGGATGCGAACAAGGCTGGCGACGCCTATGACGAGCTGGACGGAGTCCACGAAAAGATTGTCACCCAGATCAACGCGTCCTGTACGCCTGCCGAAGGTGGTGCGCCAAACGCCTCTTGCGTAGCCGCCATGAGCTACTACGACTTGACCATCGGTTCCAACTACTCTCTCAAGACTCTTGAGAGCCGTATGGACACCAACAAGAAGACCCGTGACTCCCATGCCACAGCCCGTAACATCTGGTTCGGTGTGGCTGGTGCGAGCTTGACGGCCGCAATCGTCCTCTTCGTATGGTAATTGAAGCCGGCAAGATCAGCCTCAGGGACCTTCGGTTCGACTGTATCATCGGGACCCTCCCCTACGAGAGGGAAAACGAACAGCCGATTATACTGAACGTAAGCATTTGGCTTGATTTTGCACAGGCGGCCCGTAACGAAGACTTGGCTCATTCTATAGATTATGCGCAATTGGCGGAAGAACTTCAATCGTTCATCCGCCTTTCTCAGTTCCAGCTCGAAGAAACGCTCGTCGTAGAAACCGCGAAGCACATCTTGGACAACTACCCCAAGACGATGATGGTCGAGGTAAGCGTCTGCAAGCCGAAGGCTATTCCCAACTGCGCCGGGGCCGAATCGAGCATCAGGATCCGCCGTTAGCGGTAGGCGCGGTAACGAAGCGCCTCGGACAAGTCCTCCACATCAACCTTCCCGCTCCCCCGCAGGTCCGCGATAGTACGCGCGACCTTCAATAGCCTATAGTACCCGCGGGCACTCAGGTTCATGCGGTCCGCAGCCGTAATGGCAAACTTTTCCGTTCCCTTGGACATCTCCGCGAACCGGTGGGCGGCGTCCGACGACATCTCGGCATTCGAGCGGTAGGTAGTACCGGCAAAACGCTCCCGCTGGATATCGCGTGCCTTGCAGACCCGCGAGCGGATGCTTGCAGAAGATTCGCCTTTCGGGTTCCCTTCAAATGACTTTGTCTCTATCGGCGGGACGCTCACCTGGATGTCGATGCGGTCCAACAGCGGCCCCGAAATCTTGTCGCGGTACCGCTTGCGCGCCTCGGGCAAGCAAGTGCATTCCCGCTTCGGGTCCATCGCGAAACCGCACGGACACGGATTCATTGCCGCCCCCATCATGAAGCGTGCCGGCCACACGACCGTCCCGCTCGCCCGGCTCACCGAGATGGACCCTTCTTCCATCGGTTCGCGCAGGGCTTCCAAGACGCTGCGGTTGAACTCCGGCAGTTCGTCCAAGAAGAGGACGCCGTTGTGCGCGAGGCTCGCCTCGCCAGGGGCGAGGCGCGATCCGCCGCCCACCAAGGAGACCATCGATGCGGAATGGTGGGGCGTGCGGAAGGGCCGGGAGGTTACCGGTTTGAACTCCCCCGAATCCCCGGCCCGCCTCGCGCACGAATGAATCCGTGTCGTCTCTAAGATTTCCTGCTCCGTCATCTCCGGTAAGATTCCCGGTAAGCACCGGGCACAGAGCGTCTTGCCGGCGCCCGGTGAACCGACCAGTAAAAAATTATGGGCGCCGGCCGCCGCCACCTCCAACGCCCTCTTTACGCTTTCCATCCCCACCACATTTTCAAAATCCGGAACGTCTTCGCGTTCCTGACGATAATTTGTCTTCAATCCTTCCGCTGTCTTGATGCAAGAATCGTCATCGGATTCCAAACAGCCCACGCACTCCCCCAACGAATCCGCACAAACATACCGCAGGCCTTCTACCAGAGAAGCTTCTTGTGCATTTCCTCTTGGGATTACCAATACAGAGCCGTCCTTCGCCAGGCTCATCGCAATGGACAATATTCCCCTGACCGGTTTCAGCAAGCCGTCCAGCGAAAGCTCCCCCACAAAGACATACCGTTCCAGCCGATTCACCGAAATCTCGCCTGCAGAAACCAGCAAGCCTATCGCCAACGGCAAATCCAGAGCACTCCCCTCTTTTCGTAAATCCGCCGGCGACAGGTTTACCGTCGTACGGTAACCTGTCACCACTTTCCCGATAGAACGTATTGCCGAAACAACCCGCTCCCGGGATTCCCTTACCGCATTATCCGGGAGTCCCACCAGGGTAAACCCCGGTAACCCCTGAGAGGCATCCACCTCAACACTGACCGGGACAGCCTTTATCCCGAACAAGCAATAAGAACGGATCCGCTTAAACACCGCTACCTCACTGAGCCGCGATGGAGGCCTGGTATTTTTCAAGAACACAGTTTTCGATGTGTTCTTTCAACTGGCGCGTAATCGGGTTGCAGAGCGTGCGAAAATCTTCGCCCTTGTAGAACGGATCGTTCGGGTACCCCACGAACAGCCCGTGCTCTCCATCCATAACGCGAAGCCCGCGGACGACCATCTGGTCGTTCAGCACAATCTGCGCAAGGCCCTTCATGTGCCCCAAGTTCTGCCCTTCCTGGAAGGGCCACACCGTCACCTGCGTTACCGCAAGACAATCAAAGGCGGACGTCGATGCCGCCGTTTCTTTTTCTGCTTTCTTTTTTTCAGCCATATGGCCTCCTATCTTGAAGAATAACCCGGGACGGCCACGACACGGCCGATCACACTGCGGGTACATAGCTAGTGCAAAAGCCATGCCAAAAAAAGAATTCCACGCCTTTTCACAAAAAACGCTTTCTGCGCAAAGCACAAGTGTCCAAACATGTACAAAGTGTCCAATACAAGTGTCCATTCCGAACAATTTCAGCTATATTAATACCATGCTCTTAAAACCGAATATGAACTGGCCCGCGAACCAAGGGATAGCGCTGCCGACCGTCATGGCGAATACGACTCTCTCCCGCGATTTTTTACAAGTAGACTTCTCCGTTGAAGAACCCATCAATTGCTTCCGCAGCGAAGTCCTGGAAGACGGCGGCCACAGCTGGGAAGATTCCTGTGTCGAGATATTCTTGCAGAACCCTGCAGACCCAGGCGAATACTTCAACTTCGAAACGACTAGCCGCGGTTACCTGTTGGCGGCCCACGGTCCCGACCGCGAAAACAGAACGCTCCTCAACAGCGCGCAGATGGCACAAGTTGAGCGTACCAAGCAGCTCGCCAGCGTCATCGGGGATTTCGTATGCTGGGGAATGAGCATCCGCATTCCGGCAAGCCTCTTCGGGCTCGATTCGTTCGAAGGGGTACAACTCCGCGGCAACCTTTACAAATGCGCCGACAAGTCAAAGACGCCCCATTACCTGAGCGCCTTCCCGATAGAAACAGAAAAGCCGGATTTTCACCGGCCTGAATTCTTCGATATTTTGGTTTAGGCTACTTCATCTTGACTTTCATCTCGAAAACCTGGCGGCCTTCGTCGTCCTCGATTTTCATGTAGGTCGCCCCCATCTTGTCGGCACGGAAAACCTTGACCTCCTGGCCTTCGTGCGTCTCGCCCATAAAGTGGACTTCGAGCATCGACGGGATGCAAAGTTCCAAGTCTTCGGAACTGAACACGTTCAGGGAAAGTTTCACATACTCAATGTTGTTCATGTGGTGCGACATGTCGATGTGCTGGGGCAACACCTTCTGGCGGTAGACCTCCACGTATTCCGCGGGTTCCACCGGGAACTTCGTGAACTTGCTGTCCATGAAGGGTTCCGGGGCGCCTTCCGTCGGGAAATCGACCGCCGAAAGCTTTACGGGGCGGTGACGGTCCAGGTCGAGGCAGCACGCCTCCTGCACGGCGAGGATAATCGGCTCACCCTCCAACGTGGTGATGGCCGTATTCTCGTATGTACGGATAGGCGCGTTGTCGGCAGGGAAAGAGGTGGTAACCACCTTGTCGCGCCAGAACGGGCGCTGGAAGAACTTGAATTTCGCCTTGTAGATAACCCAGTAGGCGCCCTTCTCCTTCACACAGAAGTTGTCCTGCTTGATGGCACCGAAATTCTCGGTAAAGTTGTCCTGTACCATGAGCACCGTCTGCGCTATGCCCATCTTTCCGGACACGTCAATATACGCCGAGGTGATGGTCCTCTGCTTTTGGAACACAAGCGGATTCTTTGACAAAGCATAGATATCGATCATAACCCTAATATATATTATTTGCCGCAGGAATTAACGCACGGCCTATAAAAACGTAAACCCCGGTGGCGCCAACCGGGGGGAATTTATCTGGAATGTTTCCGCTAGGTTCTGACCAACCGGGCTCAGTTTTCCCCACGGCTCATTTCCATCTGTTCGCGATCCATCGTGTGCTGCAAGTACTCCTTGAAGTCACGGTTTATGGTCACGTCATCGAAATCCGCGTAGTTATCTGCGAACAATTCGAATGCCGTCGGATTGTCAATCCAGGCATGCACATCGAAATTGTCAATCTTGATCGATTTGTCACCGGGTTTAGCGGCTACATATTCGACTTTCGATTTTTCTACCCAGCCCTGACCGCAAGCCCCCTTGACGAGGACATCTACGTCCGACTCTCTGACAATCGTCAGTTCGTCGTGGAATCCGGCCGTGCAGACTACGCCGCCGCCACCGCGCTGTACTGTTAAATCGAGATCGCCCAGTTTGGATTTTACCACCCTACCAGCAGCGATCGCCGACGTTGCAAACATCGCGATTGCGACTACCATTGTAAACGTTGTGCGTTTCATGGTCCACCTCCTTACCTTGTTGTTAACCCTATAAACCAAAGTACGAAAACTAATGTTTACAAAACCAGCGTTTTGAAAAAATATCCGGAAATTTTCACTACAGATTGGAATACCCTTATTTTTTCTACCTTTGCATCAATGTCCACCGTCATCCTCTTCAACAAGCCCTTCGGAGTCCTGAGCCAGTTCACACCTGAATCGGGACACGCGGCACTCGACTCGTTCGGGTTCCCGCCCGGGGTCTATGCAGCCGGGAGGCTTGACCACGACAGCGAAGGCGCGCTGTTGCTGACAGACAACGGGAAACTCATCAAGAAACTGC
The DNA here is from genome assembly GCA_902768325.1 of Fibrobacter succinogenes. Classification (GTDB taxonomy): domain Bacteria; phylum Fibrobacterota; class Fibrobacteria; order Fibrobacterales; family Fibrobacteraceae; genus Fibrobacter; species Fibrobacter succinogenes_A. Next base: position 19,036 of record CACXKY010000013.1, read on the forward strand.
TCGACCCGAAATTCGAGCACCCGCGAACCTACCTGGCGCAGGTCGAAGGAACGATTACCGAAGAAGCCGTGCACCAACTGGAAAAAGGCGTCACCATCAAAGGTTACCGTACCAAGCCCTGCAAGGCAGAAATCGCAGAGGAACCGGATTGGCTATGGCCGCGCCACCCGCCCGTACGCTACCGCGCCAACATCCCCACCAGCTGGGTTCGCCTCACGCTTATCGAAGGCAAGAACCGCCAGGTGCGCCACATGACCGCTGCCGTCGGCTTCCCTACGCTCCGCCTCATCCGCGTCCAGATAGGAAAAATTCCCCTAGGAGGCCTACTCCCAGGGGAATGGAAAATCATTACAGATAAAGTAATTTAATCCTTGGACTTTTCCGAATCTTTTTCTTCGGAATCCTTCTCTTCGGATTCTTTCTTTTTCGAATTCTTCGCCTTGGACGTATCGCAGTGCGACTTCAGGTACTTCGGGAGATCCTTAAGCTTCATCGAAATCGTTTTTGAACCGCTGTACGACGTTTTATCTTCGTCCTCGGCTTTGAACTGCGATTTCGAGAAACCGAATTCTTCCCTCGTCGCATCCACGACTTCCTTGGCCGCGCTCGAGTATTTCTTGAAGGTAACCTCGACCGTGATGCTTGCAGACGCACTCCATGCATCCACCAAGCCCGAAAGCTCATTCGTCACGACAACCGAGGAGTCCTCCGTAACGCGGTCGCACACGAACGATGTTCCCATAACGGAAAGGCTAATCTCGGCACCGGTAGAATCCTCGACCGCTTCCGCATTGAACGATTCGTCGGGAGGCGGACGCAAGACAAGGTCTACAGACGACGAGGAATCATCGCCACAGGCGGCAATGAACAACGCCACAGAAACAACTGTCAAAAATTTCTTCATCAGTACGGGACCTCCTTAATCACCGCAAACATAGAAATTAATGTTCATGTTGCGATTACAGCAGGTCCTTGAAGAAGTCGTTGCCCTTGTCGTCGACGAGGATGAACGCCGGGAAGTCCTTGATGGTAATCTTGCGGATGGCTTCCATGCCGAGTTCCGGGAAGGCGACGATGTCATTGCTCAAGATGTTCTGCTCGGCGAGGATGGCAGCCGGGCCGCCGATGGAACCGAGGTAGAAGCCGCCGTACTTGTGGCAGGCGTCCGTCACGTCCTGGCTGCGGTTGCCCTTCGCGACCATGATCATGGAGGCGCCCTTGCTCTGGAAGCGCATCACGTACGGGTCCATGCGGCCGGCAGTCGTCGGGCCGAAGCTTCCAGTGGGCATGCCTTCCGGGGTCTTGGCCGGGCCAGCGTAGTAAATCGGGTGGTTGGACACGACTTCGAGAACGGTCTTCTCGATATCGGTGAGGGCTTCGCCCTTTTCCTGCTTGTCGAAGATTTCGGCAATCTTGGCGTGAGCCATGTCGCGAGCCACGATCATCGTGCCCTTGAGGTTCAGGCGGGTCTTGACCGGGTACTTGGTGAGTTCGGCGAGAACTTCCTTCATCGGGCGGTCGAGATCGATTTCCACAGCCGGGGCCATGTTCACGGCATCGCCCTTCGGCAGGTACTGTTCCGGATGGTGTTCCATCTTTTCGAGCCAGAGGCCGTTCTCGTCAATCTTCGCCTTGATGTTGCGGTCAGCGGAGCAGCTGACGCCGATGGAGACCGGGCAGCTTGCCGCATGGCGCGGGCAGCGGATCACGCGGACGTCGTGCACAAAATACTTGCCGCCGAACTGGGCGCCGATGCCCGTCTTCTGGCAGATGTGCAAAACCTTTTCTTCCATTTCCACGTCGCGGAACATACGGCCGCCTTCAGAACCCGTGGTCGGAAGGTCGTCGAGGTAGCCGCAGCTGGCGAGCTTCACAGTGTGGGTGTTCATTTCGGCAGAAGTACCGCCAATCACGATGGCCAGGTGGTACGGCGGGCAAGCCGCGGTGCCGAGCGTCTTCACCTTCTCGCTGATGAACTTCTCGAGGGACTTCGGGTTGAGGAGCGCCTTGGTCATCGGCCAGTAGTAAGTCTTGTTGGCAGAGCCACCGCCCTTCGCTACAAACAGGAACTTGAGGTCAGCGCCTTCTTCGGCGTGGATGTCGATCTGGGCCGGAAGGTTACAGGCGGTATTCTTTTCCTCGTACATGGTAAGCGGGGCAATCTGACTGTAACGCAGGTTCTTGCCCGTGTAGGCGTTGTAGATACCTTCAGAAATCGCTTCGGCATCGTCGCAGCCCGTCCAGACCTGCTGGCCCTTGTGGCAAATACAAATAGCGGTACCGGTGTCCTGGCAGAACGGGAGGATTCCCTTGGCAGCGACGCAGGCGTTCTTCAAAAGCGTGAGGGCGACGAACTTGTCGTTGTCAGAAGCTTCCGGGTCCTGGAGGATTTTGGCGACCTTCTGGGTGTGGGCCGGACGGAGCCTGAAGCTCACTTCTTCGAATGCCGCCTGGGCAATCTTGGTGAGGGCTTCGGGGGCCACTTTCAGGATTTTCTTGCCTTCGAATTCGGCGACGGAGATGCCGTCCTTGCCGAGGTTCACATATTCCGTAGTATCTTTGCCGTGCTGCACGGTCGCTTCGTACTTGAATGCCATAGTAGTAGTCGGGTTTGAGGTTTAAGGTCGGGCGCCATGGCGCCCTATGAGGTTAAAGGTTTCGAGTTTTATATTTACCCCGTAAAATTAAAATTTCTCTCTTCTCTCGTCTAATTTCCCCGACTAGATGGAGCCGTCCTACCCGGTTCAAGCGCCATTTTTGCAAAAAAAAGCGATGAAGCGGCAAATTAAGGGGATTTTTTAATTTTTTTTAACTTTTTTCGAGCCAAACCCCCTCAATAAGTATTATTTTTTGAACATTGAAATTTTAAACAAAAACTTCCATGAGGATCATACTATGATGAAGAAGATCTTGCTCGCAACCGCAGTGGCCGCTGCCGTTGCTTTTGCTGCCCCGGCCGCTAAGGCTGCCAAGGCTGCCCCTGCTGCCAAGGCCGCTCCTGCCGCCGAAGCCGCACCCGCTGCTGCCGCTCCTGCTGCTGAAGCTGCCCCGGCTGCCGCTCCGGCTGCTGCCGAAGCCCCCGCTGCCGCCGCTCCTGCTGCTGAAGCTGCCCCGGCTGCCGCTCCCGCTGCTGAAGCTGCTGCCGCTCCGGCTGAAACTGCCCCGGCTGCCGAAGCCGCTGCTCAGCCTGCTGCTGAAGCCGCTCCCGCTGCCGAAGCTGCTGCCGCTCCCGCCGCTGCCCCGGCTGACACTGCTGCCGCCGCTGCTCCGGCCGAAGCCGCTGTAGCCGCCGAACCGACCAAGGACACCGCCGCTGCCGAAGTGCTCGAAGCCAAGAAGGAAGAAGCTCCGGTTGACTCCGCCGCTCTCGCCAAGGCTGAAGCCGACAAGAAGGCCGCCGAAGCCGCTGCCAAGGAAAAAGCTGAAGAAGAAGCCCGTGCCGAAGGCGAAAGCCAGGGCGTGAACGCCAAGACCACCATCATGGAAAATCCGTGGGAATTCCTGATCGTGTCTGCCGCTTTCGTGGCCTCTGTTCTCGTGATTATCTTCACCGGGGACTAATAAAGCGCGCTTAAAAGCAAACGACTTTGATAACCGGCCTCCGTGGCCGGTTATTTTTTTACCCGACAAAGATTATTGGCAAGGGCAGAACCTATAAAAACATCTATATCAACGGCCACGAACCCCTAGCAGAATGCAGATGTGGACTGGAGAATTATTTTGTACAATATAATGATGTCAGACAACATTTCTTCTTTGACAGAAATACACCATTGAATGTATATTTCCCGATAAAAAAAACTTTATTTGTATTCTTAACCAAGAAGGAAAAATGAACAAAATAATAACGACGATATCTTGTGCGGTGACGGCCTTGGCTTTTGTCGCTTGTGACGAAGCAACAAACGTTCAGGAAAATCACTACGATACGATGTCCACTATTGAATCTGGCAAAAAGCTGAGCAAGCTGAAGTGCGAATCTGAAAATGCCGGCGATTTGGTTTTTGTCAAGGATTATGCAGAAGTATATTTCTGCGATGGTGAAGAATGGCTTCCAATGAAGGGAGACGATGGCGAGAAGGGCGACAAAGGGGACAAAGGCGATAAAGGAGACAAAGGCGATAAAGGGGATAAAGGTGATAAAGGAGCTCCGGGCAGCTCGGGTTCCAAGGGGGACAAGGGTGACAAAGGAAACGATGGAGCACCGGGCAGTTCGGGTTCCAAGGGTGACAAAGGGGCAGATGGTGCAAACTGCATCATTGACTCTGAAAAGGACGGCGTGATTACGCTTGTGTGCGGCAAAGATACGACGACTGTGTACAAGGCCCTTTGCGGGACCAAGTCCTACGACCCGGATTCTGCAGCATGTTTTGAAAATAAGCTTTATTCGTGCAATGGCGCACCGTATAGCCCTGATGAACAATACTGCTCAAAGGGCGTGGTCAAAAAATACGGTTATATCGTGGACGAAAGAGACATGAAGTCGTACAAGACCGTGACTATTGGCGAAGGCGATTCTACACAGACCTGGATGGCCGAGAACCTGAACTACGCGGGCTTGAAAGGTGATTCACTAAGTTTCTGCTATAATAACGAAATCGCAATGTGCGAACAGTATGGCCGTCTGTATATTTTTACAGCCGTAATGGGCATGGATTATGATTGCGGCATTAATTCAGTTTGTGATGTGACTTATCCTGTGCAAGGTATTTGTCCTAAGGGTTGGCATGTTCCAGATGAAGACGAATGGAATAGATTGTTTGTAAATGTTGGTGGAACAATTTATAGAGCAAACCACATTCATGCAGGGCAAAATGCAGCAAACCAGCTGTGGAATAAAGATGCTGTGAAAAATACAGAAATTTCTGAAGAGTATGGATTTTCACTGTTGCCAGCGGGCGCTATGTCGTATAATAACGGATTTGGCGGATTGTATACAGAAGCCGATTACTGGTGTTCAGGCTTAACAATGCATGCTAAGGAAGATTCTTATAGTGGGCTTAATTTCCATGTTCAATTTGTTGTTGGCGAAAAGAATGCCGCTATAATAGAAAGAACGACATGGGATGCTTTGAACGCTTATTCCGTTCGTTGCGTTAAGGATTAGCCTGGCTTCATGATGTTTAAAAGGCCTGCCCCACGGGGCAGGCCTTTTTGTATAAACCGACTTAGCAAAGCTTACTTGCGCTTGGCACGCTTGAACCCGAACGTCTTGGTGGTATCATCCTTCGTCGTCTTGGTTTCCTGGCTCTTCACATTCGTTTCCGAAGCCTTGAAGTTGAACTTGGAAATATAGGCACCCGTACCAATCTTCTTGCCCTTCTTCGATTTGGGAGCCTCGCCATCGTGCGCAAGCCATTCTAGGCTCAGGTGCATGACTCCATCGGGAGAGATGGACTGGCGGACCATTTCCGGATCGATACGAATTTCCTGAGTGTTGATGAACTGTCCCAGGTTATCGAACACATCAATGTCGATGGTCACTTCCAAATCAAACTTGTTGGCGACAGATCCGTCAGCCGTATCCTTCGCCAATGCCGTCGGGAGCGTAATGTTCATCATGAACGTGGGGCCAGAATGCCTGTAACTCAGAGAATCCACGACAGCCCCGCTGAAGGATAGCTTGCCGCCACTCAAATTGGTCAGGTATTCCTTGCCGTCCTTCAGGGCGCTGATGCGGAAGAATTCATCCGAACCAGGCTGGAACGATCCATAAACCGATACGTCGCCCGTAGACTTGGTCACGCTCTTCGCCAGGAACACCTCAAACTTAATCTTGCCCATGGCACCCGAAACAAGACGCCAGGGGTTCTGTGAAGTCGGAAGGTTCCCGGCAACATCCTTATAGCGGCTTGCGCTAATCGGCAAGCGGATGGAATCACCCGCCTGGATAGCGTCGTCGTTATCGGCATTATAAGTATATATCTGGTTCACACCGCTCTGCTTGACCGCGATAGCGCTACGCAAGAACGTTCCCGCCGTTCCGCCGCGCATACGTTCGATATATTCGAACTGTTCGTTGTCGAGGAGCACGAGCGGTTCAGAAGCCGTCACCGTAAGGTTCGTGAAGGAGCCCGAAGTATCCGCCTTGCCAGCAATCAATACCGGCGGGCAGCGGTCTACGACGAAGTAGAACTTATCGAAGAAGCCACCTTCAGGGCCAAGACGCGGCGTAATATGGCCATAGCCATCGTAGGCACCGCTGGTAAGGCCCTCTTCAAATCCCGTCGAGGCACTCAGGGAAATCTTCACAATACTGAACGTATCGACCGCGGTAACCTTGGTCACAGAATCCAGCCACTTCTCGTAGGGTTCCGAGAGAGAGTCCGTAATAGTCCAGTACTTGTCCTTCGGCACAATCTTTCCGGTGCTGGTATCAGACTTCGTCACAAAGCTCTTGACCGTGGAGTTCATACCCCAGTCAACGACGAAGCTGTCGAGCATGTCCTTGGGGCGCAGCTTCTTTTCGAAGAGGATATAGACTTCATCTGCAAAGCCGTCACCCTCGAAGTCACGCATTTCGGCAAGCCTGACCGGAACCGGCTTCGGCGTCTCGGCAATAATCACTTCCGTACAGGCCGCCGCAGGGTCAACCGCGTTCATGCTCATATCCATCACGTTAACGCCGGACTTGATAGAAGCCTTGCCGCCTACAGGAATATAGGAGCCGTTATCGTTACCCGTCACCACGAACTGCCAGCTCTTGCCATCCGTAGTCGTGGTCGCCTTGCCAACGACAGTCAGCGTAGCGCCAGAGGGCACTCCGGCAACGTCCAGCGGCCACGTCGTAAGGGACGCCATTTCAACAGGCTCGGTAAAGGCGATCATCACCGTATCCTGTTCCGCCTCGTGTCCGGGGTTCTCGAGGATAGTCACACTCAGAAGCTGCGGAGCGATACCATCGGAAATCTTGACCTTTTCCTCCGTTGTCGTTCCATTGTTCACAAGGAACACCACTGCATCACCGCTCGGGCTAGCTGTCGCAGCAACGCCAAGGCTATCGGCCAGCGGCACCGTCACTTCGGAAAGTCCCGTCACGGGCTGCGGCACAGAAACCAGTGCGGTATCCTTCATCCCATCCATATAGACCTTCATCTGGGTGAATGAGAAGGTTTCGTCTAAGGTATTGCTGAAGTACACCACCAGCTTGTCCGCCTTATTATCGCAGTCAGAATCCATGGCAAGGACCTTCTGCGGAGTCGGGTAGTTGGACTCGGCAAAGAACGCCGTGATCCGGCTATGGTCTTCTTCATCATCCGGGTCTTGGTATTCCACATAAATGGTATCACCGGCGAAGAACGAGATCTCGGTTGAACCGCGACTATCCTTAGATGTAGGTACCGCCGTAATCAAGTTCTTGCTGCGGAACAGACCTTCGCCAATAGATTCCATCACGACCTTCAGCGTATCCTGCTTCTTGCCGTTTATCACATTGACCGTAATCGTACTCGACGTTTTCGCCTTGTCCTTATCGTTCAAGTAGATATAGAACTTCTGTTTGGAATCAGGATCCACCACGCCGTTTTTGCCAATGGGATCGCCATTGGCGTCCTTCACAGTGAGCACGCCATCCGTCATATTCGGGCGGTTGAAAAGCACATAGAAGTTGCGGTTCACGAAGGCGCAGCCACCGTTTTCCTTACATTCTGCACACTCCGGATCCGGGCCGGCAAATATGGTGACGTCGATTTTATTGCTACCCACATCCATACGGACAGGAATGTTCAAGTCCCAAATGTCCGTCGCTAAATTGTAATGGGCAATGACAACGCCGTTGTATGAGAGGTAGCTTTCGTTATCGAGGAGCATGTATTCAGCATCTATCTTGGAACCATTCGCCCAAATTTGCGTAATGTATCCGCCCTCGGTAATATGGGCACGTCCCTTCACATACACAGTCTTGCTCGTCTGGTCCACTTCCACATAGCTGCCATCCGAAACATTGAACGGAGCATCAAGGGAAACATCCAGCTCATACTTTGCACGCTTTGTTCCCATTTCGGTTTTAGACGGGCTGTAGCCCCAAATGAATTCATCCTTGCGGTACACAGACACATACGGGTTCACCGGAGCTGCGTTAACGTCGATATCGCCAGCATCCTTCGAAACACACGGAATACCCGGGAAATCCGCATAATCACCATTTGCCTTGCTATGAGGCATCCAGCTCCAGTCACCTGGGTTTTCAGTCAACGCAGTCGCTCCAGGGAAATCATCCGAAGGGAAATACCACTTATTTCCAGATTTACAATAAAGTTTCTTGTTCGGAGCTTCGTTCATCAAGTCTTGATGCGGAGGCCACGGACTACGATGGTCAAAGCGCACATCAAAGCGAATACGGCTCGATCCCTTGATGGGTGTGGACCCCAATTCCAGCGGGAAATACCATTGCCATGTTCCGGTAGCCGCATCATAGGTATCCTCGATCTTTTCCGGCTTAATATTGCGCAAGGCACGTTCCAATTGTTCCTTGGTTTCTTCAGTACATTCACCATTGAACCCGGCTTCGTCATAGTCATTGCAAATATCCGTTCCCATACCAATATCTGTTTCAATGTCTTCGGTTCCACGCATGTAGAGACGAATGGTAAGGCTGTCGAACGTTCTCGATTCGTTATTGTACACATTGATATTCAGCATCGCCATATCTTGCCAGTAATACTGGTAAGTCTTGACACTGAAGTCATATTGCATCACAGGCGTTGTAAACTTGAAGGGAGCTCCCGTTTCAATGTCAGCATTGGCAAACTGGCCGTTGCTTTCCACCATATAGTAATACTGCGTACGTTCCTTGAGTCCGCCAATCTTCACGTAGTGGAATTTGGTTGGCACCCCGGAGATATCCGCGTTTTTCACACCGGAATTGTGAGCGTATTCGTTTGCATTCGTATGCGGCACCGTATCCCAGTAGACCTTAGATTCGTACTCGCCATTCGGGGTATACCACATGATTTCGGCAGAATCCGCCGAAACATTACAGACCGTCACATTCTGGATATCCGCACTCTCAACAGTATTCAGTGTTGTAAAACTAAACGGGGTCTGCGTACTATCTACCCTGTACTTGGCTGTAAAATTGTCTTCATTGTACGCATTGATTCCTATAGCGAAGAAATAGTAGGTAGTGCCGGGTTCCAAGTTCCTTAGAACAATCTGATGGATTACTCCAGGGGAGTTATCGTCCGGGGCAGCAGACAAATTCATGGACTGTTCACTTGTTCCATAGCTGATGGCAGCCGTACCTCGCTTTGTCAACTTCACGACAACAATAGCCGAATCCATGCTGACATGCTGGATTTCAACACTGACTTTCGGAGCTGCCGTATGGTCTATTTTTTGCGCCGCAAGCATACCGGTACTGACAAACGTGGCCGCAGCATCGATACATGTTTCCGCAACATACCAATATTCCCAGCTAGTTCCACTAGCCGACGCAGAGGGGTCAATTACATTCATCAACTTAGGAATCGTTCCACCATACATAGCACCAACAGGAGGCCTGTAGTAATAATTTTGATCTCCTCCGGGAACATTCTTCCCTTCCGGGTTGGCCGCACGGTGGTGCGGGTGGGCATCATTCTTATCGCCAATACCATATATGTACGAAAAATCCCAAGGATTCATTCCCAATTCATAATTCAACTGATTAAGAGCCAGCTGATACATTTCTTCCGTTTTCCAATCCTGGACAGTCCCTTGCTGCGGGAGGGCGACCCCTTCAAAATCCTTGGCGACATCAACATAGGCCAAAACCTCGAAAATATTGCCAGCCTGGTAACGGTTATAAATCCAGTCCTGGTCTGTCCCCATACTAAACCAAAGCGGATCGTACTTAACAACATTCATAGAACCCGTATTCCAGTTGCCATTCGACGGAAGCACAATAGAGGATTCCCCGATTCCATTCATAGGCGGGTTACTCGCCAAATTCGGAATCATGGTATGCAAAATGTCTTCTACATACTCCAAACGGCGTTCGTTGCTAATGCCATAAGTGGCAGCTTTTTCTTCGGAACTCAAGATAAGTTTATAGAAAGCGTAAAGCGTATAAGCATAGACATTCGCCCAGCTCGTATTCTTTTTCGCTTTCCAAAGGGTACCGTTCTCCCAAGCAAACCAACCACCTCTAAACATGCCGATTCCATGGGCAGCATCCATATTGCGCTTGGTATTTTTCGCCCCGTAGTTGGAGAAATTTCTTTCTACGGCATCATTCAGGTAAGTCGTATCCTTAGTAGCATACAGAAGAGCGATTGCCGCAAGGCCCATTTCGTCATGGAACTCATTATTGCCATTATAGGCAGGAGAATCCCAGCCAGCCGCCTTGGTATTGTTCGTGGCGGTATCTCCCAAAGCAAGTTTCCTTCCAAATTCATACATCTTTTTCGCAATCATCAAACAACTATCCGCAAAGTCCTTGTCATATTCCGCATAATGCACGCTCAACAAGGCTAAACCCGCAGCAGTTTCTCCACTGACATTGGCGCCCAATTCCCCGAGGCGGACCGTTCGATCTCCAGGCCCCCCGCGCCCCGTCCTTTCGAGCGGGATATCATCCTGTTTATCGGGGCTTCCCCACCATCCGTGGTCGCTATCCTTTATCCCTATAGAAAGAGCCATATTATCAATGACGCCTTTAGCGCGATTATAGGCCCGGAACACAAAATCGGCCCCATGTTTGGCTTCACGGAGCATGTCGGGAATACCATCAATAGAGGTCTTTCCTTGGTTATAATCATATACGTCATCGTCAGCATCGGGATTCGTCGCCGCCATTACCGCCGCGACCATGAAAGCGTACATCTGCGTTTGGGATTCCTTTAAATGGTCCCCACAATCGTACCACCCGCCCTGCAAAGTGCCTGCCATGGACGCATTAAAACGGCCCCTGACTTCTGCGGCTTTAACAACTTCCGCTCCACCACCATCCTTGAGATGGCTAGGGGGATGGAACCAGTTTTCGCTATTTCCACTACGGTTTATTCCATAAAATTTCAAGGTAGCATCGCGAACCATGGAGTACACACGGTCGCTAATAATAAACGTACTCGAAATATCGTTCCCGACCTTAATACGGAGACGCTTCTCTACCGGCAGATTCGGAGGCAAATTACCATACATCACTGTGGTGGAGGGAACATTCGCATTCACTTCATAACGTTTTTTATCATCTGTGCAAGCATTAGTACCAGCAACAATCTTCAAATTTGACGAAATACTTTTCCCCGTAGATGTGAAGTTCCCTTTAACCGCAGGAGAAAGCGACTTACCCTCGGCATCAACCACCTCGAAACTGGACGCGGAACCTACATAGTAAAACAACTTGTCGGGATCCTTTTCCAAATAGCCCGCCTGGTTTATACGAATTGGCGATATATGGGAAACCATATTATCCAAATAGGCCTGGTTCAATGTATCGGGAATAAACTCATTAGGGGCAAAGGCTGCCGGAGTTCTATTCTTCGGCACCATGTTCTTCTTTTTAGTCACAGATGTGTCAAATTTGTCAAAAGCACTCTCATCCCACGTAAGCGGCCAAACCGGGCGAATCAAGTCATACGGGGTCGGTAGCTCCTGACCGGCAGCCAAAGCGGCTACTACGGCTAACAGCACTGCGGTCAAACTCTTCTTAATAGGCATTATGCCTCCCTTTCAATAAACCTATAAACAGGGCTTTTCAGCAAAGTCCTCGTCAAACCACATAATCCCAACTATAAAATAGATTTATTGGACTTTATTGCATTCAAAAAACTTGAATAAAACAAAAAAATACGCATCTGCCCCTTTTTCCCGCAAAAAAAGCGTTCAATCCGTCACGCAAAAACGCAACGTAACCTAATGTTTACAAAACGAGATTAAATATCCCCGGAACTGAACCCGAGAGATTCCTCGAGCCATGTATCGGTACGCTGGACCGACAGGCGACTCCTATAGGCCTTGCGGCCAGCGATAAACTGCGCCCACTTGACAACCAGCGCCGAAAAGAATCCCAGGTGCCGAAGCAGCGGCAGCAAAGCCAGCGGTAGATTGCGCCGGAGCAGCTCATCTTCGAAGCTCGCGTAGCGGCTCGCGCTGCCTGGGTCCCCCTGACGCGCGGCACGCCCAAAAAGCTGGCGGTCAATACGGGACGATGGGTTACATTCTGTCGCGACCACGTGCAGCCCGCCAATCTTACGGACCTTTTCGGCAATCTTGATATCGGTACCGCGGCCGGCCATGTTCGTAGCGACGGTAATTGCCTCGAACTTGCCCGCTTCGGCGATAATGGCGGCCTCTTCTTCACTGCGTACGGCGTTGATGATTCGGCAACTGTACCCCAGTTCCGCAATCTTCGCTCCCAAAATTTCGCTTTCGTCGATATCCTTCGTACCGATAAGGATCGGGCGCCCCTGCTTGTGGACGCGCACCACTTCACGTACAATCGCCTCGCGCTTCGCGGACTTTGTCGAATAGGACTTCAGGCGGCCCACCTTGCGGCGGCACTTCCGGTGATTCGGGATGCACACCACGGGAGCCCCGTATATCGTCCAGAACTCTCTTGATGCTTCCTTGCCGGTACCCGTCATTCCCGAGAAATTCCTGTAGAGGCGGAAGAACCGCTGGAAGCTCATTCGCGCTTCGGTTTCCTTGAGCCCCGTAATTTCAAGGCCTTCCTTGATTTCTATCATCTGGTGCAGCCCGCCGTTCCAGGAACGCATGGGCATCTTTCTGCCGGTAGATTCGTCGACAATCACGACCTTGCCTTCTTCGACAACATACTGGCGCCCGTTATTGAACAAGTGCCTCGCGACTAGAGCCTGGCGCACCAGGTCCTTGAGGAAGGCGGCCTTGCAGAAGCCGTTCCCGCCCCCATCCGTCTGCTGCACCTCTTCCAGGCGCTCATCCATATCGACCAGGAACCGGACCGAACGTTCCTTTTCCTCGACGCGGTAATCACGCCCCTCTTCCAACTTCCGGCTAAGGTCAAAAGCGAGCTTACAGATGGCGTTGAAGTCCTCGTTATCTTTCTCGCGCGAAATAATGAGCGGCGTCACGGCCTCGTCAATCAGCACGTTGTCGGCCTCGTCGACAATCGCAGTAAAAAGCCCGCGCTGGACCGTCTGCTGCATAATCCGTTCCATGTTCTCGGTAACGCCGGCAAGCATGCGCTTCGAGAAATCCCGGTTCGTCCCCAGGGCAATGTTATCGCGCAAAAAATCCGCCAGCACTTCTTTAGCCGTAGAATACGTCACGTCGGCAGAATAGCCTTCCTTGCGTTCGGGCGGTTTCATCTCGCCTGTCACGCAGCCTACAGTAACACCGCAAAAACTGTATATGGGCTTCATGATTTCGGCATCGCGGCTGGCCAGGTAATCGTTCGCAGTAATCACATGACACGGCCGACCGCTCCACCCGCGGACAGTCGCGCAGAGCGCCGCCGTAATGGTTTTGCCCTCGCCCGTAGACATCTCGGCAATATAACCCTCGTAAAGGGCGTACGCACCGGCAATCTGTTCTATATACGGGTAAAAACCCATCTTGCGGGCAGCCGCCTCGCGTACCATCGCAAAGGCGCACTTGAGGGTAGCATCGTCTACCTTACGCCGGAAAGCATCGCCCACATCGCGGATACGGGCCTTCAGTTCGCTATCCGAAAGGCCTTTGTAATCCGAGCACAAGCGGTCTACCGCTCGCGCGAACCGCAAAATCTTCCACAGCACCGTCCGGCGGCCCTTGAACTTACCGTAAAGCCCCAAGAGGAACGCGTCCAATCCCGTCGGGATTTTCTTGACGTGCTTCAAGGAAGTCAACCTGTAATTATCGGTAAGATTCATCGGTCCAAAATTACAAACTACATCCGGTAGTACTTCTGCAAGGCCTGTTCCACCTTGCGGATTCCCTGCAAAGCCAAAGGAGTATCGCCCAGGTGGAAACGGATCTTGCCGGACCGGCCATGCATCGCATGCACTTCAGCTTTACCTAAACGCAATGACGCCCGTACAAGATAGACCGGTTCTGCCGTCTGCTCCGTCGCATCCTTGCCCATGCGCGTTTCAATATCGCCGCCACCATGCCAGCCAAGCGCAGACGAAGGCAGCTTATCAATCGACGCGGGAATCGCATAGGCGCTATCCACCAGGATTTCATAGAAAGAATCACCCTTCAGGCGCACCGAAATCCGCCGAGGCGTCCCCATGAACAAGCGGGAAACTTCTTCTTGCGAAACCACGGCCAAGAAATTGAACGCCGTCGTATCCAGGAGCATTCCCAGGGAATCCCCCTTGGAAACCCACTTGTCGACAAAGTCGTCGATGTTGTCGACATTCCAGATGCCATCCATACCGGCGACCATCACCAAGCGGTCTTTCTGCAACTTGAGTTCTTCCAGTTCCTGGCGCAAGACTTCTATACGCTTTTCCAGCGGATACATGTTTTCTGGCGTTTCGTTCAAAGCCTTGTAGTACTGCTGTACGGCCTCGTTGATTTCCGCATTCTTCTCGTCTATCGTGAAACCGAGTTCTTCGTTTTGCAAGACGACTAACGTATCCCCGCCAGCCACGAAGTCCCCGGACTGGTGGTAAACCTTCGACACCCTGCCCGATGTAGCGACAATCGTATCTTCGAACTGCTTGGCTTCCAAGACGCCCGGTGCTGTAAACGTGTCCGGAACGGGAATGTAGAAAAGCGCCGCGAAAAGGGAACCGAAGAAGATGACCGAGATAGTCACCGCCCGCAAGCGAACACGCGTCAAGGCGGGACTGTTGAACACGTACTTCAGGAACTTGCCCACAGGCATAACGACCATCGAAAGCAGGAGCATCGCGCCCATAATCACAGAGAGAATCAGGTAATGCTGCGAAGCGGCGATAATGAAACCCGCGAAAAGGAAGAACCTGTAAACGGCACTCGATATCCCGTAGATGGTGAAAATAACAGCTTCGCTCCAGGTTTCTGCCACCTTTTGCGCATCTTGCTTGCGGAACGCAAACCGTTCGAGCAAGTACTTGAGGTGCATTACGGAATGCTGCTGCAGGTTGGGCATGTCCAGCAAGTCCGTCAAGATGTAGTAGCCGTCGAAGCGCATCAACGGGTTAATGTTGAACAGCACCGTCGAAACGGACGACATAATCAACACGTTATAAGCCAGGCTCCTGACAAGACCGCCACCCACGTTCGCCCAGATAATCATGGCAATGGAAGCGATAAAGAACTCGCACAGCATACCGGCCGCACCCACAAACATCCTGTGGCGTTTTTTGCGGAAAGACCAGCTCGCGGTAGCGTCCATGTACGGGAGCGGCACGAGCATCATGAACATGATGCCAATCGTGTGGACCTCGCCGCCATACTTCTTGACGGCAAAGGAGTGCCCCAGTTCATGCAGGACCTTGACGAGTACGGTGCAGACATACACCCAGCCGATATTGGACGGGGCGAGGAATCCCTGCGCCTGGTCCTTGAGCGTGTCGAAATTTTCTATTCCGTACTTGACTGCCACCGCGATTGTCGCAAGCCACACCAAGAAGAAGAACTTCGAAAAGAAGAACGAGCCCACCCACTTGAAGCGACGGAGCATCGGTTCCGGATCAAATATCGGAAGGCGTAAGAAAAAGATGTTCAGGAGGGTCGACTTGACCTTCTTCTGGGTATTTTTCTTGTCGCGATCGAACAGCTTCGAACCGTCCTCTACACCTTCGTACAGGAGCATATTCGCCTGGTAAAGCTGGGCGAGCATCTCGATGACTTCGCCCTGACCAGGGACATCTTCGGCACCGCTGTTCAGCAGTTCGTTCCAGATTTCACCGACCGTCTTCTTCTGGGTCAGGCGAGAAACGAACTCGTATGCCCCTTGGGGCAAGCGGTAGTACTTATTTGTAAAGGGATCGAAAAGGACATACCACAAAATCCCGCGGTACATCTGACGATGCACCCGGACACTGGCCCGGAGAGCAATTTTGCTCCCGCTGAGCCTGTACCAGGATTCATGGAATATCTTGCGTTGCTGGTCGAGAATCATCTTCTATGTATTAGCCTACAAAAGCGGAAGCCACGAACTGGCAAGCCTTTGCAGCGTGCAAATATACATAGATAAAGTCATCTTCGCTAGCCACATCGGAGAGATTGACCTGATAAGAGAGGTCAACATCCTCTTCGACGCTTCTACGCTTTTTGCTCGAATCGTCCCAGCTCCAAGTAAGTGCCGGCAAGGAGTTGCCATCTTCGCTGTTCACCATCAAGCTCACCGACGAAGCAGATGCGACATTCGATGCACCAATCTTGATGCGGACCGTCTCACCAGCGCCCACGGAAATAGTATCCGGCAAGCCGTCGACCAGTTCAGTTTCGCTATCGAAACCGGCCAAAGCAGCTGCAGGGGCTGCGGCCGGAGCCGGAGTCGCCGCAGTGTTCTTTTCACCGGGGAG
>CACXKY010000014.1 GCA_902768325.1 Fibrobacter succinogenes
GGTATACTCACCGCCGAACGCCATCCCGCTTACCGAAAGGATAGGCGGGAACTGAATGCGTTTTGCAAGCGCCAAACCGCGGAAACGGCGGTGCCAGGCGCGCATGTCCTCGAGCGCTTCGGCCTTTGTCTTGAACAGCTTCTTGAAGTATTTCGGGTCCGCCCCGATGACCTTGCAGAGCGTCCCCGCGTCCAGGAGTTCCTCCGTTTCAGCCAGCCCGTGCACACCGTCCACCCAATAGGCGAACAGCTTGTCGTGATACGGATACTTGATCGGGTCGCCCTTGCCTTCGTCGACGTTCATCGCATCGCTGAGTTCTGCACTCGCAGGAATATCAATGGACGCCGCCGGGATGATTTCTTTTTTGCGGTTGATGTAACGGGCCAGTTCGTACACCTGCGTTTTCCACAAGTCACCGAGGGCACACATGACACCGCATGTATCGCCGTAAAGCGTGCAGTACCCCGCCGTCGCTTCGCTCTTGTTGCCGTTACAGGTCACGCCCGCCCCGAGGACCGATGCGACGGAGAGCAGCACGGACGAAGAGCGCGTACGCGCCTGCAGGTTCTCGTAGGCAAGTCCTTCTATCTTGATTTTCTTGTCGCTACGGACGAACGTGCACTTGGCAAGGATGCCGCAAACGGCATCGAGCATGTCGGAAATCGGAGCGACCATATAAGGGCAGCCCAAGTTTTTCGCGAGGTCCCGTGCGGCATTCTTCGTCGTGTCGGAATTGAACTTCGTGGGCATGTTCACGAGGTAGACGTTCTTCGCGCCGATAGCCTCGGCATAGAGCACCGCGGAAACAGCGCTATCGATACCGCCGCTCGCCCCGATGACCATGCGTTCAATATGGAAGCGCTTCAGGTTTTCACGAATCATGTAAACAAGCGCGTCATGGATCTGCGCAATCGGTTCCCCCGGCTTGAACGATTTCGGAGCGGTTTTACCGCCGCACGGAAACGCCTTCACCTTGCCTTTAGAAATCTCGAACATCATGCCAGCCTCGGCGAACTGGGGCATGCGGAAAACTTCTTTCCCCGTATTGTCAAAAAGGCGGCTCCCGCCATCGAGTGCATAGATGTTCTTGCCAGAATTTTCCGTACCCACGGCATTCACGTACAGCACGGCCTTTTTCGAATTCCTCGCAAATCTTGAACAGATGCCGGTTACCGCTTCGTCCTTCCCCGCCAGGAATTCCTGATGGCCCGAATAGACTTCGAAGTCGTGGTCCCAGCCGTCCATGTTTCCATCTACGTAGTGGCTGTACATGCATTCGTCAAAGCCTTCGCTGCTGCCGACAAGAATCTCGATTCCCTTGGAGAGCTTTTGGAGGGAACGTTCCGCCTCACTGCAAGCCTTCTGGAACTCGGCTTCATTCTGCCTCATACCGATAGCGGAAGGATTCCCGGGAATCGCGTTCTCCGGGAAGACGACCATATCGGCGCCCGCTTTTTTCGCAAGCGCCACCGCCGCCTTGATTGCCTTGAAATTATCGGCAGGCCTTCCCGGAAGGACATTCAACTGCGCCACGTAAACTTTCATATTTACCCCTAGTATCAAAATCCCCGGTCTTGCAACCGGGGAAAAATTCATTGTTTTAAAGCCTTGCTATTCGTACTGAGCGGCAGACCACTTGGACGGCAGTTCTGTCGGATGATCCTTGCCGTCATCCGGGTACGATTCCGTATGTTCGTACTTGAATCCCTTATCGGCCTTGAAGTCCGAAACGGTACCCACGACCGAGAGGCAACCCTTGTTCAGGCAGGCCGAGACATGGAGCACGAGGACGTCGCCGAACAGAGCCCATTCGCCTTCGCGGTTTTCAAGGAAGCCTTCATTGGCCAGGATCTTGAAATTGCCGTCATCCTTGAGACTCATGGTCCAGGCGACATCGTTTTCGTCCACGGCATCCCATTCAGCAACCAGCTTGGCTTCATCAACCTTGCCAGGCTTGAAACCTTCGGCCTTGCACTCGGTCTTTTCACCGGACACGGTCGACATTGTGTATTCATCGGACACTTCCAAGGTCCAGAGGCTACGAGCACTCTTCTTCATGAACTTGGTCATCAGGAGGAGCCTGTTGCGCTGGATATCATAGAAGCCAACGTTCCAGTCTTCGGAGGTAACCGTTTCGGAATCGGAGACAACCTGCTTCAACAAATACGCACCGTCATAGAACGAGAAGGTACTGGTCGTATCGCCACTCGTGCATACCAAGCGCTTGCTTGCAAGGGAATCCCCGCTAGTGAGCGTCTTGGGCTTGACCTTGACCTTTTCCGTGGCCACATCGAGCGTATCTTTCTTGAAGACGCAGAACAGCTTGCTGTCTTCGTCTTCTTCTTTCACGATAAACTTAATCTTCTCCTTACTGTCCACAAGGCCAATCAAGGATTCGACTTCAGAGCCAGACCTCGTAGTCGCATAGGACGACTCAGAGTTCGAAAAATCGATAACGCCGTCTTTAAAGTCGGAATGCACGACCACCCAGGCCGCTTCGTAGCTGTCACCGGGAAGCCAGAGCGAGAACACCCCGTTCTTGGAGCCCGTCGAGAAATTGACATCCTTATTGAACATGTCCTTGATGACCATGTTCTTTTCGAGGTCATCCAAAGTCGCAGCACGAATGACCGGGCCTGCGCTCGAAGAAGATTCTTCTTCGGAAGAGCTGGACTCTATGCTGGACGAGGATTCGTCCTCATCACCGCTACCGGAAGATTCAATGGTATCCCTGTCCACATTATTCGTCGGAGAAGAACTGCTATCATCGCCACAAGCGAACAAGGAAAGCGAGGCCGCAACACAACTGGCCAAAAGGAACGAACGTTTCATATTATCCTCTTTGTTTTTTGAATAATATACTCCAATTTGCGCCAAAAAAGTAAGTTTTGGCACAAATTTCCCCTACAGAGTCTCAAAAATCACATTAAAGTGCGTTTTTTGGAGCATACCCGAGGTCACGGACCGCCTCCCCGATATCGGGAACGGCATCGTAGAGGAATCCGGCAAGCGCCTGTTCCGCCGAAACGCGATTTCCGCCAATCCAGTTCTTGAGTACCGCAAGGCGCCTAGAAAGCCACCACGGGAGCGGGAGCATCTTGTGCCGAAGCCCCCGGGCCTCAAGAATCCGGCGCGCCATCTCGGCCATGGACATCTCCTCGGGACCGGCAAGCGCATACGTCTTGCCCACCGCCGAACCGGAAAGCCCAGCTGCCGCGATACCCTGGACCAAATCTACGCTACGCACCGGGCGTTTTTTCGCAAGACCGCCCCCCGGCAAGAAATACAGCGGGAAACGAGTCACGTAACGAGCGTACATATTGTATTCAATGCCACCGCCATCGCCGATAACAAGCGTCGGCCGAACGATGGTCCAGTCGAGTCCCGAATCCTTCACGAAAGCTTCCCCGGCAAGCTTGCTCGCCCCGTAAGGAGTGCGGATAGGGTACGTCACGGAGATACTCGATACGTACAGGAGCCTACGGACGCCAGCGGCCTTGCAACAGGCGACTACGTTCCGCGTACCGCCTTCATTGATCCGCCCGAAAGCGCTCGGGTCGGTTGAAAGGAGGATTGCGGCCAGGTGGAAAACGACATCGACGCCTTCGAAGGCGGCGCCCATCGACGATACGTCCGTTACATCTCCATAAAAAACTTCAACCTCGGGCGGCAACTGCTTTGCAAGGGCATCGCCCGGCAACGTCAACACCCGCACATCGACATGGCGGTCCAGGAGTTCCCGGCAAAGCGCCCTCCCCACGACACCGGCGCCACCTGTAACCAAGACCTTCATCAGGTTTCCAGCATGTAGCGGATGTCCTGAACCTGGCGCTCGAGGGCTTCGTCCTTGTTCATCAGGTTGGCCAGGGACTGGATGGCGGCGATAACGGTCGCGTAGTCGCGGTTGAAAATCTTGCCGATTTCCTGCAAGGATTCCTTGGTGAGTTCGCGGCAGAGGAACATGGCAATCTTGCGGGGCAGCGAAGCGCCCTTATCCTGGCGCTTGGAAGAAAGCACCACGGGATCGATACGGAACGAAGCCGCCACCGTTTCGCTGATATTCTTGAGCGAAAGCTTGGCACCGTCGTTCTGCGGGGAAACCAGCAACTGCTTGACGCACGTGAGGTTCAGCTCGACGCCGTTCAAGGTGTGCATGGCGCGCAGCCAGTTCAGCATTCCTTCGATAAGGCGTACGTTCGCGCGCGGCGGAATCGAAAGGAAGCGGCAGATTTCTTCGCGTTCGTCGGTTGCAAACGGAAGGTCCTTGGACTTTTCGCGGATGACGCCCATGCGGGTATTCAAATCCGGTTCGACGAGCCCTACGGCGACGCAGTTTTCAAGATGCGCGAGCAGGTTGGCGGACAGCTGCGGGATTTTTGCGCCGCGCGACGGCGTTTCACCCATGCCCAGCTTGCGGAATGCCGACGGATGCCTGTCACAGGTCAGCACGACCTGCTTTCCCTGACTGCGGAGGATCTTGATGAGCATGGCCAGGCGTTCCTGGCTCTTGGCGGCACGTTCCAGCAATTGGATATCATCCACCAGAAGGACGTCGCACTCCGCATAATTTTCCTTGAACTTTTCCCTGAGTTCAGCGTAGAGGTCCTTTTTGCCGGAGTACGAAGCTTCGGCCATGGAAACGGAATCACGCAAGAAGTCATAGGCGGCACGGCAGACAATCTTGAAGTCCGGACGGGTGGCCTGGAGCTTAGCCGCAATCGCCTGGAGCAGGTGGGTCTTGCCGAGGCCCGAAGCACCGTAAATCAGCAACGGGTTCATGCCCATATCGCCCGGATTTTCCACGACCGCTTCGCAAGCGCGCAAAGCCGTAGAATTGCATTCGCCTTCCACGAACGTCTCGAACGTATAGTTTGCATACAAACTAAGCTTCCGGCGAACAGGCTTCTTTACGGCGACCGGAGCCCTGCGGGGAATGCGCTGCGGAATCGAATCCAGCTTCATTTCCGGAACAGATTCCGACGGAGCCTGCAGACGAACCCTGTAATCTTTAAATTCAGAACCCAGGACCTGGGCAAATACGCGGCGGAGCAAATCACCATAATGGCTATTGAGCCAAGTTTCACGAAACTTATCCGGAACAGTCAGGCATGCATAGCCGTCAAAAAAGCCTTCGTAACCAACGGCGTCGAAAATAGCCATGCCGAAATCATTGCATTCCTTGCGGACACACTCCAGCACCGACTGCCAAGGCGACGAAACAACACCTAATAAAGAAACAATATTTTCCACGTTAGTCCAAATAAACAAATAGAAGCTAAAAACTGTTGGGACAAAAAAATTAGGTAATGCAAAAAAGCGCCGAAGCGCCCAGAGGGAAAAATTTTTCAAAGTTGCAAAAAACTGTCAAAATCGCCCTTTTGTGGAAAAATAAAATTCCTACCCACTTTTCTCCTCATAATACACATGTTTAGTCACGTATGAATACAACCCATCACCATAGGGTTTTCACAACATATCAACAGGAAAATTTTCAACTATCCCTTGACAGACGATGTAGTGAACAAATTTTCACCACCTCCAAAGCAAAATTGCGTTTTTTAGCGAAAAAACGGCCTTTTTGGATTATAAAAAATCGTAACTTGTTGATGGTAAAACAATTGGCATAAGATTATCTTAAGTTTTTTCTATCAAGAACAACAAATGCGCTATCCACATAAACGAAGCGCCATTTCGCAGACGAAGTGAGCGCCTGAATGACGCCATCCCAGCGCGTATAATGGCGCAGCGGAAAGAGAGCGCGGTCCACGCCCAGCGAATCCATATCCTTCATGAACTCCGAAGGGCTTTCTGCATATTGCAAGTAGCGTTCAAAGAACGATGAGGTCTTCAAGAAGAAGCGCCCGTCCAGGTACGTAGAATCCTGCGGGTTCACAAAAGCGAGGTAACCTCCGGATCTATCGTCGTTGAAAAGCCGCCCTTCATGGGGGTGAGACGCCATCCATGCCGCCGCCGCTACCGGGACGCGCTGCCCAGAAACCATCGACATATCATAGGGCAGCAGGCTCCGGCACCACAGTCCAAGAATCAGGGCCAGCACCGAAACAGATATAACCCTGCAATGTTCTTTGCACGGGGAAAAATTGCAGCACGCACTCGCATCGCTTAGGACAAAGTAACAGAACGCAGGCAAAAAGAGAACGATGTTGCGTTCGGCGACCATCGCGAGCACCGCCGTAATGCAAAGCCAGGCAACCTCCCCACTTTTCCAGAAGGATCGACGCGAGAGGAACAAGGACAGAACTGCGGCAGCCATGGCAACCACGACGGCAAAGGTATTTTCACCAGCAAACAAGAGCGTAAACGGGCTTCGGTTTTCGGCGATATGGCTCGCGAAAACGGCAGCCGATTCCGAAAGCCCCACCAACCGGTCCAACAAGCCGAATGGATAGAGGAACAGCAGAAGCCCGTCGCGGTGCAAGAACGGCATCGCGAGGAGGGCAAGGACAAACGCCCCCTGCCACAGAAAATCCTTCCTAGCGCAACGGATGCGACAAGCCATGCTCACGCCGACAAAAACAGGGCCGAGAATGTAGAGTCCCTGGAACCGGCACCAGAGCCACTGCAGCAAAAGGACCGAGAGCACGCAAGCGATACGTTGTGAGCCCGCATTGTTCAAAATACGGGGAACCAGGTTCCAGTAGAGCCCCAGGAAGAGCATCGAAAAAACGACCGGACGCATTTCGAACTGGTATCGCAAACAGAAGAGTATCGCCACAAGGGAGGCGACCAAGCGCAGGTCCACCAAACGCTTTCTCAGGGGGAACAGGAACAACGCGAAAACGGCCGACCAAAGGAGCGCCTTGAAAGCGACCAAAAGTACCGCCCCGCCTACCCCGTAAACAGCCCCGACGACCGCCTGGAAATACACATGGCCGTTGATAACCGGAGACCGCACGGGCGTCCACGTCGTCACCCACTCCCTCGCGCACGCCAAATGCCACCATATATCCGTATCCGTCAGCGGGAACACGGAAAAGAGCAATACGGCAAGCGGGGCCAGGATTATCGGGAACGGCTTCATCTATTCCAATGTCTTCAGCACCGAATCAACTCGGTGGGTAAGCTGTTTTGCGCCCAGGACACTCAAATGGTCGTAATCATAGGCCATCTCGTCGGTATAGTCGTGATCACCCCACTTGTTTTCGTCGAGCATAATCAAATCGAGTTTTGAAACACGGTCTATAATCTTTTTCGCATACGAACGCATGGGGCCATACGCCCCAAAAGCTCCCGTCTTCTTGTAAGCCGGATGACGCGGGTAGATAACGCCCACCACCTTTACTCCAGCCTCCACCGCCGTTTCAACAAGCGCGGAATACTTTTCAAAACTCCTGTCCACATCATCTTCCATTATCAACGAGTACGTCGTATCCGCCAACAACGAAGGCGCCCCCCACGACCGCGGGGGATACATAAAGTCCGCATCGTAAGGAAGCGTTTCCTTATTTGCAAAGGACGGACAATTTTTCACCGCCTCGATAAAGCCTTCCGGGACACCATCCCTCCAAAAACCGTGATGAGCGTCGTAAGCAATGCCAGGGACCGCCTTGTAAAGCGGAATCCAATGAACGCTCTCGTTCATATAGAACATATCGGGCGCAACCTCGAGCACCAGGTATTTCAAATTTTTCGCATGTTCTAGAATGTAATTGCGGAAAATATAGTTGGCATCATACATGTCTCCACCCGGGAAGCCCATATTCAGCACGACACGCGACGGCATCTCCTTATCATAGAGGCCATACATCGTGCGGGAACTCCCCATGGCGACTACTGTCAACGAATCCTTCAAAAGCCAGAAATCTTCCATCTTTTCACGGAATACAAAAACGTAGTCTTCGGATGATTCCCTGTAATACACGCCAGCGCTATCCAAATCAAGTAACGTACTCGTCTTAGATGTATCCGCCCGATCCATCCACAGGCAAGGATGCCAGAGTTCATCCCCCTCGGCCAAAGTCAACATGGAACTGTCCGCCAAGTTAATATAGACCGCCTTGACGTGAGCGCCGTTCGCATTGGCAAGCGTCGCCACAATGCCGTCCCCCGCCCATTCGCTATGGTCGAACGTATAGCCCGACGGGGCTGCGATGCTATGGATGAGTTTCCCCGTGCTGTCCGCAATGAGAATCCGTTCGTGTGTCCGGTAATTTTCACCGACAAACGCATGCCCCGTCTTGCCGCCGAAATCCAGGAACAAAACGCGCTTGCTGCCATCCTTCGCGAGGCTTGCGTTACAGGCCTGTTCACCGCCGTACCAGACCTTATTTTCCGAACCAACACGTGCCCGCAAAAGCGAAGACCCTGTCACGGCAAAGTCTTCCGCCACCCCGTCGTGATACGCCCCGTCAAAAAGCTTTTTGGGCTTACCGAATTTCCCGCCCGTAAACGAGACCTGCCATGTCGATTTCTGGGCAAACGCGACATCTTCTTTATTATTCCCCGCATCCGTCACATAGACAATCACCGTATCGCCACCGGGAACGATACGCCAACGCGGAATGGCAGCACTCTCTACATCCAGCCTTACCGCCGGGGCCGAAACCGAATCAAGTGATTTAACATAGACATCCGAATGGCCGGAAACACCCTCTATTCCCGTACAGAAAGCAAGCCACTTTCCATCGGGAGAAATATCCGGATGAAAAGCCCCGTCGGTCCCAGCAATTTCGTTTACTGTCGGGAGGGCACTTGCGTAATTGATGCGCACCAGATTCCCCGAGGCATCGTTGCGGAGCACCAACTTTAGCTTATTCGCACCTACGGAGGAACGCAACGTTGCCGTGCCGATAATCGGAGCAACACGGCTCGTATTGGACTTTCCGGAGAGATCCATCCAAGTCGGGTTTTCAATAGCACCGAAAGCAAGCCTAAACCCGATGTATTCCTGCTTCGTGGCAGAAACCACCATATAAACGTCGCCCCTCGAGCTCACTTTAATTTCATGTTCGGAATCGCGGTAGCTGCCCCCCTTGACAATGCGTTCCCCCACGCCTCCGCCATCGGGAGCCCCAACGAAATTCGTAACGACCGTATCTTTAAAATACCCCAACCAATCGTTCACCAATTCCATCACGTTCCCGACCATATCACAGACATTTATCTTGTTCGGCTGGTACGTACAACCATGATGGATGATGTATTCTGAAATTCTGGACGTCCAACCCAAGACAGTATTCCATCCTTGATTGGCGACCAAAACCCATTCCGCTTCTGTCGGAAGGCGGTAAGCATTGACCTCCGGATGAAACGCGAAACCTTCAAGCCCCGTACAATGTCCACCATAATCAAAAACAGCTTTCTCGTAGGTATAGGCCGTATCGAAATTTTCTTTCTTGCTACGTTCATTGGCCATCAGGACGGCATCGTAAAAAGTCACATTCGTCAGCGGAAGCGTCTTGTCTTTGCACTTGATCTGATTTTTCATCAGCTTATTGTATTCATCACAGGTGGTTTCGTGCTGGGCGATGGAAAAATCATACGTAAATTCCACGCGCATGGCAGGCCGTTCATTCGTTTTCGCATGTCGGTCATTCGTTCCGAGGGTTGTTGAATAGCCGCTCGCATGAACACGAACCATATCTTCAAGTGTATCCATTTCGCTGGGAACAACATGGTCTTCATCGCTATTGCGTCTTTCACCACCCGGTTCCGTAGAATTGGAACAGCCGAGCAAAAAAACGACAAGCAACAAGAACCACTTCATTCCAAGCCGGGCCCTTAAAAAGTCTTCATGAATTCAACAAACCTTTCAGTCAGCTGCTTAGCACCACGATGGTTCAAATGATCCCTATTCTGCGCCATTGCATCGGTATAATCGTGATAACCCATCTTGTTTTCATCCATCAGATGGAAATACGGGTTATTCTTTTCCCATTTTCTGAGTTTCTTGATAATTTCTTCGGTCAGAGATCTCTTTATCCCGTATACGCCAAGGCTCCCCGTAAACCTGTACTTGGGCGATTGCGGGAAAATAATTCCGACAAAATGAATTTTACGTTCAGCACAAAAATCGGCCAGCCTTTCGTAGTACTTCAAAATGGCATCAACCCTCTTCATCGTCTCTTTCGTATAAACGGTATCGTACAGAATTTCTGCACCGCCGCCATCATCCCACGATCCGTCTACTTCCTTGAGCCATGTTCCGCGATCGCTGTAATCCGAAGAGCCCTTCAAAGGATTGGGATACGCCTCAACAGCATCAATGAATCCCGAGGGGAGCCCTTCCCTCCAATAATCATGATTGGCATCATAAACATAGCCCGGATAAGACAAGAAGGCTCGTTCACAGAAAGCGAGATATCCCTGGAAGCCATCCAGATCCAACGAAACGGCAATCACCTGAACCTTTCCCAAGTGGTTGAAGACGTAATTCGTGATAAATGAAACATCACGTTCGATATCAATTCCCATTGCCCCGACATTGGTCATTTCCAGTTCCGGATACATGTCGGGATCCACGCCAAATTCCATTCTAGAACTTCCGACAAAGATCACACGCGTATACGGGAGCCTCTTCCAGAAGACTTCCATCTTAACGCGGAAAACCAAGTCCTGCGGTTCATATCCAGGCATCAGGTACACGCCGGCGCTATCCAAGTCCAAAGCCTCATCTTCGTAATCCTTGGGAACATCCTTGGACCACAGGCATGGATGCCACAGGTCTTCGCCTCCAATTAATTCCGTAACGCTGTCATCTTCAAGATTGACCGCCACGATCTGCTTATGGTTTCCGTGGGAATCCGCAAGAGTTGCCACCAGCAAGTCTCCCGACGAAGAATGGATAGCCCATTCGACATGATCGAAGGTGTAGCCCGACGGCGCCTTGACGCTATGCACCAGTTTACCGGTACTATCTGCAATCAAAATCCGTTCGTGGACACCATACTTCTTCCCCACGAACTTATGTCCAGTTTCGCCACCAAAATCAAGGAAGGCCACACGTTTACTTCCGTCTTTGGCCAGGCTAACGTTACAAGCCTGTTCCCCACCATACCAGAGGGTGTCGCGCCCATCCATCATCACATTTCTGGATTTCGGCGGAGCCACACGCGCCCTCAGCAAACGGGCTCCCGTCACCGCCATGCGGTTTTGCGCATCGATGCCGCCATGATACGCACCGTCAAGAAGTTTTACCGGATACCCAAACTTTCCTTTCCGGAACGGAACCTGCCAGGTCGCCGCATTCTTGAACACGTCATCATCGGAATTGTCCCCCGCATCTGTCACAAACACAAGGACGGTATCTCCCGTTTTCATGATGCGCCAACGCGGAATGGCCGCAGACTCGACATCCAGTTTTAAAAACGTCGTGTCACGGGAATCCAAACTCTGCACATAGACTTCCGATTTTCCCTTTACGCCTTCCATTCCGGTGCTATAGGCAATCCACTTACCATTCGGGGAGATATCCGGGTGGTAAGCATCAACAGGGGTTTCAATATCCTTCACCACGAGGTTCGGCGATGAAAAATCAACATACGCCAAAGTCCCAGCGTCTTCATTCCTGAAAACGAGAATGGTCTTCATCGTTCCCGAAAGCGACTTTACCCCTTTAGCACTGATATGCACGCCCACCTGTTTCGAAGAAACCTTCCCCACAGAATTCATCCACGTCGCATTCGGGATTTCTCCGTATGCCAAGCGAAAACCGACATATTCGGCATGCGTGGAAGAGATGACCGTGTAGATATCCATGCGGTTATAGATGTTTACTGCAGAAGGGCTGTTACGGTAGCTGCCACCCTTGACGACACGCTCCCCGGTATAACCGCCATCGGGAGCTCCGGCAAAATCGACGAGGGACGTATCCTTAAATGCTCCCAGCCAGTCGTTTACCCATTCCATCACGTTGCCCACCATATCGCAGACACCCGCCGCATTTGGAGGCATGGAACAGACCTCGCGTTTTTTCAATCCCGAATTTTTTGCCGTCCAAGAAAAATCAATATTCCAGCCCTGGTTTGCCACGAGCGTCCATTCCGCTTCTGTCGGCAAGCGGAATCCATCCGACTTTTCATCAAAGCTATAACCGCCCAAATCGATGCAACGTCCAACCTTATCGAACTCCGCTGAATCATAGCGATAGGCGGTATCGCGCTTCATCAGCTTGCTTTTCGCATTTGCAAAAAGGACCGCATCATAAAAAGTCATTCCCGATGCCGGGTATAAATCGTTCGGGCAATCCAGCCTCAACTTCAGGCCGCCTTTTTTCGCGACATAGTTGAATTCGCTACAGGTGACTTCGTGCTTTCCTATAGAGAAATCATAATCGAAAGAGACCTTCACCTGGGAACGTTCCTTCGACATTGCCGATGCAGAATTCGTCCCCATGACCACGCGGCTTCCGTCCGCATGAATTTTTACAAAGCCATCTACATTCGCTTTGGAAGCAATAACAGGAGATTCATACGGGACAGAAATAGACGAGTCGTAGCCACCGTCATCACTGCACGATACAAGGCTTGCCAACAAGAAAAAAGCAACCCCAAAAACGGCACCACGGGCAATACACACCAGCCTAAAAAACATATGCCCAATATAGAAAAATCAGTACAGGGGAGCCGCCGGCAACTTGCCCTTGGCGATGCCCTGATTCACCGATATTCCCGGATATTCCGGGAAGAATTCCTCGGCGAGGCGGTACCACGTGAGGGCTCGGTGTGGATCGCTTTCGAGGAAGAGGTTTCCTTGATCAAAAGCGGCTAGCCCGACGAATGCACGAGCCGTCAAAGGCTTGAATTCCAGGCCAGTCCAGTGGCCGTCCTTGTATTTTTCGCGGTATTCTTCGTCCGTATAGGAATAGCCACGGCGATTCGGTTCAAGGTTCACCGTCTTGGGTGCGAATCCGACCTGCGCACGACCATCATCATGTCCATAGCGCAAGAATACATGACCAGGCAACAGGACCGCCGTCAACGGAAGGTGTCGCGCCTCGGCGACCATCAGTGCAAGCCACGAAATCCCCATGCAACCGCCCTTGCGGTTTGCAAGCGTGCGCAGCGGGAATACGGCATCGTGCGTCACGGCAGCCTCACCCGCTCCGGCAAATTCAATGTTCCAATAGCTCCACAACAGGGACTTGAGCGACTGAAGCGCATCTCCGTTCACCGCATAGGCGCTGTCGAAAAAAGCAAGGCCGTCTTTCCATTCAGCAACGGAATCCAAACAGCCCGGGACACGTTCCTCGAACGTACACGCCATTTCGCGGTAACCAACCTGTTTTGGATTCCCCGCCCACAATGCCAGCGCAAGCGAAAGCGCCAGCAAAATAAAAAACGAAGGCCAGAAGATTCGAACAAAAAACTTTTTCATTACAAGAATCGATTCTTGCGTCTAGAGCGCATCCCATTCCATCGGAGATTGCCAGAAATCGCGGGCCGTCATCATGTAGATGACCAGGCGCTTGCTCTGCATGTCCTTCTTCATCTTCATCATGCGGTGATACACGCCCGGGCCGCCGCCCCAGCTGGTTACTACCTGCACGTCGAGGCCGGTCGCATAGGCAAGCAGGGAACCCGGACCGCCACTCTTCTGATCCACCGATTCGAACACGCCCGTAAAGGAGTCACCCATCAGCAAGATAGGAGCGTTCTTGCCGCCCTTATAGGGTTCGGAGCCCTTGAAGACTTTCATAGCCGCCAAGGTATCGGCCGGGAACTTCGGCTTATCCGCATCGGGCAGGTGCGCCACCAGGTCGCCTTCACGGAGCGTCGTCGTCTCTTGCATCTGCAGGCTGCCCGGCTGGGCGCCGGAGGAAGCGTACCAGCTGTACTGCGTCACACGGGAAGCGAGCTGTTCTAGCGCCGCCAGCATACCGGGAAGCGCCCAGTGCGTATCGTAGCGCTGGTAACTGTAATGCGGCGGTTCGTCGCCTGCGCGGGCCGCCATGAGCGCCGGATAGAGGTCCAGCACGTCAAGACCCGCGGCAAGCATTTCACGGACAAACTCACGTCCATTCGCGTTCACGCAGCGGTCTGCCGGAGTCCCGGGCACAAGTTTGTCCGCATAGATTTCTTCCTTGACGGGAATAGGAACAATAAGCAGTTGGATGTTTTCGGAATCCAAATACTTCTTGAGTTCCAGAAGGCGCGGCAGCGGATTATGCAGGGAATCCTGCGAGGTAATCTTGTCGGCAAGCAAGTAATTCGCATTGCGCTTGAACCAGAGCATCCCGCCAGATTCCCAGGCGTTCTGTTCCTTCGGGAGTTTCTTCAGCTGTGCCGAGAGCGCGTCGCGGAACTTCGCCGTCTCTGCATCGGCCGGGCAGGAACCTTCCAGCGAAGCAAGCGTCTCTAGGCGGAAAGCGGAACTCGTATCGAGCGCGCGGTCCACAGGGACGACCTCGCCCGCTTCCGCCAGGGAATCGGCGACACGCTTTGCACGCAACGCTTCGTCGGTCAAACGGAAATCGGGCACATCGAAGGCGACCCACATCGGAGTCCCCATCGGGTTACCGCGCATCACCGCAAAAGGCCTACCGCCTTCCCAGGGAGCGCCCGGCGTATGCGGTTCCAAATCCGTATTCAACGTCGGGTACCAATAAGACGAAAGCGTACGCGCCCAGTTCATGGCGTCTTCGGCACCCATCTCGGCCGTGAGGTAGTAATTCAGGACTTCCGCCGTCTCGCCCGCCGACACAAGCTTCAGCTTGCCGTAGAAAGGCTTGCGGGCGGTCCACGTGGCCGGTGTCACCTCGACCCACCATTCGACGGAACCGTCGGCCAGTGGGACGCCCCAGAGTTTCGATACCGTCTGGAACGCACGGAATACTTCGGGCTCGTCCCACTTGACGGCTTCAACCGCATTGAGCAAGGTGGCCAAGGAGTCGTTACCGGTCTGGGTGTAAAGAATCTTGGTAAACGGTTCCCACGCTAACGGCGGGCGGCCTGCAACGGCGGCAGGTTCGTTATCCGTAAGCGATTCAAGCATCGGGAAAGGGTAATCTGCAAGCTTTGCCGAAGCGTTCTTTCCCGTATAGTTTTCCGGTTTTTCGTCCTTCCCCGCCAGGCGAATCGGGTTCGCGGAATAGGCGGCAAAGTCAAGGGCGGCAAGCGTCGGCTTTGCGACGGTACGCACCTGCTTGTCGGCACCCGAAAGCTTTGTTTCGAACAGCGTCGAAGGAGTGGACTGCGGAAGCGCCGCAGGCGTTGCCGTGGCCGACGGAGTATCCGTAGCCGGGCGGGAATTATCGGAAGCGCAGGCGCAAAGCCCGAGCAAAAAAACCAAAGGATAAATAATCTTTTTCACATTCCCAATATATAAAACTGCGACACGCATTTTGCTAAATTTATGGAAACAACCCGAGGTTTTTCTATGTCCAATCAAGGTGATCACAACAAATGGATAGCCCTCGCCCTCTGCATCCTTCTCGGATACCTGGGCATACACCGTTTTTACGAAGGAAAAACTTGGACGGGAATCCTGTGGCTCTGCACGGCGGGCCTGCTCGGCGTAGGGGTTGTCGTCGATGCCATCATCATCCTCTTTAAACCGACCTACTATTAATCTATGGTCATTGGTCAATAGTCATTGGTCAATAGTTAACTACTATGAAACATCTTTTTGTTATCGCGACCGGAAATCCCGGTAAGATCAGGGACTTCGCCCACATCCTGGGCACCGAAAACAAAGACTTCAAGACCCTCAAGGATATCGGCTTTACCGACGACATCGTCGAAGACGGCAACAGCTTTGAAGAAAACGCCATCATCAAGTCGAACACCGTAGCCAAATGGCTCTGCGAAAAGGGAATCGAAGCGACCGTTCTTGCCGACGATTCCGGGCTGGAAGTCTTCGCGTTGAATGGCGAACCCGGCATCTACAGCGCCCGCTACTGCGGCTACCACGGAAACGACGGCGCGAACAACGACAAGTTGATGCAGAAACTCGAAAACGTCGAAGACCGCTCCGCACGTTACTTCTGCGCGCTTTCTTACCAGACCGTTTCTGCCGGCACCGATGGCAAGTTCACCGTGAGCAAACCGAAGATTTTCGAAGGCGAGTGCCGCGGGCAAATCAACCATGCGCCCGTCGGAGATATGGGCTTCGGCTACGACCCGCTCTTTGTCCCCGACGGATTCGACCGCACCTTCGCCCAGATGGAACTCGAAGAGAAGAAGGCCATCAGCCACCGCGGAAACGCCATCCGTGCGCTCAAGGCGGCCCTCGGCAAATAACCTAATCGGGTCGGGGATAGGCATGGACAACGTCTATATCGAAATCACCGACTCGTGCAACCTGCGTTGCAGCTTTTGCCCCAGCAGCACCAAGCACTGTGCGGATTCCCGCCAGTTCATGCCATCGGAACTCTTTGAAAAATGCATTGCGGGCGCACAGGATGTCGGCGCCAAGAACGTCTACTTTCATGTGCTAGGCGAACCCACGCTCCATCCGGGATTTGCGCACTACGTCAAAAAGCTCGAAGCGACTCCGCTTAAGCTGACGCTCGTCACGAACGGGACGACCATCGCACGTTCCGGCCGCGCCCTGATAGAAAGCCCCGCCGTACGGCAAGTGAATTTCTCGACACACGCCTATGCGGAACTCGACCGCCATACCGCGGCCACCCACCTGCAGAACGTCATCGACTTCTGCAAGCTCTCGCTTGCCGCGCGGCCGGAACTGTACATCAACCTCCGGCTATGGAACGCCGGGACCGAAGACAGCACCGACTGGAACCAGACATTCCTCGCCCGCATAAACGAATCGTTCGGCACCGCGGTCGCACCGGCGCATTTCTGCAGCAGGCACAAGAGTTTCAACATCACCGGGCGGCTCTACCTGCACATGGACACGCGTTTCGAATGGCCTAAGTTGGACAAGGGCGTGTTAGACGAAAAAAAGGAGCCTATCGAAGGCACCTGTCATGCCCTCGGGACACAGGTCGCCATCCTCCACGACGGACGCGTCGTCGCCTGCTGTCTCGACCACGGCGGTCATATTGAACTTGGCAACATCGCCACGCAACCGCTCCCCGAGATTCTCGAAAGCCCGCTAGCCCGCTCCCTCCGCGACGGTTTCGCACGCCACGAGCTTCGCCACCCCCTCTGCCAGGCCTGCCCCTATTGCAGGCGGTTCAAGTAAATCTGCAATAAAAAAACGCTCCCCTGAGGGAGCGTCATAAAGATTAGACTAAGCGTCGATTAGTCGCAAGAGCCGAGCGGACCGACCTTGTAAATGGCAAACGTGCCGCTTTCGCCACCGGAGACATCCGCAAACTTGAACTTGATCGAAGAAAGCTGCTTCGCGGCATTGGTGCCGGTCATAGCCGTCGTAGCCCAATCCGGCTGTTCGAAGGCACTCCACGCGAAGTCCTCAGTCTTCTTGGTGCCCTTCGGCAAGACAGCCATCGGGAGAGCACTGCCAAGCTTATTTTCTTGAGCAGAAGTCATGCCGAGTTCGACAGCGAACGTAGCGGTACCAGAATAGGAGTAGGTAACGCAAATGCCCCTAATGGAAGTAGCATCACCGGTTGCAGATGCAGTCTTGCCATAGCCGAAAGCAAAGCCGAGATACGGATAAATACCTTCATCGGGGTCACCTTCGCCAATGGAGAAGGAACCGCAGATGCCGCCGCAAGACTCAATCACAGCGGCCATGCTGCCATCGGCGCCCACTTCAGCGTCCCAAGTGATTTCAGAACCCAAATCATCGGCGTAGCTGTACCACCAGCCACCTTGCTTGTTGCCTGTCTGCACCTGGGCTTCGCCTGCGGAGCCGTCCCACAACTGCAGCTTGAACAAGCCATCGTCTTCCTCAATAACAGCGCTGGACTTCGGAGTAGCGGCAGAGCTCTTGGGAGCAACGGCGCTGCTGGCCGGAAGAGTGGCACTGCTGGCCGGAAGGGCGGCAGAAGAAGAAGCCGGAACAGCGGTAAAGCTGCTAGAAGATACTGTATTGAAGCCGGTAGAAGAGAACGGCTGATCCTGTCCCTGCTGTTGCTGCTGTTGCTGCTGAGCACGAGCAATAGAATCCGCAATAGCGGCAGCAAGAGAATCCTGGTTCAACTGACCCTGCTGCTGGCCATTCTGGTTACCCCACTGCTGCGGGCCGGCGACATTTTCACTGGAATCATTGCAAGCGACAAGTGCGCATACTGCAAGAAGACCGAAAATTTTTTTCATTTTGTTACCTCGTTGTAAAATCCCAAAAAATTTTCTACCCAAAATATATATTAATCGTCAAAAAAGCAAGCAATATATTTAGTGTACAATTGCTTATTCTTAAAAAAAATGTGATATGGAACAAGAAGTTAGCGCTTAGACAAGCTAAATGTAAATTTTATTTTTCATTCTTGCGTGCCTGGAGGGCCTCGATGCGCTTGTCCAAGAGGGCTTCTATTTCGGGCAACAGCTTTTCTTTCACCTTGTCCAGATACAGGCACTGCAATTGAATCATACGGTCGCGATGGCGCCCCGCATGTTCCTGAATCCAATGGCTCACCGCCGCTTGGCGATCTTGCATTTTTTCGTGAATACTCTGCTGGATGAAAGTGCGCTGCACTTCCATATAACGTTGCATGTTGAATGGCATGCGGTAAGTACGGATAAACTGCTTGAGCATCACCAGGAGCGAAAGATTCTGCTCCTTGTGTTCATGGAGAAAGCGCTTCAGGTCTTCAAGGTGATCCCTGAAGAACGGGACGATCGCTTTATCATCTATCTGATAAAGTTCCAGTTCGTCTTTCTTTTTGGTTTCTTCATCGACTGCCATACCCCAAATTTATTTTTTACACTAAAATTTTTCAGTGTTTCTCCTCACAAGGAAGGCAAATTCGGCATTTTGCGTGTTCTGCGACACATCAGAATTCAAAAAAACGCGCCCTTCCGTTCCCGGATTAAGCCTATCGGCAGCACTGCCCCTAAAATCACGCATTTCGGTAACCTCGCAAGGGTACATTCCTGACGGGGTCATCAATTCAAGAGTATCGTCCATGGAGAACGGATTCTTCACGTTCACAACAAACGAATTTGTATCGGGATCAGTGCGTACCACCTGGGCCGCGACACAGCCGTTTTCGGCCGCAACATGCGTACTTTCGTAATTCTGCGGCAAAGGACCGCGTAAAAAGCCAGGCATAAACCCACGCCCATCCACAAAGCCAATAGCCCTGCGGGACTCTGCAGGAACAAGGGCAGCAGAGCATTCCGCACCCGCCGAAAGCGCTTCACAACAGGCATCGATTGCCATACGGTAAGCACGCACCACTTGGCTTAAGTAATACACGGAGCGAGTTCTGCCTTCAATCTTGAAAGAATCAAGACCCCCGCGAATCAGTTCAGGAACCACATCCAGGGCGCACAGATCGCGGCTACTCATAAAATAAGTGCCCCACGTATCTTCGTCCAGCGCTACCGGAGGAAGTTCCGGACGGTCCGTCCGCTGCAAGCTAAAGTTCCCTTCGTGTTCGCGGTAATCTTCGCACTGCGGTCCTTCGTTCGCATACAAACGATAAGGCATCCGGCAGCTGTTGTCGCATGCGCCTTGATTTGCATCGCGATGCGTCACCCAGTTACTCAACATACAACGTCCAGACATGGCCATACAAACAGCACCATGAACGAACACCTCCAGTTCGAGCCCAGGAATACGTTCTTTTATCTCTAAAATTTCAGACAAACGAAGCTCACGACTCAGGATAATCCGACGTACCCCTAAATCATGCCAGAACTGCGCTGTCAAATAATTCGTAGTATTCGCTTGTACCGAAAGGTGAATTTCCGTTTCCGGAGAAACCTTGCGGAGCCACCCAACAAAGCCAGGATCGGCCACAATCAACGCATCGGGTTTCAGTTCCAGCGCCGAAAGCAAGGCCTTCTGGAAAGATTCGACCTTCGTATTTCTCGCAATCACGTTGCTCGTCAGGTAGAATTTTTTTCCGCAGGCATGCGCGTAGGCGATTCCTTCGGCAAGGTCATCCAAATTCTTGAAGCCGTTCTCGCGGGAACGGAGGCTAAAGGCGGGCTGCCCCGCATAGACGGCATCGGCACCGTACGCGAAAGCATATTTCATCCGGGTCAAGTCCCCGGCAGGAGCAAGGAGTTCAGGCTTTTTCATCAAACCTACCACTTGAAGCCGGCGCGGAGGTAAACCTTCCGGTCATCAATCAACGAAAGTTCCCCCATGAAGCTCACGAACTGTCCTTCATAGCTAACCGCAGGGGCCAAGGTGTACTGCATCTTGGCGCCATCCAGGAACTTCTTGTGAATCTTCATATGGTTGAGAATAGGCGTCGTATCGTTCACGGCGCTACCGTAATCGGTCCCTTTCCAGAACCAGGTATTGTGAAGGCCGGCAAAGATATGCCCATCCAGGCGACCGTACAGGGTCCAGTCCAACGTCATGCTGTTCGGGCCGCCCTGGTTCCCCAGCGGGTAACCGAGATTCGCGATCTGCGCCGTATTTTCTACGAAGTGGCTATAGACATACGGTTCCACGCGGGCATATTCAAAAATCGTACCGGCTTCGACCCTGTGACCACCGACAAAGAAATCATGCCCGGCCTGCAAACCCGCCATCCAGGCCCACTTGGCCTCGATATTATCGTTTTTGACTAGGCTGATCGGCGATTCCATATCGTCCAGGAAAAATTCCGTATAGACACGGGCCGTATTCTTGATGCGATAGTTGAAATCAAACGAAAGCGAACCATTATTGCTGCGTTCGCTATAATTCCCCTTTTCCATAAACAGGGGGGCCGTCGGGATAAAGAGCCAAGGCTTCAAGTCATTGTACTGCACTTGGAGTTCACTGATGCCGAACGTCGCATTGTCTACCGCCAATTCGTAGCGGTGGCCGAATACATTGCGATCGTCCTTGTTCTTGTCACTCATGCTCTTGTTATAGATGCGGAGGTCCGCATAAAAGCTCATCACACGCAAGGGGCCAATGACCAAATCAAGACTCATCATATTGTAGGGCATGGCGAACTGGTTGAGCGTGAGGTTGTTGTAGTAACCAGGGCCCCAGTGCATCACGTCGCGGCCGAAGTCGAGGCGGAGCCAGTCGTGGTTGAACGCAAAATGCGTACGGTAACGCGCGTAGCTCGTGTATTCCACGCCGGAATTGTTCTCTTCTTTCTGGACTTCCAGGAATTCCCTGTCCCAGGAACGCGGGGTTTCCGCAGAATGCCCTTCGCTATAGATGCGCGCATCCAAAACGAAGTCCACCGAGTCCGCAAAGCCGCGCACGTACAGGCCCCCGTCCACGCCGGGCCAAATGGTATCGCCCAAGGCTTCGCCACCGCGGTAATCGATACCGCCCACGAGGCTTGCGGCGATTCCAAAGCGCGGTTCCGTCACCAACAAGTCCTTTACCGAGGCGATGCATGCCGTATCGTTCCTTTCGCAATGGAATTCATGTCCATGGCCGGAAATGGCAGCCCCCTGAACGTTATCGTAATACAGAAGGGCGTTCCCTTCGCTCCCCTGGAACTGCTTGCGGAAGGTCGTATCGCGCCTGGGGTAAGTGAAGTACTGGCGTTCGTCACCTATGGTCTGACGGTGGTATTCGAACAACATCGGCGCCAGCTCGAGGTTTCTCAGATTCCGCGTATTTTCGGGAGCAAGTACGGGAGATGCGCCGAGGGCACCCGGAACGGCAAAAATCCCGAACAAGGCGGCCAAAAGAGGCGCTTTACAAACTTTTCTAGAAATCATTCCACAAATGTAGTTTTAGACACATATTTTGCAACCGCCAAGCCCTTTTTTGTT
The DNA here is from genome assembly GCA_902768325.1 of Fibrobacter succinogenes. Lineage (GTDB taxonomy): Bacteria > Fibrobacterota > Fibrobacteria > Fibrobacterales > Fibrobacteraceae > Fibrobacter > Fibrobacter succinogenes_A. Next base: position 21,735 of record CACXKY010000014.1, read on the forward strand.
CAGAAAAAGGTATTTTTCAAGGCATAGGACCCCAAAAAGAGGTTGTAATGTACTGTACCCGCTTTTTATCGACGATTGTCATTGCACTTTTTATCGGCCAGGCTAGCGCCCAGGTGGAATTCCCCCTCGGGTCCGAAGTCGTCAACGTCCGCAAGGCTCCCTACAACGCCAAGGGAGACGGCAAGCACGATGATACCGAAGCCATCCAGAAAGCCCTCAACGACCACCCGAACGGGGACTATATCATCTACCTGCCCCACGGCATCTACAAGATTACGAATACCATCACTTGGCCCGAAGCCAAGAAGCCCGAGGATTCCTTCAAGCGCACGATCCTCCAGGGACAAAGCATCGGCGGAACCATCATCAAGCTGGAAGACAACTGCCAGGGATTCGACAACGCCGACTTCCCTTCCCCGGTCATCATGACGGGCGAAGGCCCCAAGGTCAAGCAGAGGAACTCTATCCGCGACCTCACCATCCGTACCGGCAAGGGTAACGCGGGCGCCATCGGCATCCGCTTCAACGCGGGCATCCAAGGTACCATCAGCAATGTCAAGGTCCATTCCGGCGACAGCGCGGGCGTCTACGGCATCGACATGGGATTCACCGAAAACATCGGACCGCTCCTGTTGAAGAACGTCGAAGTGAACGGCTTTGGCGTGGGCGTCTATACCGCAGGGACCATGAACGGCATGACGTTCGAGCACGTCACGCTGGGCGGGCAGACGAAATACGGTTTCATGAACGACGGGCAGACGGTCGCCATCCGCGGCCTTCGCTTCAAGGGCCCCGTCCCGGCCGTCTACAACCGCGGCAAGGACGCCTCGATGGTCCTAGTCGACGGAACGCTCGAATACACGCCGCCCAAGAGCGGCAAGTCCAAGGGGACAACCGCCATCATCAACGAAAGCCACCTCTTCGCGCGCTCCGTGATGACGAGCAAGTTCCAAACCAAGATCAAGAGTACCAAGAAGGCCTTCGGCGAATCGTTTGTCGGTAACGAGATTATCGAGTTCGCCACCCAGGCAAGCCAGCAGCTGTGCCACAGCCCCAAGCAGTCCATGCGCGTGCCCGTAGCCGAAACGCCGACTTACGCCGAACAGAAGGCGGACAACTGGATTTCTATCGCCGGCGACTACGGCGGAAAGAAGAACACCGGTTCCGATGACGCGAAGGCTATCCAAGACGCCATCGACGACGGTGCCGAAACCATCTACTTCCCGCCCGGAGGCCGCTGGACCATCAACCGCGACATCTACATCCGTAACCGCGTCCGCAGGCTTATCGGTACCGAAGGCCGCATCGACGGCAAGGGCAAGTTCATTATCGAAGACGGCGCCTTCAACGAACTCACCATCGAACGCTTCTCCGAATTCGGCAACGGCATCATCTTGAAGTCCCGCAGGGCGGTACTCCTCAGGAACATGATGTTCAAGTCCTTCGAATCGGCCGAGGTCGGTACGGGCGACATCTACATGGAAGACGTGGCCGTCGGAACGATCCAGATCAACTACCAGAAATTCTGGGGCCGCCAGATTACGATGAGCGGCGACACCAAGGGACCGAAAATCCAAAACAACGGCGGTACGCTCTGGATTCTCGGGCTTACGGCCCGTGACGGCAACACCATCTTGCAGAACTTCAACAAGGCGTCTGCCGAGCTGCTCGGCGTACACGTCATCGCGAGCGACAAGGCGAAGACCCAGCCGATGTTCATCAACGACAATTCGAGCCTTTCCATTGCCGGCCTCAAGGAAACCCTTACCCGCGGTAACGCCTACCCGAAGATTGTCGAAGAATCCCGCCAGGGTTCGGCCATTTACGCCCTCATGGGTTCTACCCAGGAAAAGAACGAAAACGGCGGAAGCATGTTGACGCTCTACACCGGCTACGCCCCCAAGCAGGGCGCCAACGAAAAGCCCATCGCCAAATTTGCCAAGGAACTCCTGCTCGTGCAGCCCAACAAGCTGAAGCTGACGGGAACAGTCGAAGATGACGGACGCGGGGACGGGCTCTGCCGCGTGCCCGTGGAATGGAAGAAGGTTTCCGGACCGGGCAAGGCGACGTTCTCCGACAGCATGAGTTACGAAACCGACGTGACGTTTACTTCGAGCGGCCGTTACAACGTGACCTTCACCGCCAACGACGGTTACGAGACGGGCGTGGATACCGGCAAGGTCTACGTGTTCGACAAGCGTTACACGACCATCGACAACACCGGCGACAACATCCCGAGCGGACGCGGCGCCGACACCTGGATTTCACAGTTCGACAACTATAGCCCGCACAATACCGACGACGCGCTGCACGTAGCCAACGTCAAGGACCAGGGCGGCAAGATCTACTTGAAGTTCGACCTCACCGCACTCCCCGGACCGCTGTTTGACGCGGCACTCAAGCTGGAATTCGATACGGATTCCATCAAGAAGCCCGTGCAGCTGAACATCTTCGGCCTGAAGGAAACCTCGAAGGAAATGAGCTTCGGTGAAGAGAGGCTCGGCGTCGACTGGCGCGACGATGAACTCACTTGGGAAAACGCCCCCGCGAACCTCCGCGACCAGGCGGGAGGCCAGTTCAACATCCGCAAGAACTCCGGCGGCGGCGTCGATACCAAGTACGCCGACTACCTGGGTATCATCACCGTGAACCCGAAGGCTCCGCTGGGTGCGTTCCTGCGTTCGCCGACCCTCACCGAATTCTTCAAGCGCAAGCACGAATCCGGGCTCTACACGCTAATCCTCACCGCCGTCGAGCCCAAGGAAACTTTGCTCAAGTCCCACCAGGCGGGCAAGAACCTCGCCCCGTCGCTGTTCGTCGGCTACTTCAACACCTCGAAGTCCGTCACCGGTGACGAGATGGACGGCGGTTACACGCTCACGAAGGTGAACATCGACATCTACAGCCTGGACTGCGACTTCGACCTGACTGTCGGTTACCCGCAGTTCGTACAGATTGAAATCCTGAATGAATTCGGCAAGCGCATGCTGGTGGTCGCCGCCCGCGACCTGCCCGGCGAAAAGAAGACGCACTTCAAGTTCAAGGCCATCGCCTTCCCCACCGGCAGGTACACCTTGAAGATTATCGGCGAAGCGTTTACCGCAGAACAGAAATTCTACATCCTCAACTGACAGGTCAAAACTTATGAATACGAAAAAACTCCTTATTTTGGCCCTGACGGCTGCCGCCCTCTTTACGGCGTGTAGCGAAGAAAAGCATACCAACTCCTGGGAAGACGAGAACAGCGACGCCAGTTTCGCCGAAGACTCCTTCAAGTCCAGTTCTTCCCTCACGACCCGTTTGGACATCGAATACAACGACACCCTGAAAATTGCCGATTCCGCCAAGATCCATCTGGAAATCGCAAGGCTCGATACCATCAAGAAGAAAAAGGAAAAGATTATCCAGCTCGCCTGTAGCGAAGGCGTTCTCTGCCTCGACACGAACGCGACGAAGGTATCGCTGTTCCTTGGTGAATTCCCTGCGGGCACCCGCATTTCCGTTGAAGCCGCTACGAGCGAGATGAAGAAAGACACCATCCGCATCCGCAGCGAGTTCGGCGAAATCCTCAAGACGGCCCTCCCCGTTTACGACAGTTCGAAGAAAGAAGAAGTCTTCTCCAACTTCATGCTTCCGGGCAAATCCGACATGCTGAAGAACATGTTCGTCACGTTCAAGGAAGGCTTCTACTACCTGGACCTCAACGCCAAATTCAAGCAGATTAGCCACCTCCAGCTCTACGTCACGGTCGACACCGCCTACTACGACTACATCGGCGACACGAACGAAGTCACCATCGGCCTGAAGGATACGCTGCGCGGCATCTCCATCATCGGGAACTCCCCGAAAGAAATCAGCATCAAGTTCGCATCCCCCACCGGCTACAGCATTGACTTCGTCGCCAAGGGCAACTGGATCAATTCGTTCAGCCTTTTCGAAGAGAAGGAACTCTTAAGCGAAGATTCCCTCATCGACGTGCTGCTTTTGCCCGAAGATTCCACCGGCTGGACCCTCAAGGTGAAACCGCTGAACATCGAGAACTACCTCTCGGGCCCGTTCGCCACGTTCGAGGCCGTCACGAATTCCCGCGAACTCGGCAAGGGCGAATACCTCGCCTTCCCGGATTCCATCAGCAAGATCGGCGACATCTTCGACGTCGTCCGCGAACCCAACTCGCAGGCCAAGTACTACCTGCGCCAGGAACAGTTCATCTGGCTCGCCGACATGAAGAAGGGCGATTCCATCGACGTGTTCCAGGAAATGACCGGATACTTCGGCGGCGTGAACAACAAGTCCTATACGCTTGTCGACAAGAAGGGCAAGACACTCGGTTCCATCACGCCCATGAACAACCGTTTCAAGGCGACCAAGGATGGGGCCGTCTACCTGCACTACCTGAGCACCTGCCCCTACCTGAGCAACGACAACGCCGACGAATCGCTTAAGTTCTCAACGCGCATCAGCTATTACGGTTCGCTGAGCTCGTTCTTCTTCAGCGACAAGGACAACGACAACAAGAGGATCGACACCACGTACATCGTCCTCGGCGACACGGTTATCCTGAGCAAGTTCACCTTCAGAACCGCCATGTCCCGGTCCATGACCACCGGAGCCGGTTCGAGCGTCAAGTGGTACGTCCCCTGCGAAGACATCGTCGCCCATGAAGACGACAACGGATTCATGAGCGTCCCGGTCTTCAACGTCCAGAACGTGGACTGCAAGGAAAACGGCGAAGATTCCATCAAGGGCGAGCAGGAAATCTCTTCCTCGAAGCTCATTCCGCTGGAAGAATCCGAGGGCGGCACCTTCAGGCTGATCGCCGAAAGCTATGCGGACCCCCTGAAAAGGGATACTTTGGCCATTATCGTCCAATAATCCTTGAAAAAGCGCCCCAAAATTGTTATAATTGGGGCCTACTCTTGCAAGTCGTGCCAAGCTCTACCAACTTGCAAGCATAACCAAAGAGCTTCCTCTAAGAGGTATACATATGTCCTCATTCCGTGGACCGAAAGGCAAGGTCGCCCGTTCTCTGGGCATTGCCGTCTCCCAAAAGACCCAAAAGGCTCTTGACCGCCGCAACTTCGCACCTGGCCAGCATGGTCAGAACCGCAAGAAGTCCGCTTCCGTGTACAAGCAGCAGTTGGTCGAAAAGCAGCGCCTCCGCTTCACCTACAACATTTCTGAAGCTCAGCTCGCCAAGGCTTACAAAGAAGCCAACCGTCGTGAAGGTTCTGCCGGTGACAACCTGATGATCCTCCTCGAAACCCGTCTTGACGCCCTCGTCTTCCGCATGGGTTTTGCCCGTACGATCTTCGCTGCCCGTCAGTATGTCGCTCACGGCCACTTCGCCGTTAACGGCGTCCGTAGCTTCTCTCCCAGCCGTCTCGTGAAGGCTGGCGACGTGATCTCCGTGCGTGAACGTTCCAAGGAACACGTGCAGATCAAGGAAGCCATCGCCAACGCTCCTGCCGCTCCGGAATATCTTTCCGTCGACGCCGGCAAGATGGAAGGCACGCTCGTGAAGCTCCCGCTCCGCGAACAGATCCCGGTGCAGTTGGAAGAACAGCTCGTCGTGGAATACTACTCCAGGTAGTAGTTTTAAATTTCTACAAAAAAGGAACCGGCTCAAGCCGGTTCCTTTTTTGCATTGGTTCAGCGGTCGTTATTTATCGCCGCACAAATCATCGACACCCTTGCCGCCTTCAATGCCAATCGGGAGAGTCCATTCACTATAGTCGGTTTCTCCGTTCCTGTCGGTCCACACGATACGAACCTGGATTCTGTAATTACAGAGGTTTCTCACGTGATTCTCGATGCACAGGGCCGTATTCTTCGATATTTTCATCGCCCAATAGAGCGATGCTTTGTCTATCGACACCAAGCCATTCACGATTTCTTCAACCGTAGCCGTGACATCTACCGTATCCAGCGTGACATTCTCTTCTTCGTCCTTCAAGGAATCGACCCTGAATCCATTTATATCCCTGTTGTAGCCGTAAATGTCCTCGCAGGCCTGCCAGATTTCCTTTGTCACATTGCCACTCTTAACCGAATCGCCCCACGAGGCACTTAACGAAATCGCGGGTTCTGCATACAGGAAGGATTCGTCCCACGTAGCGCCGAGATTCTCTCGGTCTTCAAGCGCGCCATCATTAAATTCATCGACTTGGTCACCACGCGGCGTATAGTAAGTCGGCGTATACCAGCGGGCCTCGTAATAAACGGTATCCGTATACATCGATTCGAAGATATTCTTATCTATCATGTTCTGCTCGATATCGAAGGCAACATTCGCGCTCACATAGATTTTATCCGTCGTAGACGTATCCATGTCGACTTCGTATCCACCATTCGTGCTCAAATGCAAAGCCGTAGAAATACCCGGCGTCATCGGATTGACATCCGCACGATACGGGAATACGGTTGTCAGCTGAATCGGTTCGCTAAACAGCGACGTGTCGGTACCGTTCGTTGTTGCAATCCTATAGTAGGTTTCAAGGTTTTCCTTGCCTTCAATGATAAACACCCTGTTTTCGCCCTTCACCACGGCGAGTTTCTTCCATTCGAAACCCTTGAGCTTGGAACTCTGGACAATAAACATGTTTTCGGGCTTTTCCTTCGCAATGTCAAACTTCCAACTCATTTCCCAAACGCTCGGTGCGACACGCACGAAAGTGAGGCCAGTGGGAGTCGGAAGCTTTTCGTCTTCAGCGGCCACCACAGAAGCAAGGACATCATCCGAATAGGTCGAAACTCCTTCCTCATCGAAGGCGGCTACCCTGAAGAAGTTGTACGGGTCTTTGAGTTCCCCTACAACGTAACGATTGACGCCAGCACCGGTCGAATCAATCGTATTCCATTCGTTCTTGGTTATATCCAGCTTCTGCACAATGAAGCCGCTTTCCGGACGGTCCTTCGACGGAGTGTACTTCCACTGGAGCATCCATGTACCATCGGCCATCTTTTCGGCAGCGAGGTTATCCGGAGCCGG